>DFNM01000180.1 GCA_002376045.1 Firmicutes bacterium UBA3567
TTGTAGCCACACCGGGCAATGAGGCAGTCAAGGCCGCCGTAAGGCGCCCCTAAGGGTTGCCTTGACTGCCGAAGCTGGCCGGTGTAGAAATTCTTGAGCCGGGCAAGGCTATCTAACTAACCTACGTATATCTCTAGATAAAGTTTGTTAGATAATATTAGTTCAACTCTTAACCAACTGTTTTGGAGAAGAACCCATTTTTTAAAATCAAATCCTCAACAGCCTTTTCAACGGCCTTCCTTTCCTGGCCTCGAAAGGAACCGAGGTTTTCAGAAACCTCCTCAATGTGCTTACCGATCAACTTCCGCATTTTTCTGAACCTAGCAAACACGCTGATACCCTTCATGATTTCTGCATCAACAATTCTACCATCCTCATCGGTAGCCAGAATCACAATAGCTCCTGCATTGATTACCCCTTTACTTCTACCTATAGCCACAATGCCTTTGTTTTTCAGTTCCAGGATTCTTTTGTTATAGTGTGTTACCTGAAAATACGTCAAAACAACCTGCACCAGCCAGAGTATCCCTATAAGAATCATGAATCTCAACCACATCTGCTTATCCACCCACTTTAACAAGGAACTTCGCTGTTTCTGTATCCGTCACTAACACATCTAGATAGCCCCCTCTGAGAGCGCCCAGTATAGATTTCTTTTTGTTCTTACCGCCAGCAACACCAATGACCAGAGGGATTTTTTTCAGCTGATCAAGGCTTATTCCTATAATTCTGTCGTTTATATCCACATCACATCTTTTACCATTAATATCAAAAAAAGCGGAACACAGGTCTCCAATGGCTTTTGCCTTTTTTAGTTCTTCCATATCTTTCTGAGTAAAATACCCCGCTTCCATCATAGTAGGAGATCCGGGCTGTCCTATACCTACAATTGCAATGTCCGCTCTGTTGCCTAATTCGAGGACTTCTTTTATCCGCTTGTCAGAACAGATGCTTTCTTTTACCTTTAAGCTATCAACTACCGCAGGCGCGTGCAACAGATGTGCTTTTCCTCCCATAGTTTTGGCACAGGCAAGCACGATCTGATTGGAATGCACATCAATTTTTGCATTACCTATACCGCCTATCAGGGAAACAAAATTGATGTCATAGTTCCTGGTGGAATGGATATGATTCAGGAGTTTAAACAGGGTAGTTCCCCATGATAATCCTACAACCACGTTGTCTGCTACAACCCTCAAAAAATACGTGGCCGCTGCTCTACCCAAAACATCCTTAAGACCGTCGTTTTCCTCAGGATAATACGGAACTATTATCGCCTCTCTAATACCAAAAATCGTCTCAATCTGTTTTTCTAGATCTGGATAACTGTGTTCCGAACGTATTGTTATCTGTACAATTCCCAATTCCCTGGCCCTTTTTAAGAGCCTTGAAACTTTGGGCCTTGAAATGCCGAGTTTTTTTGCAATATCATTTTGGGTCAATTCATCTTCATAGTACATGTGTGCAATTCGTGTTATTAAACGCACATCATCCCTATATTCCAACGTATCACCTGCTTGAACAATTGTTCAATATTTGAAATTTTGTTACGACTTTATTGTAACAAATCACGCATGTTTTGTCAAGGTTTTTTATAGGCTTTTGTGAGTTTTGCAAACTTTCTTGAAATTTTCAGCTTTAAAAATATGGTTATTCCATTGATTCAGCTTTTTCATCACAAATATATTTAAAACAACCCACTTAGAAGGCTTGGCCTTAATCAAAAGGAACATTATAGGTTTTGGGCAAATGGAACCTGCCGAAGGGAAGGAGCAAAATCGGATGTGAGACAGGAGGTCTCCGGAAAGGATTCACCGGCAAGACACCTCATTAAATCCGGTTCGATTTGCGAAGCAAAAGACCTTTTGCCCTGAGTTTGACACTCAACTCAATGTGTGTCTTACGGGTAACAACAATACTCCTGGATAATGATACCCAATTCTCAAATTTAACTCAACAAGTAAACACCAAGTTGAGTACCAGATTCCATCCAAAAAGCGGCATTGACTAAGTCCAGCCTCAATATAAAAAAAAGTTGCTGATTAAAAGGTATAGCCATTTTTAAAAATAAAAAACTACCCTCATGTAAGGGTAGCCGCAAACTCAATCTCTAAAAAGCTCTCTTATTTCCTGAATGGTGCGAAAAGGTTTGGTAATAATTCTCGTCGGCAGTGTGCGTATACAGTGCTGCAAGTCGTTCCGCAATTCCTCTGTTATACGGTGAGGTTTGGAAATAATCCTTTCAATAACATCAACGGTAAAGTATTTCAGCAATTCCTTTCTATCTATTGCAGTAGTCCGCCCACACTCCGAACACCTAATGCTTTTCAGGTGTTCTCCTATATAAGTTATTTCATGAACGGTTTCCCTGTCACACTTGAGACAATACAGCTCTGCCTTCAGGTTCCTGAGCAATGCAGACACCTCCCGGTCATAACCTATAATATAATTATACTCCCATGCGGTTAATTATTACAACCTCTTTCAGTATATTGAACAGGACCTCGTCAAAGTATTGCCTCGAGTGCAATATTTTGATGTTTCGGATCTTATTTGACACTACATATTGTGGTTGAAACTGATTTTGACGTGACCTTGGTATATTGAAAATTCATAGGTGTTAAACAAATCCTTACCCTGGCTTATAACCTTTTTTATTAGTAATAATATATCCACAAAGCAGTATAATATTTTATGTTTCAGGTAAAAGGAAAATGCTGAAACGGTGTTGAATTAATGTATAGACATACATGCTGCTAACAGCACCATCAGAAGAATGAAAATTCATTGAGGGAGATGACCTATTCCGGCGTAG
>DFNM01000039.1 GCA_002376045.1 Firmicutes bacterium UBA3567
TATAACCGGACAAATGTCCTAAATGTAAAAAGTAAATATGATTACATCATAACTGAAGGCAGTGGAGGCTTGATTGTACCTCTAACAGATGATGGTTTCATGCTTTATGACCTTATCAAGGAACTGGGTATGAGTATGTATTGTTGTAAGCCGGGCGGGCCTGGGTACCATCAACCACACTGTTCTTACTGTAAGATATGCACAGAGTATAGGTATAAAAATTAAGGGCATCATCATAAATGGTTACACCGGATCAGGTTTGTGTGAAGATGATAACATTGAAACAATTAAAAAATTAACAGGAATTACGATAATAGGTGTTATACGGGAGCTGAATGGTGTAGATGTAGAAGAACAGAAGATAGGGAATGTGAAGAAAGAATTTAAAAAAAGGTTTAGTGTATCGGATATTTTAGCATCAATGGATGAACTGTAGTTATTGGGGAAAGGCAAACACAAAACTGTTAAAAGAAAAGAAAGGTGATGTAATATGGATATGCATAGGCTGCAGCAAAAGGACCTACAGTTTATCTGGCATCCCTGTTCCCAGATGAAGGATTATGAAGACTTTCCGCCCATTATAATTGATAGAGGAGAAGGGCCTTATCTGTATGATATAAATGGGAAGGCCTACCTGGATGCCATCTCTTCCTGGTGGGTAAATCTTTTTGGGCACAGCAACAAACGTATTAACAGGGCAAAAAAAAACAGCTTGAAAAATTGGAACACGTGATTTTCGCTAATTTTTCCCATAAACCCGCTATAGAACTGGCTGAGAGGATAGCCGGAATAACACCTGAAGGATTAAACAAAGTGTTTTTTGCTGATAATGGTTCCTCAGCGGTGGAAGTGGCCCTTAAGCTCAGTTTTCAATACCACCAGCAGACAGGGCATCCTGAAAAGCGAAAATTTGTCTCCATTTCCAATGCGTACCACGGAGAAACCCTTGGCGCCCTTTCGGTAGGGGATATTGATTTGTATAATAAAATATACAAAAATATTCAGGAGCTTTATTACGTTAAATCTACCATGTAATAATTATTCAAACCAGGATTTTATTTCTTTCTCGCCAGGAATTTTGCCTTCTACCTTTAATTCACCATCAACCATTACCGCAGGTGTCATCATGACTCCTCTGCTTATGATATCATTTAAGTTTGAAACTTTAACTACTTCAGCTTCCACTCCTATTTTTTTAACTGTTTCTTTAATTATTTCTGTTGTTTTGTTGCATTTTGGACAGCCAGTTCCCAAGATTTCAATTTTTTTCATTTAAAATCTCCTCCTTTCACTTTTTTAGTCTTTGTGATTATATCAAAGGTTACCGTAAATCATTCCAGTAATTGTGGCCATTATGATTACAAGACTGACAAATACCAGGGTTTTCTTTGTACCCAGTACACTTCGGATGACCAGCATGTTCGGCAGGCTCAAAGCGGGTCCTGCCAGAAGAAGGGCCAGGGCGGGGCCTTTACCCATGCCGAGGCCAAGCAACCCCTGAAGGATTGGGATTTCCGTTAATGTTGCAAAGTACATAAAGGCGCCTATCGCTGAAGCTGTGAGATTTGCCAGGAGTGAGTTGCCGCCCACTGTTCTGGACACCCACTCTGCAGGGATAAGCCCTGTGTTGGTTCCAGGTCTTCCCATAAGGAGTCCGGCTATCAGCACCCCAGCGAAGAGGAGGGGAAGAATCTGTTCTGCAAATCCCCATGTGGAATCAACCCATGCTGTTAGTTCTTCTCTTTTAAACCATCTATTCAGAATTACGGCGAGAATTATTAACAGTGCTGTTGTGATATACCATTTTATTTCATACACTGCATTCCAGAATCCTGTTGCATGTTCGGGTCTGCCCCAGGCGGC
Source organism: Firmicutes bacterium UBA3567 (assembly GCA_002376045.1). Classification (GTDB taxonomy): domain Bacteria; phylum Bacillota; class Thermosediminibacteria; order Koleobacterales; family UBA3567; genus UBA3567. Next base: position 1,864 of record DFNM01000039.1, read on the forward strand.
GAAAATCAGTATCAGCACAAGGGTTGTAAAATATATGAGGTTTTGGAGATTAGAACGGCCTTCATCATCATGAATCTGACCACCTCCAATTTGTTCCAACCTCTTTTGGTCATCTTTATGAAAAATTGCAGCCATGAACAAACCGATTACAAGAGCAAACACTACTGCACCGATTGCCCGCGCCAAACCCAGCTGCCATCCCAGAACTCTTGCCGTTAGAATGATAGCCAGCACGTTTATTGCAGGTCCCGAATAGAGGAAAGCAGTAGCAGGGCCGATTCCGGCACCTCTTTTGTAAATTCCTGCAAAGAGAGGTAAAACTGTACAGGAACACACGGCAAGGATACTGCCGGAAACTGAAGCCACTGAATAAGATATCCATTTTTTAGTCTGTCCGCCAAAGTATTTAATAACAGCCTGTTGAGATACAAAGTTGGAAATGGCTCCTGCGATGAAGAAGGCTGGAATCAAACAGAACAACACGTGTTCCCTGGCATATTCCTGGAGCATGTGGAAGGCTTCGAGAATAGCCTGCTGGATTTTTGAATTATTAAAGGGTACATAATAAGTTGCTAAAAAAACTGCCGCATACAGTAGAAACTTTTTGCTTTTATTCATATTCATCCTCTCCCTTTTTTTCCAATTGTTTCTGCCTTTTCTGTAAATCTTCAAGCAGGATCTGGTCCATACACTTAAAAAAATTTACAACACATGGAGTGCGAATGTAATAAAACACCTTAAGCCCCTCTTTTCTTGAGTCAACAATACCGGCACTTTTTAATATAGCAAGGTGTTTGGAAACAATGGATTGGCTTAATTTTAATGCTTCTGTTAGTTCGCACACACACAGTTCATCCTTTTTAGATAAAACATCTATTATAGCAATTCGGGCTGGATGAGCCAGAGCTTTAGCCACATTTGCCCGAGCTTCATAAAACTCTTTTTTGATTTAGAGTCACCCCTTTTGTTATTTATTACTATATTACCATATTGGAATATAATATTCAAGTGTAACAAAAAAATTAGATATTACTATTTATTATTCAGGACAACATACATGCTGAAGCTGCAGCATGTATGTCTTGACACTAATTATTGAAGTCGGGTCTGCTGGTCTTGAAAACGTGCGTGATGGTTCTTATATTGGAGAATATGAATCGTTTCCGGTGAAAGCTGTTGTAAAGGTTGATGTTATGAGTAATAGAATAACCGTAATCGAAATAATAGAACACCGATGTGGACTTGGAAAAAAAGCCGAAAAAATAACAAAGGAAATAGAAAAATCACAGTCGGTTGACGTTGATGTTGTTACTGGTGCTACACTCAGCAGCAAAGTGATTTTAAAAGCAGTTGAGGATGCACTTGATAAAGGAAAAGAATAGACTAATTTTATTACGTACAGAGATTAATGGAGGTGGGAACATGAATACGTTAATAGTTTACGCTACCAACTACGGCTGTACAGAAAAGTGTGCTACAATTCTATCAGAAAAACTTACAGGAAAAGTAGATTTATGCAATCTAAAGGTAGTAAATGCTGTAGATCTCTCAAAATATGATAAGGTGATTATTGGTGGCTCAATTTACATGGGTAAAATTCAAAAAGAAGTAAGAGAGTTCTGTTCAAAGAATCTGAATGTGTTAAAAGATAAAAAAATTGGGCTTTTTATATGTTGTATGAGAGATGGAAATATTGCGGAGACACAGTTAAATAAATCTTTTCCGCAAGAATTGTTGGCTAATGCTGTTGCAGGAGAATACTTTGGAGGAGAGTTTATATTCAGGAAGATGAATTTTTTGGACAAGTTAATAGTTAAGAAGGTGACTAAGATAGACAAAGACATGTCAAATATTTTGGAGGAAAATATTAACAGGTTTGCACAGTTAATGAACAATGTTTGAGTTATATTCTAAGTCAACACTAACCTAATCAATTATGGTTCTTCTCCAAAACA
>DFNM01000005.1 GCA_002376045.1 Firmicutes bacterium UBA3567
ATAAAGTCATAGAAAGTGCCTACGCCCGGGAGAGTATCAGCCCAGATATCATCAACGTTGACATGAGGATGAGTATCCAGGTAATCTGCGGGGATAAAACCGGACAGAACAGCATAAAACGGGTTTGTCTGTAACGTTTTAACCCATTTAGTGATACTTGTTTCACCTGATAGAGTCATCAGGATAAGAGAGCGAAGCAGTGCCACAACATCTTTAGGTGGAGCTCCTTTATTAGAAGTTGAGCAGTGATCTCTAACCAAAAAGACAATGTTGGTAAGGTCACAGAGCCATAGTTTGATGATAAGAGGTGCGAAAGTCCAGATAATGCGGATATGGTCCCGTCTAATAAAATACTCGTTTAAGAAGTCACGAACAAAAGATTGATATTTTTCATGAGAATACTTAACAGACAGCATAGGAATCACTCCCCACAATCAGGATTATTGGTTAAAAAAATGTTTTCATTTCGATTGTGGAGGTGAATGAAATTGTCAAGCTTGATTTGGTATGGTTGTAAGTAAAAATAAAGATAATACTCATAATATCTTTTGATTATGAGCATTATCATAGAATTTGGAATGAATAAAACTTTTGAGGTGAAACGGGAATTTTCCAGGTTCTGAATGGAGGATTCATTATACCTTGAGAGTTTTCGAGAGAGCTCTATTATTAATTTGAGGGGGGATAAGTAAGAATGAAAAAGTTTTTTAAAAAAAGTTTAATTATATTAATTGTGTTATTATTTATTATTTCGATAGCTGGTTGTGGTAAACAACAGGAAGTAAAAGAAACAACAGATACAGTTAAAGACAAAGAAACAGAAAAGCCAATAATATTAAAGGCAGCACATGTATTGTCTCCTACTAGTCACTATGAAAAAGGAATGCAGAAATTTGCGGAATTAGTAGAACAAAAAACAGAAGGTAAGATAAAGATTGAAGTTTATTCAGGTGGTGTTCTTGGTAGTGAAAGGGATATGATAGAGTCAATGCAGCTAGGAACATTAGATATAGGTTTGGTTTCAACTGCTCCATTAGGCGGTTTTTTGCCCAAGATGATGATTTTTGATCTCCCATTTATTTTTAAAGATTCAGAACATGCTTGGAGTACAGCAGATGGCCCGGTAGGTAAGGAAATTTTTAAAGAATTAGAATCTCAAAAGATTGTAGGGTTAGCTTATTGGGAGAATGGTTTTAGGCATTTATTTACAAGAGAAGTTCCAGTCAGTAAACCAAAAGATCTTGAGGGCCTTAAGATACGCTTAATGGAAAATGTTGTTCACACTACTAGTTATAAAGTATTAGGGGCAATACCTGTACCAATGGCCTGGGGTGAACTTTATACTGCGCTTCAGCAGGGTACTGTAGATGGTGCCGAGAACTCTATTCCTGTTGTCTATACAAGTAAGTTCTATGAGGTTTGTAATAACTTAACTCTAACGGGGCATTTTTATGGTATTGCACCTCTACTTATGAGTAAGGCTACTTATGATAATTTACCTGAAGAATATCAAAAAATTATTAAAGATGCAGCTGTAGAAGCAAGAGATTACCAGAGAAATGTAACCAAACAAATGGAAGAAGATTATATTAAAAAATTGAAAGAAGTTGGAATGAACATTATAAAAGTAGATCGAAGTGAATTTCGTGAAAAATGCAAAGATGTCTATACCAAGTTTACTGATAAAATTCCTGAAGAGTTGATTAATAAGGTTGTTAAATAAGCAAGGTTAGGGGCTAAAATAACTAGCCCCTACCTTAAATTTGAGATTTTTCGAAGTAGTTTTTTAAAAAATTTGTAAAAAAGGGTTTTTTTAAAGGAGGAAAATTCAATGAAGATACTATATAAAATAGAAAAATACTTCATTGTAATAAGTTTTGCATTAATGGCTTTAATTGTTTTTTTTCAGGTATTAAATAGATTTTTTTTAAAAATTCCAATAATGTGGCCTGAAGAGCTTGCAAGGTATTTAATGATATGGATGTCTTTTGTAGCAGCAGCTGTTGCTTTTAGAAAGGGAGCACATATTGGTGTTAATATTATTATTGACAAATTATCAGGTAAAACAAAACAAATTTTTATTATACTTCAAAGTGTTTTAATTATGGTTTTTGTTGCAGTAGTGGGATATTACGCAATATTTATCATTCGTTTGCAACTTTCTACGATTCAATTATCACCCGCGTTAGAAATTAACCTAGCATATATTTATATGGCAATTCCTGTATGGGCTTTATTAACGTTTATAGAGATATTTGTTTCGTTATTTAAAAAAGAACCGACCATTAAATAGATAAGGAGGCCCCCAAAATGTTACTTGTCGTAGTTCTTTTCGGTATTTTTTTCAGTCTAGTATTTATTGGCATTCCTGTTGCTGTGTCATTAGGTATCGCTTCTTTAGCGGGGTTTGTCTATTCAAATGTATCATTGGTTAGTCTTCCTCAACGTATGCTTACAGCGGTTGATTCATTTCCGTTTATGGCCATACCCTTTTTTATGTTAGCAGGGAGAATGATGGAAAGAGGAGGTATTTCAAGGCGTTTAGTAAAATTGGCCAATGAATGCTTAGGAGCAATAAAAGGTGGATTAGCAATGACAACGGTTTTAGCTTGTGCTTTTTTCGCTGCTTTGTCAGGTTCTTCTCCTGGAACGGTGGCGGCTATTGGTTCAATAATGTACCCCGAAATGCGTAAGAAGAACTATGATGAAGGTTTTGCTGCAGGCCTAATCAGTTGTGCGGGTGGAATAGGTCCTATAATTCCCCCTAGTATTTTAATGGTAACTTTTGGTGTAACTACAGAAACATCTATAAGTTCATTATTTTTGGGGGGGATTTTACCCGGTATATTTATGACAGGTGCATTGATAATTGTTGCATATATAATAAGCTGCAAACAAGGTTATGGTGGGGATGTGGTAAAAAGAAGTATTAAATCTATTTTAAAAGCCTTTATTGATGCATTACCTGCCTTGGGAATGCCGTTGTTAATACTAGGGGGTATATATGGTGGAGTATTTACTCCAACTGAAGCAGCTGCAGTAGCGGTTTTTTATGCATTACTAGTGGGTGTTTTTATATATCGAGAATTATCTGTCAAAGATATCATAAATACTTTAGAAAGTGCGGCAGTTTCTTCAGCTGTAGTTATGTTGGTAATAGCAACATCAACACCTTTTAGTTGGATCTTTGCAAGACAGGGTTTAGCTTCGGTGATAACGAATTATATGCTGGGATTTTTAAATACTCCGTTTATCTTTCTATTAGTTACCACAATAATCTTACTTATTTTCGGTACTTTTATGGAAGGTAATGCTATTATTTTACTTCTTATGCCTTTTCTTTTCCCTATAAGCCAAAGTCTTGGTGTTGACCCCATTCATTTTGGATTAATTTCTACTGTTGCCCTGGTTGTAGGTTGTACATCTCCGCCTGTAGCTGTAAATATATATACAGCTGTTGGTGTGACTGGAGTTTCAATGGAAAGGATAATTAGAGGTATGTTACCTTTCTTTATAACTATGATAATTGTTACATTTATTTTAATATTTATACCTGGTCTAACAACCTTTTTACCACAAATTTTAAACTGATTTCAATTAAAATCAGAGTAACACAACAAGGTTGAATTTAAATTAGAATTTACGATATTTTTTATTAATTTAAAAAGTAAGTCCATTAAATGATGTGAAGTCATGGGAATTGAAGTTGCTATTATTAAAACTCCTTCCAACCCCGGTATTATAGAAATTCAAAAGGGAATTAGAAACATTGTAGATTATCTTAAGGATGAGATAAATTTATTAACGTTGGAGATCGGGTCTTACTAAAACCAAATGTCGGTGTTGCAGCAGGGCCAGAAACTGCTAGAAATACCAATCCACGCTTAGTCTATGCTGTAGTCCTAGAATTGCAAAAATATGGGATTCAAGAAATATTTATTGGTGAGTCCTCAATCGTGGGAGTTGATACTAAAGAAGCTTAAGTGTTTCCGGTATTGAACAGGTAGCAAAAGATGCGGGTGCTATTCTTGTGGATTTAAAAGGAGAATTTAAGGAGGTCTCAGTTGAGGATTCCCTTAATTTATCTAAAATTAAAATCGCAAAAAAGGCTCTAGAAATTAGATCAATAATTAATCTTCCTAAGCTTAAAACCATTTGTGCAACTCCTGTAAGTCTTGGAATGAAAAATTGATTCTAGTGTAGAAACTAA
>DFNM01000237.1 GCA_002376045.1 Firmicutes bacterium UBA3567
TTTAACTCAACTAAAATGGAGAGGAACCAAATATAAAGATGAGGTTTTTTTCCAAAACAGTTGGTTAAGGGTTAAGCCAATATATCTACTCATCTTCCGCATTAAGGAAAATCCAAAAAAGTTGAAGGAGCGTTTTTGACTGTGAAGTATGAATTACGGGACTTGCCCCGTATGAGCATCAAAGGATGAAAACACGATTCGAATTAGCAGAACTTTATTCAAAAGAGGGGTGATACTTTTGGCTAGAATTATGGCTATAGCCAACCAAAAAGGTGGTGTAGGAAAAACAACAACAGCTGTCAACTTATCCGCCTGCCTTGCCGATCAGGGGCAAAAAGTGCTTTTAATAGACATCGATCCCCAGGGCAACTCTACAAGCGGTTTGGGTATTGACAAAAAAAAAGTGAAAAATTCAATATATGATGTTTTGATTAATGATGAGCCGATGAAAGAAACTATTATAAAAACAAAATATGAGGGGCTTTCCATAGTGCCTTCAACCATCCAGCTGGCTGGAGCGGAAATAGAGCTGGTTGCAGCCATTTCCAGAGAACAAAAGCTTAAGCATGCTCTGAGGGAAGTTGAGCAAAACTATGATTTTGTAATAATTGACTGTCCTCCATCCCTGGGTTTGCTTACAATAAACGCTCTAACTGCAGCAGACACAGTGTTGGTGCCAATCCAGTGCGAGTATTATGCGCTGGAAGGGCTGGGCCAGCTGATGAATACAATAAAGCTGGTAACTAAGCATTTGAATCCGGATTTAGAGGTTGAAGGTGTTGTCCTTACCATGTTCGATGCAAGGACAAACCTCTCTATTCAGGTCGTGGAAGAAGTTAAAAAATACTTCAGAAACAAGGTTTACAGGACGATTATTCCGAGAAATGTGAGGCTTTCAGAGGCTCCGAGTCACGGGAAGCCAATAATCGTGTATGATCCAAAATCCAGGGGGGCAGAGGTTTATACAGAATTAGCAAAGGAAGTGATGGGAATTGAATAAAAGACGATTGGGGCGAGGTCTTTCTGCTTTGATACCTGATGCTGATGAAGAGGATGGAGTAAGGGAAGTAGAACTCGGTCTGATAAAACCCAATCCATATCAGCCGAGAACCGAATTTGACGATCAAAAGCTTGAGGAACTGGCTAGATCGATCGAAGAGCACGGTGTGATTCAGCCTATCATCGTTAGAAAAAAGGATGGTGGGTATGAGCTGGTGGCAGGGGAACGGCGCTGGAGGGCTGCAAAAAAAGCGGGTATCAGGAAAATACCTGCTATCGTAAAAGAATACAGCGATGGCCAGATGCTAGAGATAGCTCTATTGGAAAATCTTCAAAGAGAAGATTTGAATCCAATAGAAGAAGCCACCGCCTACAAACAGCTGATTGAGGACCTGGGTATTACTCAGGAAACATTATCAAAGAGAATTGGAAAAAGCCGTTCCGTTATAGCCAATTCAATAAGGCTTCTGAATCTCCCCGAAGAAATCCAGAATCTGTTGGCAAAGGGTAAGATTACAACGGGTCATGCCAGGGCACTTTTGAGCCTTGATAATGAAGAAGAACAAAAACAGATGGCTCAAAAGATTTTAGAAAGGGATTTAACAGTAAGAGAAATAGAAAAGCTTGTTAAAAAACCGAAAAAACAAAACAAACTGAGCAAAAAAACGAATCCGCTAATCATTCATTTGGAAGACATATTAAAGCAGTTCTTCGGAACAAAGGTAAAGGTGAGGAGCGGAAAGAACAAGGGGAAAATAGAAATAGAGTACTATTCAGAAGAAGACCTTGAAAGGATTTTGGAACTGGTTATGGGGCGAGAGGAAAGGATTTTTGATAACATACCCTGAAATGAATGTTTCATGTGAAACATTCCACTGAACCTGTGTAATCAGTGGAATTACCGTGGAAACACAAAACTGTTAGAAGAATATAACTACTCATCTTTCGCATTAAAGAAAATTCTATCATGAAAAATAGGCAACGCATATTTCTAGGATTATCCATGAAGCAAAGGTTCACCTGCAGCAAGCAGTTTTACACCCATCTATCAAATGGAATACAGGCGGACGAATTTTTCTTAAACTCGTTATAATCTACCAAAATTCCCTTTTAAACTTTTGTATTTGAAACATTTATTCAACAAAGGACATGTACATACCTTCTTTTTATGGAAACCTTTTTGGATTTTTCTTGATGCGGAAGACGAGTAACTATCCCCTTAATTCGGTATTATTCATTATGCTTACAGATGTTAAATGATGTAATAAAGAGGCTGGACTTAATCAAAAGGCGCATTATAGGTTTTTGCCCGGCACTCAACCAAATGTGTGTCTTATGGGTAACAGCGATACTCCTGTATAACGATACATAATCTCAAATTTAACTCAACAAGTAAACACCGAGTTGAGTGCCAGAGACATTGATTAAGCCCAGACTCAATATAAATAAAGGTTGCTGATTAAAAAGGTATAACCATTTAAAAGAATTGCCAAAGCAGCTTGATCTACCGGGCGGGAAAACATGTTTATCGCAATCAAAGAATTTGGGGAAATGCTGTGTGCATGTTGGGAATTCAGCTGAGGAGGATGTATTATGTTGGGGACCATAGTGAATTCCATTGCCATAATTATTGGAGCTCTTTTGGGAAACCTCTTGAAACAGGGAATCCCTGAAAGAATTAAGGAAACCATAATGCAGGGCATCGGTCTTGCAGTTTTGTTGATCGGTATATCAATGGCTTTGGAAACAAACAATGTTTTAATCATCATATTAAGCCTGGTTATAGGAGGAGTGGTTGGTGAAAAGTTAAAGATAGAAGAAAAACTCGATACCCTGGGGTCATGGCTGGAGAGAAAAGCAGGTCAGGAAAAAGGAGATGTGGCTAAAGGGTTTGTCACAGCCAGTTTGGTGTACTGCGTTGGGGCTATGGCAATTATGGGTGCACTTGAAAGCGGATTAACAGGTCAGCACAACACCCTCTATGCCAAATCAGCTCTGGATGGAATAACATCTATCATTTTTGCTTCAAGCATGGGACTGGGTGTGGCTTTTTCTTCAATTCCAGTATTTTTGTATCAGGGGAGTATAACACTGGGTGCATCCTTAATCAAAGGCTTTTTAAATGATGCTGTTGTTACCGAGATGACAGCAACAGGAGGGCTGCTGATTTTGGGTATTGGAATTAATATGCTGGGGTTAAAAAAAATAAAAGTGGGAAATCTGCTACCGGCGATATTTGCTGCTATACTGGTGACAATAGTTATAGACAGACTTCCTATTTAAGACGAGCTTCTTCCAGTATGGTATCTTATCATTTAGTGCTCACCATATGAAAGAAAGTAAAATTGTGTTCAATGCGAAGAAACAGACTGTTTATACTGGAAAAAAAGGGGAAAACCCGGGTCGTAAGGTTCAATCACCAATGTTTTTGCTTCTATTAAAAGGATTCCCCTTTATTCCAAGGAGGTGTTTCCAATTAAAAGGTATTTGCAGGACATTGATACACCACAGGTGGTGGTTTTTAAAGAGATTCTGCTGCAGAATATTCGAGATATGCAAAAATTTGCAGATGAATCCAATGTTAAACTAAGACCCCACATCAAGTCCCACAAAATACCGGAGATAGCCAAAATACAGATTGATGAAGGAGCGAGAGGTATAACCGTATCAAAACTTGGAGAAGCCCAGGCTATGATAAATTCAGGGGTTGATGATGTTTTTATTGCCTATGAAATTGTGGGGGAAACAAAAATCAACCGGCTGATTGAGTTGACCAGAAAGGCCAGGGTGTGTGTTGCCGTGGATTCATTGGAGAATGCTTCTGAATTGAACAGGGCCTTTGCAGCAAAGGGTCTGACTCTAGATGTGCTGCTGGAAATTGATGTTGGTCTCAAAAGGTGTGGAGTTAAACCATCACAAGATGCAATACAGCTGGCAAAACAAATAACAAAATTGCCCAATTTGAATCTGAAGGGTATATTTACCCATGCAGGCCAGGTCTACGGTGCACTGAGTTATGACGAAGTGGTGGAAATAGGACGAAAAGAAGGAGAAACAATGGTAAATCTGGCCAAGCAGATGAAAAAAGAGGGTATAGAACTAAAGGAGATAAGTGTAGGTTCAACACCTACTGCTAAAATTTCAGGAAAGGTTAAAGGAATTACAGAAATACGTCCGGGCAATTATGTTTTTTATGATGCAATACAGATGGGACTAGGAATTGTTTCTGCACGGGCGTGCTCCCTCAGAGTGGTTTCCACTGTTATAAGCATACCGGCAAAAAACAGAGCTGTGATTGATGCAGGGAGTAAAACCCTTGCCCTTGATAAAGGAGCCCATGGTGTCAGTGTTGTATCGGGGTTTGGTTATATCAGGGGTTATGAAAGCCTTACAATAACCCGGTTGTCTGAAGAACACGGTATTATTGAAGGAACTAGCACAAAAGACCTTTTACACATAGGACATAGGATAGAGATCATACCAAATCACGCATGCCCGGTTATCAATCTGACAGATGAGGTGGCGGTTATTGATGGGGGTGAAGTAAAAGGTTTTTGGAAAGTGTTAGGCAGGGGTAAAAGCAAGTAATACTGGGTGAAACCAGTCAATAAATATCAAAATTTGAAGGTTTATCAAAATATGGTTCTTCTCCAAAACAGT
>DFNM01000228.1 GCA_002376045.1 Firmicutes bacterium UBA3567
ATATCCTATCTGACGCTACCTCTGGCGATATTGAATTTGAGCAGTGGGTCTGCATGGTTTAACAGCACCAGGTCTATATCTTTGTATCCGAAAAGGTCAGAGAGTTTCTTCAGAATTCTGGTTCTGCTTTTTAAAATTGATACGGGATTTTTAACCAGAATAGCCACATCAACATCACTTTCGCTGTCGAACCTGTTTGCAGCATAGGAACCGAAAAGAATAAAAACCATTATGCCGTGCTTTTTACACAGTTCACGTATTTTATCAACAGGTAGCTGCATTTTCCTTTCCTTCTTTCTTCCGTTAAAATGTTGTGATTATTATACCATTTGTTGGAACTGCTTTCAACACCGATTGTCTCATGGAATTGTATCAAAACTATTGGAACGTGCGTTTGGTTTTGATATAATTAGTAGAAAAAGGAAGCTTCGGAGGTTGGTATATGATTGAACTGCAGGCCAGTGTGGAGCGCATCACGTATTACAACCATGATAACCATTTTGCTGTTTTGAGGATGAAACACACAGAAAAGGACGAGACTTTTACAGCAGTGGGGCACTTTCCCTTTGTTGGAGAAGGGGAAATGTTTGAGCTCAAAGGTGAATGGACAGAACATCCTGTGTACGGCCCTCAGTTTAAAGTAGAAGTATACCGGATAAGCGTACCCGCTACGGTTAGGGGCATAGAAAAGTACCTGGGTTCCGGGCTTATCAAGGGCATCGGGCCCAAAACCGCTAAGAAACTGGTGGAATACTTTGGACGTGACACCCTGAACATCATCCAGTATCATCCGGAGCGTTTGACAGAGGTGGAGGGGATAGGAGAGGTAAAGGCAAAACAGATAGCTCAGGAATTTGAACAGCAGCGGGATATACAGGATGTGATGCTGTTTTTACAATCCAATGGAGTAAGCCCCACTTACGCTGTTAAGATATACAAAGAATACGGTCAAAAAACCATCCAGCTTATTAAGGAGAATCCATACCGCCTGGCGGACGAGATTTTCGGGATAGGCTTCAAGACGGCTGATAAAATTGCCCGGAACATGGGGATAAAGAAGGATTCCCGCTACAGGATTGCAGCGGGAATAAAACACGTCATAAATGAGTTTGTATCAGAAGGCCATACGTACGCACCCCTGGATGAGCTTGTCAAGAGAGGGGAAAGAATCCTGGAAGTATCGGGAGATTCCATTCAGGAAATTGTTGAGGAACTCAAGGAAAGCAGAGAGGTTGTAGTGGAAGAAACAGAAGGGGGAAAAGCCGTATACCTCCCTCCCTATTACTATGCGGAGAAGGGAGCGGCAGACAGGCTCAGCAAACTGGCGCGAGTTCCGGTGACTCCCATTCCCGTGGATGTGGAGGATGAGATTGAAAAAATTCAAAAGTCAACGGGTATCAGGCTTTCTACAGGGCAGAAAGAGGCAATAAAAAAGATAGTGGAAAACGGTGTTGTGGTTATAACAGGGGGACCTGGAACGGGTAAAACTACGGTTATAAACTGTATTCTGGAACTGTTGGAAAGGCGGGGGATGTATGCCGCTCTGGCTGCACCTACGGGAAGAGCGGCCAAAAGGATGACGGAGGCAACCGGCAGGGAGGCGAAAACCATTCATCGCCTTCTGGAATTCAGCTACTCTCAGGGGCGGGGAATGGAGTTTAAAGTGAATGAAGATGAACCCCTTGAAGCGGATGTGGTTATCATAGATGAGGTATCGATGGTGGATCTGCTCCTCATGTATAATCTCCTCAAAGCCGTCCCCTTTGGGGCACGGCTGGTGCTGGTAGGAGATGTAGACCAGCTCCCTTCAGTAGGGGCGGGCAATGTTTTGAAGGATATTATAGACAGTGGGAAGATACAGGTTGTCCACCTGACAGAAATTTTCAGACAGGCCCGGGAAAGCATGATTGTAGTCAATGCTCACAGAATCAACAGAGGGGAGTTTCCCATCCTGAACAGGTCAGAAAAAGATTTCTTCCTTGATGAAAAAGAAGACCCTCATGATATACTGGTGACGGTGCTTGAACTGTGCAGCAGGCGTATACCCGGGTTTGCTGCTTTTGATCCCCTGGAGGATATACAGGTTTTGACACCCATGCGGCGCACGTGTATCGGAGTTGATAACCTCAACAGGGAACTTCAGAAAATCCTCAACCCCCCTTCTCATGACAAGGAAGAGAAAAAGGTGGGAGGAATGGTCTTTAGAGAAGGGGATAAAGTTATGCAGATAAAAAACAACTACAAAAAAGAGGTTTTCAACGGGGATATAGGCAAGATCGTTGAGATTGATAATGAAGAAGGGGTAGTTTATGTGAAGTATCCTGATGGTGAGGGAGAACGGGTTGTTGAATACGAAGGCTATGAAACCGAGGAACTGGTGCTGTCCTATGCCATTTCCGTTCATAAGAGCCAAGGGAGTGAGTATCCTGTTGTTGTTATGCCTGTTTCAACCCAGCATTACCTTATGCTGCAGCGCAACCTGCTTTACACGGCTATAACCAGAGCAAAGGAACTGGTGGTGCTGGTGGGGACCAGGAAGGCCCTTGCCATAGCTGTCAACAACAACAAACCGGCAAAACGCTACACTCTGCTGGCCAGAAGGATAAGGGAGTGTTTTTCTGTGAATTGATCAATATTGATAACATCGGAAACTTCGGTTGCAAAGCTGATGTGGGCATTGGGTAAAACCAATAAGCTTGAAGAGGTAAGGAAGATAATGCTGACCACCATCAATGTGGATTCAAAACCAAAAATCCGCTGTTTATAGGTTTAAAAATCAGGCTGTGGCTGTGAACAGTCAGCAGCCTTCTTTTAAAATCAAATCCCTTCTCTTTTTGGCCAGTTCTATTAACTGGTTAGTGAATCCTGATTTGCTAAAGATTATAAAATGTTCTTTCCTGTTATTTTTTGACCACTGGACCTTCCTGGCTTTATCAATCAAATCGAAGAAGACATCTACATCTACTTCAATATCAAGGTATTTGCATTCTCCAAATATTATATCCTTGGTTTCATCATTATATCCTACGATATCAATTTCATCTTTCCTGTTCCACCATTTCCCCAGCTTTAAAATCTTAAAACCAAACATGTTTGATTCATTCATTTGCCAGATCTTTTCTAAGCAAACTTTTTCATAAACAAAACTTACATGATTGTCGATAAAATTGTTTTTGATTTTATTTAAAACATAATCTGTGTTTTCCATTTCTAAGTAATTTTTATAGGGATATACAAATTTGAACCAGAACTCAATAAAATTATCTTTAATAAAGTAAAGGCCTTTTTTGCTTTTTTCTGGATTTTTTTCTGTAACAGGTAGCTGTCTTTCTATTATATCCATATCAATTAAAGTTTTAATGTATTTTGTTAGATTGGATTGAGAAATTCCCAGATAAGATGCCATTTTACCGAGTTTGTGATTTCCCATTGCAATTGTTTTAATTACTGAAAAATAACTTCCAATATCATTTAATTCCCTTTCAAGCAAAAAAACCGGTTCTTCAAACAAAAAACTTTGTTTGTTTAAAACATTTTTTTCTATTGCTGTGTATATATCTTTTTCTGATTTGAAAATTTCTATATACTTGGGAACTCCTCCAGTAACTGCATAAAATTCGATTAACTCATTTGTCGTTTTGTCTTCAAAAAACTCACCATATCTGGAGAAACTTATCTGTTTCATTTTTATTTGCCCGGTTCTTCTTCCATATAATGGGCTGGAGTAGGTTAAAGTTTGGCTTTCCATCATACTGATCAGTGAACCACACAAAATCACCATAATATTTTCATCTTTTAAATGGTTGTCCCATATCCGTTGAAATATTGAAGAAAAAGCTTTATTGATTTTTACCAGATACTGGAATTCATCTATTACGATGATTTTCTTTGTTTCCTTATTATAGTCTTTGAATGCTATAAAAAGATCATCCCATGTAAAGCTGGTTCCTCTTTTAAGAAGGGGATTGTTAGTAAAGTTTGCAATCAGGTGTTTCAGGTTCTTTATGTTTTCCCTTTCCATTTCTTCTGTTGCAAGAAAGTACAGGGCAGGTTTGTTTTCAATAAATTTCTTTATTAAAGCTGTTTTTCCGATTCTTCTTCTACCATAAATGATTATAAAAGATGAACCTGGTTTGTTGTATTCTTTATCCAAAAACTCTAATTCCTTTTCTCTATTTATAAACCTGAATTTCATAATAATATCACCTCAGTATTATTATACCATAAATTATTATAATATAAATTATAATAAAATAAATTATAATAAAATAAATTATATAAAAATGCATAACAAAAAATCTACTGCACAGTTTTATGCAGTAGATTTTTGGATTGGGGAATCTACGATTCCCTCTAATTAAAAGCTTCAGCCAAAACCGGTGTTACAGGTGCTTCTTCCCCCGGATGTTCCTACGTTAATGGATTTGAATTCCTGGATAACGTCCCCTGATCCGCACTCGGGACATCTAGTTTTGTCTTTATCCCTGATGGAAGCAAAAACGGTAAAGGATTTACCGCATTTTCTGCACTTGAAATCATAAAAGGGCATTCAAACCCACCTCCTTTATACCATATACCCCCATATAGTATGTGCAATTTTATTATAACAGATTTGTGTTTTCTGTCAAGCTGAATCCCGAAGCTGCAAAACGATATATTTTTGATTTTTTTAGAGGAAATACCATAAATTTGACGAATTAAAATAAAAATTGCAAAAATTGGAGATGCATTATGAAGCTGTTAGTAGAAACGCTCCTTGACCTGGTTTATCCACCCCCTGCCAACTGTATTGTATGCGGTGAAATGCTTGAAGAAGATGAAAGGGATGTATGCCGTAGATGCTTTAAAGCTATTGAATACATTAAGGAACCTGTGTGTAGAAAATGTGGCAAACCACTGCACCATACCAAATTCCTTCAATACTGCTATGACTGTGTAACCATGGAGCACTGTTTTACCCAGGGGGCATCAGTGGGTGTTTTTGACGGCATACTGAAACAGCTAATATTCCACTTCAAGTTCAAAGGCAAGAAAAGACTTGCGGGTCTGCTGTCAGGGCTTTTGATTGAGAAGCTTGAAACTTTGAACTGGCCTGCTTTTGGGTGTGTTGTCCCCGTACCTTTAAGCAGAAAAAGGCTGAGTCAGAGGGGATTCAATCAGGCCCTATTGCTTGCTGGACCCGTAGCAAAAGCGTTGAACTGTAAGCTGGTAGGCGGTAACCTTATAAAAGTAAAAGGTACCAGGCTGCAGCGAGAACTGAGTAGAGGGGAAAGGTTAAAAAACTTAAAGGGTTCTTTTCGTGTAAAGAACCCGAAACAGTTTAAGGCTAAAAGGATTTTGCTTGTGGATGATATCTTCACAACAGGTGCCACAGTTGATGAATGTTCCAGGGTGCTGCTGGAAAGCGGTGTGTGGGAAGTGTTTGTTTTGACTCTAGCATCCGGGAAAGGATTTTAGAAAAGAAGGAGGTTTTAGCATGCCCCAGTTAAAAAACTGTCCCAGGTGTGGTAAGCTTTTTGTTTACACCAATATCATGCTGTGTCCCGATTGCCAGAGAGAAGATGAGGAGGATTACAACAAGGTCAGGGATTACCTTTATGAACATCCTAAAGCAACCATAGACAGAGTGAGTAGTGAGACAGGAGTTTCGACAAAAAAGATAATACGTTTTCTCAGAGAAGGGCGGTTAATGCTTTCTAAGGATAACGTAAATATTTTCTTGAGATGTGAAAGATGCGATAAACCAATAAGGAGCGGCAGGTACTGTGAAGAGTGCGCAAAAGAACTGAAAGATAAGCTGATGGGAAACAAAGACATGCCACTGAAAGAAATCAAGAAAGGCAGGATGCATCTTAATATTAAGAGGAAGAAATAAGCTACATTAAGGAGATAATTTTTTTATACTGCTGTAAATGCCGTTTTTCAGCGGATATTCAATATAATTGAAGATAAACTTTTAATATCACCTTTCCGATATCAAAAATAAGGGAAAATTTGGGGTGAATTTTTTTGTCAAGAAGGTGGAAACATGATGATTTCAAAAAGCCAGATACAGAGCATTATTAAAGCGTACAGCACCCAGAGAATAGAAGAAAAGACCAAAAAAGAAAAACCCCGGAATATTAAAACCGATAAAGACAGGGTGGAGCTTTCCACCGAAGCAAGGTTCTACCAATTGGCTTTAAGTGAGATCAAAAGAGCCCCGGAGATAAGGAAGGAAAAGGTTGAGGCCCTGAAAGCACAAATTTCTAAAGGCACATACAGTGTGAGTGGTGAAAAGGTAGCGGAAAAGCTCCTGGAGAGAGCAATAGTAGATGAATTGATTTGATAAGGAGTGGCTCTGATGGGTGCTTTGCTAAAACAGCTGGGAGAAGTGCTTGGAGAAGAACTGGAAATATATGAAGATATTCTTGCCCTTTCGAAAACCAAAACTGATTGCCTGGTTGAGGGAAACGTGAAACGCCTGGATAACATTGTCAGGTCGGAGCAGGCCCTTATATTAAAAATAGGCAAGCTTGAGGAAGAAAGGTTCAGAATTTTGAAGGAAATCAGCAAAGACATAGAGATAGATGTTGACAGGATTACCCTTGCTGAGCTTCTGGATAAGATCGATACTGGTTCAAAACATCATCTTAAAGAGATTCAGCAGAAGATTACCGCAGTTTTAGGGGAGTTGGAAAAAGTCAACCAGACCAACTCAAGACTCATTCAAAAGTCCCTTGAACACATAAACCATTCCATAAAACTGATAACCTCAGCAGTTGAGGAGGATACCGGAATATACAAGGACGGTTCGGGCAAGAAGGATAAAAAAGATGTGAAGAGTTTTGTGGATATAAAGCTATAGGGGTGAGTGGTGTGAAGTCATCCTTTTTTGGTCTTGATATAGCTAAAAAGGCTCTTTTTGCAAGCCAATATGCCCTTAATGTTACTGCCCACAACATTGCCAATGCAAATACTGAAGGCTACTCACGGCAGCAGGCCATAATGAGTTCAACACATTTGGAAAGCCTTTATGGTTTTAATAGATCCTTTTTCAAAGGTCAGGTAGGCAGTGGAGTCACAATAGAGGAAGTTAGAAGGATTCGGGATATGTTCGTGGATTATGATTACAGAAACGAAAACCAGGCCCTAGGAGAATGGGAGATTAAGAGTGATTTTCTGCAGAAGATAGAGCTTATTTTCAATGAACCTTCAGAAACGGGAATTAGAAGTGTTTTGGATAATTTCTGGAATGCCTTCCAGGAATTAAGCAAACACCCGGAAAACCTTACAGTTAGGGAAATCGTTTACCAGCGAGGAGTTGACCTTGCGGATACTATTAACCACATCAACAGGAAGCTTTCGGATTTGACGGATCATGCCAATTTTACTATGGAAACAAAGGTGGGGGATATTAATTCCCTCTCAAGGCAGATTGCCGAGCTAAACCTGAAGATCCAGCAGGTGGAGATAACAGGGGACAATGCCAATGATTTGAGGGACAGGCGAGATCTATTGATAGACAGGTTGTCTAAAATCATAGATATTGATGTGAATGAGAATGAACATGGGCAGTCAGTTATAACCATTTCAGGGACGCCCCTTGTTCAGGGCATATACTATAAGGAGTTAAAGCTTGATGAAACGGCAGAGCCGCCCGAAATAATTTGGGCGAAAACAGGGAGAAATGTGGATATACAGAGTGGAGAATTGAGGGGGCTCCTGGATATAAGGGATGATGTAATAGCAGAATATCAGAATAATCTCAAGCAGCTGGCTGATACTTTGAGGGATGAGATTAATGCAATCCACAAAAACGGCTATGGTCTTGATGGTTCAAATGGTATTAACTTTTTCAAAGAAGCCGTAGACCTGAGTGATGATGAGTTGATTGCTGTGAATCCATATCTGGATATTGAACAAATAGCTGCTGCAACAGATGCTGCAAATCTTCCGGGAGATGGAAGCAATGCCCTGGCTCTGGCTCAACTTAAGAATGCAGAAGTTATCAATGGAGGAACCTTTGATGATTTTACTAAATCACTGGTATCCAGGCTGGGTGTACAAACCCAGGAAGCAAAAAGAATGGTGGACAACCAGGAGCTTCTCATTTCACACCTGGAGAACCGAAGGGAAATGGCTTCCGGAGTTTCCCTGGATGAAGAAATGGCCAATATGGTCAGGTTCCAGCATGCCTATACGGCCGCTGCAAGATTAGTAACAGCCATCGATGAAATGATCGGAATCGTGGTTGAGAGAATGGGACTGGTGGGTAGGTAGTTAGTCGGAGAGAAAGCTGATTAACCACCTGATGCTTTGGCGTGAGGTTCCGGCTGAAAAGAAAGGTAAAGAATTTTTGGCTCTTCTCCAAAACAGTTGGTTAAGGGTTAGCTAATATATCTAACAAACTTTATCTAGAGAGATACGTGGGTTGGTTAGATAGCCTTAC
>DFNM01000057.1 GCA_002376045.1 Firmicutes bacterium UBA3567
GCCCCTAAGGGTTGCCTTGACTACCGAAGCAGGCCGGTGTAAAATTTTTCAAGCCGGGCAAGGCTATCTAACCAATCCACGTATCTCTTTAGATAAAGTTTGTTAGATATATTAGCTCAACCCTTAACCAACTGAAGTGGAGAAGAACCAATTATTAAAATTAATGTAAAAAATTATTTTAAGCTGTATATTTTCTTGTTATTTGGTTATTATATACCCAGGAGTACAACTCCAAGTTTCTCCTCTCCCATTATCCGGGCAGCACATCCGTGTGCTGCCCCAAAATTTTTCTGGAGGTGATATCTTGTTTTATAATGAATATTATGAGCTGAATAAAAAAATAAGCGATCTGGAAAATGAAATCGAAACATTAAAAAACCGTGTAGACCATCTAGAAGAGATGTACAACACACTCCTTTTCGGCATCCAGCACTTTGAGATGAAGCATGATCAGGATTAGCATTGAATTGATAATGTTATCTTTATTATACCATAAAGTGATTTAACTTTTTTAATTTTAAGCTCCTTTTATGTACACCTTTAATAACTTTTTGTCATCATTAACCATGATTTTTCCCGTAGTCATTAAGCCGCCCTCTATTCCGGTAGTTTTTTTGAAGTTCGGCTGGTAGTTATTTCTCCTTTTTCTAAAAACTCAGGATCACCTCGGCCCAAAAAATCTACACATTCTCCATGTAGGCATATCCTTACGGTTTTTAAGAAGTATTTCTATTAAGATAGATAAGTAGGAACTAAATTAGAAGAAAACAAAGTATAAAAAAACAAAATGCAAAAACCAAGTGCAAAATGTTTTTGCACAAAAACCGCTAATATTTCTCCCCAAACCGTAACTAACAAACATTCTCGAGTTGGCACAAATTTTGCTTAATTTAAAAAGCAAACCCAAAAAAAGAGGAGGGAATCGCTTTGAGTAAAATCAGAGTAATCATAATGGGTGCTGCAGGAAGGGATTTTCACGTATTTAACACCTACTTTAGAAACAACCCTGCTTACAAAGTTGTGGCATTTACAGCTACCCAGATACCCAACATCGAGGGTAGAAAATACCCTTCACAGCTTTCGGGAGAGCTTTACCCTGAAGGCATAAACATATATCCGGAAGAAGAACTGGAATCCGCGATAAAAGATCTAAATGTGGACCAGGTTGTTTTTGCCTACAGCGACATTTCTCACGAAGAAGTTATGCACAAAGCATCAAGAGTTTTAAAGGCTGGAGCAGACTTCAGACTGATGGGGCCCAAATCCACAATGCTGAAGTCCTCCAAACCTGTTGTATCTGTGTGTGCAGTAAGAACAGGAGTGGGGAAAAGCCAGACAACTAGAAAGATCTGCAGGATTTTAAGGCAAATGGGTAAAAAAGTCGTTGTTATAAGACATCCCATGCCTTACGGAGATCTAAGGAAGCAGGTATGCCAGCGGTTTGCGAGTTATGAAGACCTCGACTATCATAAGTGTACAATTGAAGAGCGAGAAGAGTATGAACCTCACATTGATCAGGGAAGTGTGGTATATGCAGGTATCGATTATGAGATGATTTTGAAAGAAGCCGAAAAAGAAGCCGATGTGATAGTTTGGGATGGCGGAAACAATGATTTTCCATTTTATTACTCAGATATGAGATTAGTGCTGGTTGATCCTCACAGACCTGGTCATGAAGTGAAGTACCATCCGGGAGAAACAAACTTAAGGAGTGCTGATGTAATTGTAATCAATAAAATCGATACCGCTAACCCGAAAAACGTAGAAAGGGTAAGGAAATCAATTGAAGAGGTTAATCCAGAAGCAGTGGTTGTAGATGCAGCTTCCCCTATATATGTAGAAAACCCTGAGAAAATCAAGAACCGGAGGGTACTGGTGGTAGAAGACGGACCTACCTTAACTCATGGAGAAATGAGCTATGGTGCCGGTTTTATCGCTGCTAAAAAATTTGGAGCAAAAGAAATCATTGACCCAAGACCATTTGCAGTTGGCAGTATAAAAACAACCTACAGCCATTACAAACACCTGTCTTTAATTCTACCTGCCATGGGGTATGACTACAAACAAATTGGTGAGCTGCAGGCAACCATCAACAAAGCGGATTGTGATGTGGTTATTATAGGCACACCCATAGATTTAACTAGAATAGCCCAGATCAACAAGCCAACAATCAGAGTCAAGTACCAGCTTCAGGAAATCGGCAAACCAACTCTTGAAGACATATTGAAGGAAAAAATCGATTAAAAATTTTTAGGGTCGGAAAAAATCCGGCCCTTTTATCGCCTTCAGGGAATCAGTGATAAAACCTTATCCCCGAGCGTTTGCCTACCAGACCATAAACCTGGCAACATCAGGAGAATGGAGGTATTCCCATTTTCCCCATACTCCCCTGTATAAAACTCCAATTTCAAGGTGCAGCATTGCTATACCACAATCCAAGCGTTTTGTTATGTGGGAAGAATTCTGTGAATTGTCAACATAAATTTTTATTGAGTCCTTTTGAACCAAAAATCGCCATGGCTGCCGATTATAGGCTGATGGTGCAAGTCTGGCTGCTCCCAATGCGCTCCTTATCCACTCAGGCCATTCATCTTGAGGCAACCCTTCACACAGGCTTTCCAGACTCTTTCTTTTGTGTTTTGGGGTCTTTCCATAAATTACCTTCTCCGCAAAACCGTACTCATTCCCGACATATCCAACCGTCAAAATGGCTAAAACTTCTTCATTATCTTTAACATGAATTTGCTCCTTTACAACTTCAGGCCTAAAAAGACCCCCAACCCAGCATGTTGCTAGCCCCATTGAAGTCGCCTCGAGAACAAAACATTCACCAATATACCCAACCTTCTCCTGAACATTTGGTTTTTTTATGTCACCAATTAATGTGGTATATGCTGGCGCTCCTTTTATCTTACCAAAAGAACCTATTACACCCTTTAATACGGGCTGAGGACCTTCAGGTGTAAAAACCACCCTTACCCCCTCAATGGAGCTGTTTAAAATTGCACAGAGCTCTTTCAAATGATCTATATCCTGTGTATCTATTGGTTTCGATAAGAATTTCCTTCTCGATCGTCGCAGCTGGATAGCATCATACCATTTCTCTGCAGGAATGTTTATAATATTCAAATTTCCTTCACTCCTTTCTCAAATCTCCAAAAGTATACCGTTTATGCAAAGAGTTAAATATTTTCCGGCCTCAGCGTAAAATTAAACCGAAGTATCCCAAAAAACTGGCTAGGAACCGAACCATTACCGGCTCCAATCAGTTGTGGGAAACTGACTTAAAATACGGCTTTATAGCAGGTGAACAAAGGTTTTTCTTTATACAGTGCATAATAGACGTTTACGATCACTCCATTGTTGGTTACCATATTGGTC
>DFNM01000058.1 GCA_002376045.1 Firmicutes bacterium UBA3567
GGTGTAGAAATTCTTGAGCCGGGCAAGGCCATCTAACCAACCCACGTATCTCACTAGATAAAGTTTGTTAGATATATTAGCTTAACTCTTAACCAACTGTTTTGGAGAAGAACCTAACTTTTAAGCTTTAAAAAGGAGCACCTTTAAGGCGCTCCCTGTTTTTTTAGTTGTTAACCTTAAAAGCTATGTGTACATCAGCCTTATAACCCACTATCTTACCGTTTTCAACTTCGGCTGTGTTGTTCATTACTTCTACACCTACAATATTATCAATGGTTTTGGCTGCATCCCTTACAGCATTATGAACAGCGTCTTCCCAGCTTTTGGTTGATTCACCAACTAATTCTACTACTTTTATTGTCATATAAACCCTCCTTTAAAATTAATTATTGAGCTGTGTTAAAATAAATCCCCCCTTTCTTCAAGACAAGTTTAGCCCTGTAGGGCGGGTTTTTGTTTGAATTATCCTGAAAAACAAACCAGGTAATAATTCCCAGAGTTAATATTATTAAGATCAGAAAAACAACTAAATATCTTCTAAATACAGCCATTAATTCATTCACCTCTTGTTATATTATTTTCAAAAAAAGTGCCTTTAATACAAAAAAGATGCTTCAAGCATCTTTTTTAAAAAATTCCTGTTGTAATTTTTTTATAACCTTTTTTTCTATTCTGGAGACTTGTACCTGAGAAATGCCTAATTTTTCAGCAACCTGAGTTTGGGTCATATCTCTAAAGTACCTTAATATTATTATCTTTTTTTCTCTGGGTTTAAGTTTATTAATTAATTCTTTAAGGGTTATTTTGTTTATGATATCACTTTCAGTATCCTCATTTTTTATTTGGTCTATTACATATATGGGGGAACCATCATTTTGAAAAGCAATTTCATCTAAAGAAGAAGGTTTTTGGGAAGCTTCAAGAGATAGAATAACATCCTCTACAGATATATTGATTTCCCTAGCGATTTCAGTTATAGTTGGTCTTCTTTTTAATTTTTTGCTGAGCTTTTCCTGAGCTTCAAATGCCTTAACAGCTGTTTCTTTTAGAGACCTGCTCACTTTAATAGGATTATCATCTCTCAAGAATCTCTTAATTTCACCTATAATCATGGGAACCGCATATGTTGAAAACTTTACATTATAGCCAAAGTCAAAATTATTTATTGCTTTTATCAAACCGACACAGCCAATTTGGAATAATTCTTCTTTTTCATAACCACGATGTAAAAAACGTTTTACTACATTCCATACTAGGCCCTGATTGAATTCAATTAATATTTTTTTTGCCTCTTCATCTCCGCTTTGAGCTTTTCTTAACAGCTCAAAGTTCTTTTCTTCTTTCATCCTAAACCTACTCCCGATTTTTAATAGATTTGAAGGTTTTAACCATTTTAACCGTAGTACCCCGACCGAGTGTGGATTCTACCTCCAATGAATCCATAAAATTTTCCATTATAGTGAAACCCATTCCGGATCTTTCAAGCTCAGGCTTTGATGTATATAAGGGTTCTCTGGCTTTTTCGATGTCCTCTATTCCTTTTCCAAAATCTTTTACTATTATTTCAACGGTTTCGTGATTCAACAATCTGGCTTCGATTTCAACAGGTCCTATAGTGTTTTCGTAAGCATGAATGATTGCATTAGTTACCGCTTCCGATACAGCGGTTTTTACATCTGCTAATTCTTCAATACTGGGATCTAGTTGAGAAGCAAAAGCTGCCACCACAATTCGTGCAAAAGCTTCATTTTGTGATTTACTGGGAAAACTTAATTTCATGCTATTATTGACCCGCATTTTTAAACCTCCTCAAAATAATCAATAGCTTCTTTAATGCTGTTAAAATATTTTATAACTTTAAATAATCCAGAAATTTCAAATACTCTTTTTACCTGAGGGTTCAGGTTTACCACCCCAGTTATTCCCCCTCTCTTTTTGATTTTTTTGTATCTGCCCAATATCATTCCTACGCCAGAGCTATCTGTAAAGGTTAAGTTTTTTAAATTAAATACAATGTGCTTAATGTATTCCTGGGATATTTTATTATCGATTTTTTTTCGTATATAATTTGTGTTATGGTGGTCCAATTCACCTGAAAGCTTTATTATTAACCAGTTTTTTTGTAATGAAAAACTTATATTCATAAAACCACCCCTTTTCTATTGGTAAATTATTCTACAATTAACTTATATTTCCCTTCATTAGAAAATAAAAAACACTAAAATTATCTATAACAATAAATGAAAAGAAAAAGAGAGAATCTATTTATGCAATAGCTCTCCCTTTTTATTAACATCCCACATATTGTTCATATATTAAGTTTTACAACATACAAGAATGGAATTACGGAAATAAATTTAGGTCCTTTCGCATCATTCATTGAAATCATTTCTTATTAATTCCATTATACCTTTAACAGCTTCACTCTCATCTTCACCAACAGCTCTAATAATGATCTCATCACCTTTTTGGGCACCCGAACTCATCAAAGATAATATACTTTTAGCATTATATTCAATTTTATCCCTAATAACACTAACTTTAGATGTGTATTGAAAGGCTTCTTTTACCAACTTGGTAGCTGGCCTGGCATGAAGGCCTGTTTCATTCTTTATTATAATTCTTTTTTTATCATTTTTACCTCCGGATTTGTAAGAATTGCTTTAAAAAAATCACTATAGAGTTAAAATAATATAGGATAGGGGTAGGAGCCCTATCCTACTAAGCTACAGATTCCTTTATTTCTTCTTGTTGATTCTTTTCCTTACCGATGGATTTTAAAAATCCTACCATAAATGCCGTAACTATACTGCCTATAGCTATTGCGGTAATATAACCACCAAGGTTACCAACAGCATTAGGGATAGGCAGTACAAATATACCCCCATGAGGTGCTCTGAGGGTTGCACCAAATAACATGGATAGGGCTCCTGCTACTGCTGAACCCGTCATTATTGAAGGTATTACTCTAATTGGATCTGCTGCAGCAAAGGGAATAGCTCCTTCGGTAATAAAGGATATACCTAGTACCCATGCTGCCTTACCAGCCTCAATTTCCCCCTTGGTAAACCTCTTTTTAAATATAATGGTAGCTAATGCAAGGCCTAAGGGCGGCGTCATTCCTGCAGCCATAACGGCAGCCATAGGTTTGTATACCGCTGAGCCCAACAAACCTACACCAAAAGTGTAAGCAACCTTGTTTACAGGGCCACCCATGTCAAAGGCCATCATAAGCCCCAGGATCGCACCCAAGATAATTGCATTGATCCCGCTCATACCTTCAAGCCATTTAGTTAAACCTGTCATTATAGTTTCTATTGGTTTGCCTATTACATAAATCATGAGTAATCCTACAAACAACGAAGAAATTAACGGCAAAATAAGGACTGGCATAAGCCCTTCAAGAGACCTGGGAAGTTTAATATTTTTCTTTAAAAACTGAACCGTATATCCGGC
The DNA here is from genome assembly GCA_002376045.1 of Firmicutes bacterium UBA3567. Taxonomy (GTDB): domain Bacteria; phylum Bacillota; class Thermosediminibacteria; order Koleobacterales; family UBA3567; genus UBA3567. The sequence goes on from DFNM01000058.1 coordinate 3,457, forward strand.
AATTAATCCTGCTATTATTCCACCTAAAAAACCGGAACCAATCTTTGATGCAAGCATTCCACCAATCATTCCGGGCGCAATACCAGGTCTATCGGCAATAGAATAGGCAATATACCCCGCAAGTACCGGTACCATCAATGCAAAGGCTGAGCCTCCACCTATATCCATAAGAGCTGCAGCCAGTGTCCCTTTTTCCTTAAATGCTTCTATACCAAATATAAAAGATAAAGCTATTGTTATACCTCCAGCAACAACAAAGGGTATCATAAATGATACTCCTGTAAGCAGATGTTTCAGTACCCCGCCCCTTGCCTCTTTTCTCTGGGCTGAAATTTTGCTAATTTCATCAATTACATATCTTGCCTCTTTTTTTTCACTATTAATTGCCTTTCTTATTACATCCTCAGGGTTTTTAATTGCCGTTCCTACAGTTACTTCTATTATTGTTTTTCCCTGGAATCTATCCTTAGGTATTTTCGCTCCTGCTGCAAGTATTACAGCGTGGGCTTCTGCTATGTCTTTTTCAGTAAGTTCGTTTTCGATACCTACAGAACCCTGAGTTTCGACCTTAATATCAACCCCCAATTTTTCTGCAGCCTTTTGTAATGCCTCCGCCGCCATATAAGTATGGGCTATTCCCGTCGGACAATTAGTCACTGCAACTACTTTCATAATTCTCCCCCTTACTTTTGTAAGATTTTCAAAACTTCCTCTTCACTACTGGCTTCCATAAGTTTTTGTCTTACTTCCTGATGTACTAATTTTCTGGATAGCTGGCTAAGAAGTCGCAAATGTTCATCGGCTGCGTCTTCTGGAACGGCTATTAGGAAGAACAGATAGGCCAACTCACCATCTAGAGACTGAAAATCCACCCCCCTTTCTGACCGCCCGAAGGCTATACTTGGTTTTTTTACTGCCAAAGATTTACAATGAGGTATTGCTATACCCATACCAATTCCCGTTGTAGCCTGTGCTTCTCGCTCCATTATTGCTTTGTATAACTCAGTTTTTGATGAAATTCTACCATTAGCATACAAGATATCTATTAACTCCTTTATTGCCGATACCTTATCAGAAGCCTTCAAGTTTAAATTAATGTGTTTAACATTTAAAACATCAGAGAGTTTCACAGTTACAGCTCCTTTCTAATATCCTAAGAAAGCCTTCTCATATTAACCTCTTCTGCCATCTTATCCAACGCGTCTTTCTCGAAAGGCATTGTTTCATCGTTACTTATACTGGCTGCTGAAACAGCAATACCATATTTCATTAAATAGTCAAGGGTATAGCCCCTCTCTATACCGAAGGCAAAAGCAGCTACCAGTGCATCTCCAGCACCCACCGTGTTCACCACATCAACCTTTAATGGCTCAGCCACCCATACTTCCCTATTTGTAATCAAGATGGCACCATCCTTATCCATGGAAACTACTATAACCTCTACTCCTTTTTTTAATATTTCCCTGCAGACATTTAACAATTTTTCGGTAGTATCGATTCTAACTCCGTAAGTGGTCTCCAGTTCATTAATATTGGGTTTTATCATATAAGGCTTACCTTCAATTCCCCTCAATAAAGCATTACCTTCGGTGTCCAGAATAGTTTTTACTTTTCGTGTGCTAGCTATTTTGAGCAGATGGTGGTATATATCTTCAGGTACCCCCGGTGGTAAACTACCGGAAATTACAAGCAAATTGCAGTTATTACACCATTCTTTTACTTTTTCATATAGCGAGTTAATTTCCTGTTTTTTTATAGGTTCTCCAGCTTCATTTATTTCTGTTATCAATCGGTTTGCCCTATCCAAAAGTTTAATATTTACTCTGGTGTTAGAAACTGTCCATATAAAATCAGTTTTTATTCCCATTTTCCTCAAAGAATTATCTATAAACCTGCCTTCCTCTCCACCAAGGAACCCAAGGGCAACTGTTTCCCCTCCAAGAAGTTTTATTATTTTAGAAACATTTATCCCTTTTCCCCCTGCACATTTTCTTGATCTTTTAACCCTGTTCAATTGACCTACTTTTAACTCTTCAACTTCCACATTGTTATCTACCGCAGCATTGAGGGTAACTGTAACAATCATCATATCCTCCTTTTCACCTAATAAAGCAATTCGATGCCCAGTTGCTTATACTTTTCTGGTAATTTTCCATTTACATTTTTGTCGGTAACTATACAATCTATACTTTTAATATCTGCAATGCGCGAAAATGAAACTTTGTTAAACTTACTATGATCCACAACTACATATACTTCTTTAGCCACTTCTATCATGGCCCGTTTTGTAGTGGCTTCATTGATATCGGGTGTAGTTATTCCATCCTTAATGGTTACACCGTTAGCACCTATAAATGCTTTATCTACCCTAAATTTCTTTATTGTAGCATTAGCAATGGGTCCCACCATAGACAAGGTGTTCCACCTTATATAACCTCCAGTTACAATTAATTCAACACTATTTGATTTTGCTAGCTCTATAGGGATTGTAACCGAATTTGTTAAAACAGTAACCTTTTTACCCTTTAATCTTTTAGCAATTTCAAGAGTAGTAGTCCCGGAATCCAAAATAATTGTATCTCCATCTTCAATAAATCTGGAAGCCAGTTCACCGATATATTCTTTTTCTTTAAGATAAGCATCTTCCTTTTCTTTGAAACTGGGCTCAAACCCCGTAGTCTGAATCGAAACGGCTCCACCATGGGTTCGCTTTATTAGGCCCATAGCCTCTAGTTCCTGCAAATCACGTCTTATAGTGGATTCTGATACTTTGAATTTTTCTGTAAGCTCATTTACTTTTATTCTTTTGTTTGTATGAACAAGTTCAACAATCCGGGCTTTTCTTTCTTCAGCAAACATGTTATCCACCCCTGAATATTTATGAGTGTTTTATTGATTATTTATAAACGTTTATGAATGTTTTTGATTGATTATATTTTACCATATTCACTTTAGATTAATCAAGTAAAAATGTTGTTTTTAAAAAATTGCGACCTGTGAAATAGCTTTTCAGCCATAAACTCAAGCCACATTTTCTTTTTCTACCAGTTTAAATTTTATATTCCTCTTCAAAAGCCAATTGAACTGCTCTTTATTCTGATGTAACGTTATCACTGATGCCAGAGAAGAGGAACCACCCATGCTCCAACTCATACCATTATGCTTTTGCCTGTCGGAAACTACAAGATCATTAGCTTTTTCGCCTCTGTTACTTGATATCCTTAGCCCAAGCTTCTTTCTTAAGGCATAGCACGGTATATAGTTGTAATTCCTATCAAAATAACCTATAAGTCTATCTATAGCACTTTCATTTTTTATACTGTTTTTATCAACATCTCTTAACACCTTAACAGCATGGTCAACTTTGCCAACCCATAAATACGCCAACACCTTTTCAAGCACTTTATTTCTCATGTCCCTGTTCTTAAGAGCCAGGCTTAACTGCATCTTGCATTTCTCCACCAGATGATACCAGTCAAGAATAATCCTGAACGGTATCCACCCAAACATTGTATTGATTGCAGAGTGCAGATCCCTTGCACCATCTACAAAAAACAACAGTGTAGCTTTATTAAAAAGACCATTATTTAAGAGAAATGCTGCCAGTATCCTTAAAGTCCCGAGTACACCAAGCCCGTTTAGTATGTACTGACCTTTCCCATTTTGAACATGTATAACCGTATTCCTTACATATTCCTTATGTTCTTTCTTTTTACTGTTCTTGCTCCTGCCGTTCTCCTTTTGCTTTTTGACACCCACTTCATCAACTGATATATTAACACTCCCAAATGGGTTTTCAAATACTTCATGAAGCTCTGATACTTCTATCTGCACGTC
>DFNM01000092.1 GCA_002376045.1 Firmicutes bacterium UBA3567
ATATATTAGCTTAACTCTTAACTCAACTGTTTTGAAGAAGAACCAAAATTAATTGTTGTGTTTTTTGAAAGGGTAATGTATTATTTATGTTAAGATTAGAAAGAAGGGTGGCGGATACAGTGAACCTAAAGAAACAGACTAAAACACCCCTTTTTGATGCACTACAAAAATACGTAGAAGATGGAACGGTTTCCTTTCACGTCCCAGGCCATAAAGGTGGAAGGGGTATACCTGAACTGGTTGAATACATCGGCTCAAAGGCCTTATCAATAGATGTTAATGGAATGGAAGACCTAGATAACATCTGCAATCCCATCAGTGTTATCAAGGAATCTCAGGAACTGGCTGCCGAAGCTTTCAAAGCAGATTATGCACATTTCCTTGTGAACGGCACAACATCTGGGGTTCAGGCCATGATAATGAGCGTGTGCAGCCCTGGAGACAAGGTTATTGTACCCAGGAATGCCCATAAGTCCGTGATCGGCGGTCTGATTCTAAGCGGGGCATACCCCGTTTATGTGAAACCAGAAATAAATGATGAATTGGGGATTGCCATGGGTATAACTCCTAAAACAGTGAGAGAGGCCCTCTGTATGCATCCCGATGCCAAAGCGATTTTTGTAATAAACCCTACTTACTACGGCACTACTTCGAACCTGAAGGAAATCGTTAAGATTGCTCACAAACACGGTGTACCGGTGCTGGTAGATGAAGCCCATGGAGCCCACTTTTCCTTTCACCCCCGACTTCCAGTTTCCGCAATGGAGGCTGGAGCTGATATGAGCGCTGTCAGCATGCACAAACTGGGTGGGTCCATGACACAGAGCGCCCTGCTGCTGGTAAAAAACGGTATGATAAACAACAAAAAGGTCAAGAGCATCATGAACCTGACTCAGACTACCAGTGCTTCCTATCTTTTGATGGTATCCCTTGAGCTGGCAAGGAAACAGATGGTTCTTGCAGGCAGACAATTGCTGGACAGCACCATTCAGCTTGCAGAAAAAGCTCGAAAACACATCAACAACATGCCTGGCCTTTACTGCCCGGGGAAAGATCTGGAAGGCCAGCCGGGTTGTTTTGCCTATGATGTGACAAAACTGGTGATAAATGTGAAGAAACTGGGGATTTCAGGGTATCAGGTTGAGAAGATTCTCCGGCGGGATTACCGGATCCAGATAGAGCTGTCAGACCTGGGCAACATTCTTGCCCTCGTGACCATTGGTGATAACGAAGAGACCGTATCCAGGCTGGTGAAAGCCCTTGATGAAATTGCTTCCACATACAGAAACAAAAAACCAGTAAGATATAATGTGGAGCTGCCCTCACAGCCTGAGGGGGTTGTATCTCCAAGAGAGGCCTTTTATGGAGAAAAGAAAACCCTATTCCTTGATGATGCCGAGGGTGAAATCAGTGCAGAGATGATTATGGCATATCCTCCGGGGATACCCATAATATGCCCCGGGGAAAGAATCACAAAAGAGGTAATCGATTATGTAAAGCTTTTAAAAACAGAGTTCTGCCTCCTCCAGGGCCCACAGGATCCAGGAATCAATTATATCAGGGTAATGAAACATACCCATTCCCTTGCTGAGGTAGCGGAGTTCCGAAAACAATCTCACAAATAACCATGTTTCATTTACATCCTGGGTTTACGGGTATAGTAGAGGAACTGTTTGATACCCTCTTTAATGGCGAGGGCAAGAACAAGCTGATAGTCAGGCCGTTGAAGGTAAGCTCGATCCGTGGGGTTTGAAAGAAAACCCAGCTCAACAATAACACCGGGACAGGGGGCATTCCGAAGAAGAAAAAATTCCCCCTGAAGAAACCTGTTCTGTTTCTGCTGGAATCTATCCCCTTCGAATTGTATGCTGTTAAGGCTTTCCTGAACAAAGTGAGCCAGGATTCGGCTTTCCTTCACTTTTCTACCGTAAAAGACCATGGGGCCTCTTGTTACAGGACTCGATGGCAGGGAATTTACGTGAATGCTTACGAAGAGGTCGGGTAGTTCCCTTTCTATAATTCTCAGGCGGGCCAGCAGATCCCTTTGATGTCTGCTGGAGCTCTCATCATTTAAGTGACTCAGCTCAGTATCTGTGGCGCGGGTTACTGTTACGCGGGCTCCTTCTGCTTTCAGCACATCCCTGAGCTTTAAAGCCACAGCCAGGTTAAGGTCCTTTTCCAACACCTGCTTTTTGTAATGAGTCCCTCCATCAATTCCCCCATGACCGGGGTCGATAACGATCTTGAAGCCCTTTAGAGGATAAAACCTTTTACCCAGAAGGGGGATTATGTCATTGAAGCTGCAGAAACTTATTAAGATGCCAAAAAACAGGGTGGCTACAGCGAAAAACACCGGCCTTTTAATTTTAATGAAAAAGAATCTTCGCCAGATCATGCTACTGCCCTTTCTTTTTTTAAAATATATATTCACAAAGGCCAGTCTTATTTCACAAAAAAAAAACTGAGAGTAAAAACCTCAGGCCTTTTTTATATTATCTTTTCGTTGAAAATACCGTAGAGGTCTATGCGCCTGACTTTTTTTGCAATTTTATCTTTATCCAGGATGTAAAGCCCCTTTTCATTCATTCTTTTAAAGTATGTGGAGCCGGCGAAGGTAAATCTCTCTTTCAGGCCATCCTTTTGCTGGATCCTTTCATTGGCAAAAGCGATAAGGTCACCCACGGCCAGGTTTCTGGGAAGCTCCAAAAGGTGTAAACCCAAAGCCAGCCTTACGGCATTGTGACCGGCAAGACTTCCTGTGGTAATGGCTTCGGTGTGTCCCACAAACAAACCGGATTTTTCTCCTGCACACAGCAGATTTTCCACTCCCTTTACCTTCATCCCGTTATCCCTGGGAGAAGTGGAGAGATATCTGATGGAGTTGCCGATTCCACCAGCATACGGGTCTTCATACCTGGCAAACTCCAGCCCCTTTATTTTCCTGAGCTTTTCCAGGGGATAGAAGGGAGTCATCAGCTTGGCATGCCCTGTATCAAGCAGGACTATGTTCTCGGCGTATTCCTTTAAGGCATATTGCTGGCAGACCTTTAAGCTCAACTTATCAGAATTTATGTCTTCCTTGGGAACCGGTAATACCACAACTCCCTTTGAATTCAAAGCATCACGTATTTCCTCACTTAATGAGTCTTTGTTCAATTTACAGGAACCGCTGAAGGCACCATAGGAACCATCTCCCCGCTGACCCAGGATGTCTGCCACACCCGTTTTTTGGCTTATGCTTATTCGAGGGCCAAAGGAGGGGCACCTGAGGATGCACATGGAACAACCATTACCGTATTTAAGACAGTTACCCATGGGTCCCGTTGAACCCGTAGTTTCTATAAAAATATCCCCTTCCAGGAGTTCTTCGTTTTGAAGGTAGATACCCTTTATCGTCCTGCCGTCCATCTCTACATCAATGGCTCTGCTGATGAAGTGCATTTCAATACCCATTTCCTTGAGAAGGATTCTAACCATGGGTTCGACCTTTGTTACATCATACAGAGATGCGTGTTTGTGCCCTGGAAAATCAATGTTGACATGTCTAGAGGCTTTATCGGTTATAGCGAAGAGTTCTTTTGCTCCAAGGGCGATACACTCTTCGGCTGCCGTATACCTTCCGTTGTTCCTCATTATGCCTCCCACATTACCCAGGCCCAGCAGCATATCCGTTCTTTCAATAAGTATTACCTTTGCTCCGGCTTTTTTGGCAGCAACGGCAGCAGCACACCCTGCCCAGCCACCGCCTATGATAACTACCCTAATCACGCAGCACCCTCCTCTCCATTGCTTTTCTTACATCCACCTGGGTCTTACAGGCTCTTATCTGCAACCCGTTTTCCAGAACAACACTGCAGCTTCCGCACACACCTTCTCCACAGACCATGGGTGTGTTATTCGTTACAGCCAGCAGAACCTCAGGATTCAAAACAGCCAGTTTCTCCAGGATTTCCAGGTGCAGTTTGTCCGGGCCTGCGCTGAAAACGAGTCTCAAATTTCTGTCACTCAGCTTTTGTTCCAGGTATTCCCTGCCAGATGAGCTCATCAAATCAAGGCTTACAATACTGCACCTTTCCCGGTCAAGGTAGCCATCGACGAATATCTTTCCCAGATTCCCTTTATCCAGGATAATCTCTACATTATTGTTGTTTTTTATCAGCTTGTTGACCACCAGAACTGCAGGAGCCTGAGAAATACCCTTTGCAACAACGAGGCAGTTTTCTCCAGCTACCTGCTTTAAAAAGGCCTTACCGAGTATACCGTTCCAGTAGGGGCCTTTTAATAAAACTTCATTCCCAACATTCTTCAGTGTTTTTGTCTTTATTCCCCGTATCTGAATAGCAATAAGTATAACTCCCCCTTCCTCACTGGAGTTCATGATGGACATGGGGGCATCGAAATAATGGGGCATGTGTTTTTCCCTCAAAAACACGAAAGCCCCGGGTTCATTCAGCTGCCTTGCCAGTTTCTTCGAAACCTTCAACTTCAGCAAGACAGCTTTTTTTGATAATGGATGTTTTTCCAAGATTTTTGCCGGGAAAACACCTCTAGTGGCTTTCTTTTTGCTGCCGCACCAGATGTACTCCTGATAAATACATATTCCTATGTTACCGCAATCACAGAAGCCTTTTCCCTGCAGGTGGGAACAGGTAATGCATTCATTTAACTCAGCCAGATAGCAGGGACAGAACTCACTTCCGGCATCAACACATACCGTCTTTACTCTTGCCAATTTACCCCTCCTCCGCAAAAAAACTTATATAATTCAGTATATTTTTGGGTAAGCTGTTTTGTGAAGGATTAATTAAAAATAAAAAACGCCTGAGAACAACTTCTCAGGCGTTATGAATAACGGATTTTTAATCTTCATATACGATGTTAACAAATTTTTCGACGTGGTTTTCATCCATGGGTTTGGTAACAAGGTTGACAATGATCAGCACAATAGCGTTTGCGATCAGACCATATATACCTGCATGGATGCCAAAAGGCGGTTTGGCCATAAAAGTATAATATATAGTTATCAAAGAACCCGTCAAAAGTCCCGCTATCGCACCCTGGGTAATGGCTCGCTGAAAACTTTAAACAATTTAAGCCTTAGAACTATTGGGCCTATCAAAGAAATCCAAAACAGCCTGCACAAACAAAGCCGGCCCTATCCACAATACATCCTCATCCACATCGAATTTGGGGTGATGATTTGGGTAAATAATGCCCTTTTCGGGGTTGTTGGTTCCCAGGAAGAAGAAGGTACCCGGCGCCTTCTGGAGAAAGTATGCCATATCCTCTGCACCCATTGTTGGTTTTCTGAGTTCCACGATGTTTTGTTTTCCAATAACATTTTCTGCGGATTTAACAAACTGTTGGGTAAACTCTTCATCGTTTATGGCTGCGGGATAATGGTTCAGGTAATCTATTTCAACTTCCGCCCTGTTTGCTCGAGCAATTGTTTCACACATTTCTTTAAAACGCTTTTGGATAAACTCCCTGTCCCTGGGGTCGGTAGTTCTTACGGTGCCTTCGAATTCCACCACTTCGGGGATTATGTTAAAAGCAGTTCCTCCCCTGATAGTGCCCACACTCAAAACGGCGGGATGGGTTGGGTTTATTTCCCTGCTGACTATTTTCTGGAGATTTGTGATTATTTCACAGGCTGTGGCAATAGGGTCCACACACATGTGAGGCGCGGCGCCGTGCCCGCCTTTTCCCCTGACCTTTACACTGAACTTATCCACAGCTGCCATTGCAGGTCCGTAGTGGATACCGATTTTTCCGGCACCTACTTCTTTAAAAAGCGCTCCAACGTGCAGGCCCAGCACGGCATCCACTTGGGGGTTTTCCATACACCCTGCTTCTATCATGGGCTGGGCTCCACCCTCATTCTCCTCAGCAGGCTGGAAAAATAGCTTCACATTGCCTTTTAGTTTATCTTTATTCTCTGACAGTATCCTGGCAGCTCCAAGAAGCATCGCTGTGTGTGCATCGTGACCACAGGCATGCATGTTGTCATTGGTTGATGCATATGGCAAACCTGTCTCTTCTTTAAGTAAAAGGGCATCCATATCAGCCCTTAAGGCGATGGTTGGCCCGGGTTTGCTGCCCTTTATGATAGCACATATTCCTGTTTTGGCGATTACTTCATATTCTATACCCATTTCTTCCAGCCTTTCCCTTACAAACCTGGAGGTTTTGTGAAGCTCAAAACCCAGTTCGGGAATCTGGTGCAGCTTGCGTCTCCACTGGATAACATCACTATGAACATCTTTAGCGGTTTTTATAACATCCATGTTTTGCCCTCCCTGTTATTTATGTTTTTAAAGTTTTAAACTGATAATGCATTTTAAACGTATTGTACTAGAGGTATGGTATGTTTTCAATACAAATTTAGTCTTTTCCCACGTTTATCTTATGATAATGTCCCCTTGCAAATTATTTTGACAAAATGTCACTATGAGGAACGAGGTGAATTATCTTATGTCACAAAAAAAATTGAATAGGTAAAAAAGTAATTTCGTCTGTTATCGAAGGAAAAAATATTAATTAGGGAAGCTGCGTATAAATCTAAGTTTGAGTGAACGCCAGATTATACGCCTTAAAAAGGGAGTGATGGGACAAGGACCGACGTTCATAATCCACAAAAATACAGGCCGTAAACCACAGCATGCAATCACTGATGAAATTAAGAACCAAATTATCGTATGTTGTTGAAATATCCAGCCGATTCCCAGCAGCTAAAAAGCTTTCGAATGGGTTGCATCAAGGGCCTATAAAGGGGCGCTGGGGTGCAGCCTTTGCCCTTGACACAACCCGATAGAAAGCCGTAACGATTTAATTATTGACCGGATTTGGTTTGCATGGCTTAACTCAATTAAAATGAAGAAGAATCAAATGCTTTTACTGAAAATGTTTTTCGAACATATCAAAAGCCAGTTCGATGCGCTCATAGGCCCATGATGCGCTTTCCCTGTTTAGTTCTTTGCGCGAAACCCATTTGTAATCTCTGTGTTCTGTTCCGAGAGCCACCTCGCCTCCCAGGTAGCGGCAGAGGTACAATACTCCAACTATGTGAAGGCCGGGGCCAAAATTATCAGAAACCTTGAGGGGCATTAATACCTCCACATCCAGATTGGTTTCCTCTTTGATTTCCCTGATAAGCCCATCCTCTACCTTTTCATGGGCTTGTATAATTCCACCCGGCAGATCGATTTCCTCAATGTAATCGAATTCACCGTTTTCCATTTCCGCTTCAGACCTGATAAGAATCAGGGCCCTGCCGCCTTTGATTATAACACCTTTTGCAGCAACCAGGAGTTTAATCTCTATCAACCCCTTTCTTGGATTCGGTTTTTCAGTAAAAACACCTGCAAAAACTAATGGAGGAGACACACCTCTTCTCCTTGAACAATTCTATATTCCAATCCCTTTATCCTCTTTTGCCCCCATCCAAATTTCCTTTCCCTCTCATAGGGCAGAAATCCCATTTCCTCCTACATTTCAACAATATACAGAGCCTGCAAATATGGATAACCCATACCCATCAAGAAGCCCGCTGCTGCAGCTTCATAAGCCACATGCTAAAAAGAAACACCGCTTTTGTATTCCCTCTTTACACGCTTCACAACAGGTCTCAAGGACATCAGAATTTGATAGGGGTTAATAAACAAAACAATCCCTCCTTTCTATAAGGCAGCAAAACACCGTTATGTAGGAGGGAAATAGAGTTCTACTACAATATATGTGTAAAATAGTTTGTAGGTTTTTAAAAATAAAATCCCAGAAATTTCCTGGGATTTTCCGAATTTACTTTCCTTCTTCTGCTAATTTATTCAAGTCCTCCACCAATTTAGCCACATCGATGCCATGAGCTCGAGCACCCTGCTCGACTGTTTCAAACAGTGCTCCACCTCACCCAAGGCATCTCAACCCATATTTTGCAAAGACTTCCAGACTCAAGGGATATTTGTCAACAACATCCTTGATTATCATATCCTTTGTGATTATCAAATTCTGCACCCCCTTAACTGTGAGAATATCTCAGCTTTCAGAAATTAAAAATAAAACAAAAAGCTCATTATTTATTTTATCCTATGTATTAAGCAATATCAAACCATAAAATGGAGAAAAAAAATTTACAAATTATCCAAAAACTCAATAATATAATTTTTTTGTTTCGAGTTAAACTAAAAATGTGCGTATCCTTTTTTAAAAAGGGGGTTTTTTAAAATGGGCAGACGCCGGGGTATAATGTCTGAAAAGACCAAGTATGAATTTGCAAAAGAACTTGGTGTGGCAGATATAGTAGAAAGGGAAGGATTTAGGGAAGTATCTTCCAGAGATTGCGGTAACCTGGTCAGACTCGCTATAGAAAAAGTCGAAAAAGCAATGGCTGAAGGCAGACTAAACAGCTAGGCGTTGCCCCAGAAATCAAAACTAACAAAACCACAAACTGCGCACAAAAACCGGGTTTTTTAAGCCCGGTTTTTATGTAACCAAAATCGGCTCTCGAGAATAATATGGATAATGATATATGTGTATAAAAGGAGATATTTTCCATGAAAATACCGCCTTTTTCTCTAGGGAGCAGGAAACTCATGCTGAAAAAACCCTTTTTAAAAGGGACGGATGTTAGAAAACTGCAACAATACCTTAAATGGTTGGGATTGTTTGAGGATAGAATAGATGGAGTGTTTGGGCTTGAAACCCATAAATCCGTTAAGAAACTTCAAGAAAAATCCGGTGTAGGAATTACGGGTATTGTAGACAAAAACACCACAGCCCTTTTAAATCGGCTACTGCACGATGGTTCTGTGGATTGGCCTGCAGTAAAGAGAGATGCAGGCTATACCGGTTACAGCCCGCTGCCTCTGAACCTTCCTCTAACAAAACTTTGGCAGAGAAAACTGGATGTTAATGGAAAAATACTGGTGAAAAACCATTATGTGATAGTGAAAACATACAGAAGGCTGTGGTGTCTGAACATCAATACCGGCAGAATCCTGTGGAAACGGGAAATCGAGGAAGACGAGCTCTGGCCTGTGTGTGAAGAAAACCTGGTGATTGTAGCCATTGACAGGCGTTTAACGGCTCTAAACCCTGGCAACGGAGAAATCAGATGGGAATTTGAAGCCCCTGACAAAATCCAATCAGGGCCCATGATACATAAAGGCAGGGTTTTCTTCACATGTTGTGATAGAAGGATTTTTGCCCTTAAGACCCGTGATGGAGAACTGTTGTGGACCGCCAAAATTAAAACCAGCATACAAATTCCTGCTGTAGTAACCCCAAATCACGTTATCTTTTCCGCTGTGAACAAAAACGTGTATGCCTTTGATCCAACCCAGGGAGAACTGAAATGGAAGAAAAAAATAACAGAATTTCCCACAGCGTGTACCACAAAGCGGGGAAAAGTCTACTGCCTTACCGAAAATTCGAAAATTTATGTGTTTCATGAAGAGGGTTATCCTGTATGGAGAGAAAAAATAGGTTATAATAGATACAACACCCTGTTGATGCCGCCCAGATTGATAATCCTGTGTGGCGAAAACAACATCACTGCTGCAGATGAAAGAGCAAGGATCAAATGGGAAGTTTCCCTTCCTTATCCCACAGCAGCAATCCCCGTAATAACCGATAACTACCTCTGGGTGGGAACCATAAAAGGGCTCTTTGTGTACGATGTTTATAACGGGACATCCATCTGTTCCCTCCTTGAGAACCAGCGAATTTATTCCCTTGCAGCGGCAAAATTCTATTTGTTTGTTGCAGCTGAGGAAAACATTTGCTGCTTTACCAGCAAATAGTTTTGGAAAAAACAGGAACACGTAACAAAAAGACAAAATTTCTAAAACAAAAATCAAAGGAGGTGCAGCATGGTTGCTGAGGATTCAGTGACCGTTAAAATACATGGGAATTGAAGATAGGCCTATAGGTGTCTATGATTCAGGTGTTGGAGGGCTGACCGTTGTAAGGGAAATAATAAAACAACTGCCCCATGAAGAAATCGTGTATTTCGGTGATACCGCAAGGGTTCCTTATGGTTCAAAATCCAGGGAAACAATAACCCGTTTTGCTGTAGAAAGCATGAGGTTTCTGTCAAACCAGAACATCAAAATGGTTGTGATAGCATGCAACACTGTCAGTGCTTCCAGCATTCCTGCATTAAGGAAATACTTCAAAATACCCATTCTGGGGGTGATTAAACCGGGAGCTGCGGCGGCTGTTAAAAAGACAAAGAACAAAGTAATAGGTATAATTGGAACGGAACGCACCGTTTCCAGCAAAGCCTATGACAGGGTTATCAGACAGCTTGACCCTGAGATAAAAATATTATCCAGAGCGTGTCCTCTGTTTGTCCCCCTTGTGGAGGAAGGGTGGCTGGATAAAAAGGCAACCCTCATGATAGCCAGCGAGTACCTGGAGCCCTTAAAACAACAGGGAATTGATACCCTTGTCCTGGCATGTACCCACTATCCCCTTTTAAAAAACACCATCAGAAAAGTAATGGGTAATGGAATAAACATGGTAGATTCGGCCGAAGAAACTGCCCGGGCAGTAAAACATATCCTTCAAATCAACGGGATGTATCGCAAAACCAGCAATCCTCCTGAACACAGGTTTTTTGTTTCCGATACTCCCACGAAGTTTGTTGAAATAGGGGAGAGGTTTTTATCCCGAAAATTCCGCAGGATACACCAGATAAACATTGAAAATTATGGAGAGTTTGGAGATTTAAATTTCATTGACAAACACATGAAGGTCTGATATACTTAGATTAAATAGAATAAGCAATCCTTTAAACTGGTCCCGTGAGGCCGGTAAGGAGCAAGCATAAAGTGAACACATAGAGGCTTAATATGTACAGAAAAGCCTTCCTTCCGTCTGACGAAGGAAGGCTTTTTTGATGCCCATTGAAGCCCGTAATCTACCCTGCCGGTCTGCCGGCGGGGTTTTTTAGTAAAAACAGGAGGTGTAAAAATGCTTCAAGGCAAGGATGTATTGGGAATGGAACACATGAGTGTTGAAGAAATAGAGCTTATACTGGAAACAGCCCGATATTTCAAAGAATACCTGGAAGATAAAACTAAATCTATACCCTCATTGAAGGGCAAATCCTTTGTGAACCTGTTTTACGAACCCAGCACAAGAACCCGTACCTCTTTTGAAATGGCAGCCAAATACCTTGATGCTGAGGTCATCAATTTTAACCAGAAAATAAGCAGTGCGGCCAAAGGAGAAACCCTCAAGGATACGGCAGTAACCATACAGATGATGAAACCCGATGGTGTGATAATAAGGCATTCCACACCAGGTTCAGCCAAGTTTCTTGCGGACCATCTGCACACACCCGTCATCAATGCAGGAGATGGGACTCATGAACATCCAACCCAGGCCCTCCTGGACCTTTTCACAATAAAGGAAAAAAAAGGTGCGATTGCGGGCCTTAATGTGCTGATAGCGGGAGATATACTCCACAGCCGGGTGGCCAGGTCAAACATCTGGGGTCTTAAGAAAATGGGAGCAAAGGTATCGGTGGTCGGTCCCCTTACTCTGATTCCTGATCACATACAGCACCTGGGAATTGATGTCTACACAGACCCCGAAGAAGCAGTGAGCCAGGCCGATGTTATAAATGTGTTGAGGGTGCAGCTGGAAAGGCAGCAGAAAGGGCTTTTTCCATCCCTTGGTGAGTACAACAAGTTCTTTGGGATAAAGGCAGAAACGCTGAAAAAAGCAAAAAAAGATGTGCTGATAATGCATCCGGGTCCCATGAACAGAGGAGTTGAAATAGATTCTATTGTAGCAGATAGCACCAGGTCTGCCATAAATGAACAGGTTACCAATGGGGTGGCTGTAAGGATGGCACTGCTTTATCTTATCACAGGAGGTGAATCATCAAGTGAAAACCTTAATTAAAAACGGGAGGGTTGTTGACCCTTCTCAGGACATTGATGAAGTGATGGATGTTTTGATAGAAAAGGATAAAGTTGTAGCCCTTGGGCGTGATTTGAGGGTCTATGATGCCAGGATCATCGATGCAGCGGGAATGCTGGTAACTCCCGGACTGGTGGATATGCACGTGCATTTAAGAGAACCGGGTTATGAATACAAAGAAGATATTCAGTCTGGAACACGAGCGGCTGCTGCAGGAGGTTTTACATCAGTGGCATGTATGCCCAACACAAATCCTGTGGCGGACAACAAGATTGTAATCGAGTATATAAAGTCCAGGGCAGCCCGGGGATGCGGAGTGAACGTGTATCCAATAGGAGCCATCACGAAAGGCCTTGAAGGCAGGGAACTGGCATCCATCGGAGGCATGAAAAAGGCGGGAATCGTAGGGATTTCCGATGACGGTAAACCGGTGATGAACGCACGGATTATGGAGAATGCTCTGAGGTATGCAGCCATGTTTGATCTACCCGTCATATCCCACTGTGAGGATTCAAACCTGACAGAAGGGGGAATGGTAAATGATGGTCTGGTTTCTACCATCACGGGGCTGAAGGGCATACCGTCTGAGGCAGAAACCGTTATGGCATCAAGGGATATCCTGCTGGCCAGAAGGACCAAAGGCAGACTACACATAGCTCATGTCAGTGCAGCCATGACCGTAGAGGTAATAAGGTGGGCCAGAGAAATAGGTATCTATGTAACGGCAGAGGCAGCTCCCCACCACTTCAGCCTTACAGAAGATGTGCTGAGGGATTTCAATACCAATGCCAAGGTAAACCCGCCTCTCAGGAGTAAAGCAGATGTGGAAGCAGTGATTCAGGGCCTTAAGGAAGGGATAATTGATGTAATCGCCACAGACCATGCCCCCCATGCCCTGGATGATAAGGATGTAGAGTTTGACAGAGCTGATTTTGGCATCTCGGGTATTGAAACGGCTGTGGCCGTTACCCTGACTTACCTGGTGGATGCCGGCAAACTGAGTCTGAAACAGGCTGTAGAAAAGCTTACAATAAACCCCGCTAAAATCCTTGGAATAGATAGAGGAACCCTCAGAAAGGGAGCCATTGCCGATGTCACCATCATCGACCCCCGGCTGAAGAAAAAAGTTGATGCTTCAGCATTCCTTTCAAAAGGCAAGAACACTCCCTTTGATGGTATGGAATTAAAGGGGTGGCCTGTATTGACAATTGCCGCCGGCAAAGTGATCTGGTGTGCAGGGGGATTAAAAGAAGATGTAAAAATTCATGCAGCTGTGTAGGATTAAGAAGCTGATTTTGTTCTCCAGCCTTGGTAAGTTCCATTAACCAAAAAAACTCTAATGCTGTGTATCCTATCCAAAGATGCTGCAGTATCTGGTTGTGTCCAAATTGTTGTGCAAAAAATCTGTTAAATCCGTATAATTGTGCAAAAAGGAAGCAAAAATTAAGCCTCCCTTATCCGGTTAGAACAATCAGAATAAAAGGCGCAAAACCAGTAATTAGCTGGAAGGATGAGAAATGGCTCAGTATATCAGTACAATAGCAGGCTATTACCATTGATTCTGAACTTTTGCACTATCCAAAAGGAGGAAAAGATAAAGGCATGGCCAATCACCACCGGTAGCTGCAAATAACCGCCGGAGGCCCTGGGGTCAAGGGCG
>DFNM01000048.1 GCA_002376045.1 Firmicutes bacterium UBA3567
TTGGAGAGCCGGTTAAAACTTAAAGTTTACAATATGATTTAGAAGGATTTTCTTTTTTTTTGTTGAATAAGAAAACATAGCTTTCTTAAAAATATTGTTTAGGGAATGTAATTTGCTGGGAGGAGGTGGACCCCACTGTCCGACTGTATTTTCTGTAAAATAGCAAACAGGGAAATCAATAGTGATATTGTTTATGAAGATGAAAAAGTAGTGGTATTTAAGGATATAAATCCTCAGGCCCCTGTCCACGTGTTAATTGTACCTAAAAACCATATTCCTTCAATCATGCATATTGATGATAAGAATGGTGAAATAGTAAAACACATCTTGTTAATAGCCAGACAGCTTGCTGAAAAACTGAACATTGCAGAAAAGGGTTTTAGAATAGTCAACAACTGTGGCAAAGAGGGGGGACAAACAGTAGATCATTTGCATTTTCATCTTCTAGGTGGTAGGAATATGACATGGCCTCCTGGTTAATACCAACTTGATGTTGATTCATATAGAGTGTTTTTTTGGAGGGGAGGGAAACAGGTGGTAGAGGTCATCGTAAAGAAAAATGAATCTCTGGACAAGGCGCTAAAGCGTTTTAAACGTGAGTGTGCGAGGACTGGTATTCTTTCTGAAATGAGAAAGAGAAGGCACTATGAAAAACCCAGTGTAAAAAGAAAAAAGAAAGAAGCTGCACGGAAACGCAGAAGAAGAAGAGGTTAAAGATTTAAGGAGGGATGCAGATGCCCCTGAAAGAGCAACTGCTAGAAGACATGAAAAGTGCAATGAAATCTAAAGATAAGGAAAGGCTTTCAGTTATCCGTATGCTCAGGGCTGCTGTTCTAAACGAGGAGAAGAACAAAACCCGTGAATTGGATGAAGATGAAGTGATCGATGTTTTAGCCAGGGAAGCCAAAAAAAGGAAGGAAGCCATTCCTGAATACGAAAAAGCTCAAAGGGAGGATCACGTAGAAAAACTAAAAAGAGAAATAGACATTATCATGGAATATTTACCCCAACAGTTAACAGAGCAGGAAATAGAAGAAATCGTTCGACAAACAATACAGGAACTGGGTGCCAACAGTATGAAGGATATGGGTAAAGTAATGGGTAAATTAATGCCTCAACTAAAAGGCAAAGCTGATGGCAGACTTGTTAACAAGATAGTTCGACAACATCTGCAGTAAGTTGACAAACTTGGTGCTGTTTGAGGTGCCAAGTTTTTATTCTACCCTGAAACAGTTCATCTACCAGGGCTGACCGTTTCGACTCGGTTCCCAGATTGGCTGAACCACCAGGCTGCCGTTCAAACACCGCAGACTTCTTAGCTGCTGTGCATCTATACGTCAAAGGGTGACCCCGAACATCCTATTCCCGAACCCAACTTCGCCTTCGGTTTTACTAACCCTGGTTAGACCTCTTGAATCGAGGTGGTGCACCGGAATCGGTCAGCACTTGTATATATTTTCATTGATGGTGCTGCAGATGCAGCATGTATGTTTTGTGTAAATATTGAACCTGGGTTGAGCATAGGAAGGGAGATTTGTTTATGACAAACAGGAAATTCCAGTTCATACTGCTTGTGCTGCTGATATGCCTGTGGGTTGCAGGGGGATTTAACACCATTCTGGGAGATGATGATAAGGTATTTATCCTGCCCATCAAAGGCACCATTGATCCCGGGTTAGTAAAATTTTTAGAAAGAGGTATCGCTGAAGCCAAATCCAAGGGGGCAAAAGCGATAATCCTTGAAATAAATACACCAGGAGGGCGTATTGATTCTGCCGTTAAAATCAGTGAACTGATTTTTGATTTAAACATACCGGTTGTATCATACGTAAACAAGGAAGCTACTTCTGCCGGTGTATTGATTGCAGTATCTTCAGAAAGAATTTATATGGCACCGGGAGCTACCATCGGAGCAGCAGAACCCCGGCCTAAAGAGGAAAAATATGTATCCTATTGGGCAGCAAAGCTCAGAGCTGCAGCTGAAAAAACGGGTAGGAATCCGGAAATCGCAGCGGCTATGGCTGATAGTGACATCAGCATACCGGGAGTAATAGAGAAGAGTAAGATTTTATCCCTCACTTCTGATGAAGCTGTAGAACTTAACATTGCGGATAAAATTGTTAATACAAGAGCAGAACTGTTCAAAGAATTATCAATAAGGGCTGAAGATGTTGTAGAAATAAAACCGACTTTTGCAGAGAATTTGGCCCGTTTTGTAACTAATCCTTTCTTTAGTCCTGTGCTCCTTTCAATCGGATTCGCTGGCCTGATTTTGGAGGTTTTTACTCCGGGTTGGGGTATACCTGGTATCATCGGCCTTGGAGCTTTCGCTCTTTTTTTTGGCGGTCATATGATAGCCGGCCTGGCAGGCTGGGAAACTGTAGTGTTTTTCCTTTTGGGTATTGTGTGTCTGCTGATAGAAATATTTATGCCTGGTTTTGGAGTTTTTGGCATACTGGGTATTATTGGTGTTACCGGAAGCATTATAGCTGCTTCTATATCTCTAAAACATGGTTTGATTTCCATTACCATTTCCTTTATTGTCAGCGTTGTATTGATCATTTATCTTTTTAAAAACTTGAGTAGAAGCAAGTTTTTTGACCGCATCATTTTAACATTAACACAGGAAAGAGATAAAGGTTATAAGGCGGGGGTAGAAGAACTTGAGGGTCTGGAAGGCAGAACGGGCCTAACTCTAACCCCCTTAAAACCGACAGGTTCAGCGGACATCGAAGGAAGAAGGTATGATGTCATGTCAGAGGGTGGTTTTATTGATGCCAACAAGAAGATAAGGATTGTAAAGGTGGAAGGGCACAAAATCTTTGTTAGAGAAGAAAATATTCAGTAATGGAGGAATGAAATGATGTTTGTTTTTAACCTTATAGCCATTGGTTTAATCTTTGTTGTTCTAACAGTATTGTTCAGCTTTATTCCAGTAGGGCTGTGGATATCAGCCCTTGCTGCAGGAGTAAAAATTGGCATTTTCACTCTGATAGGGATGAGGTTTAGAAGAGTACCCCCTGCCAAAATCGTCAACCCATTGATAAAAGCTACAAAAGCAGGCCTTGATCTCAACTCAAATCAGCTTGAAGCCCATTATCTTGCAGGTGGCAATGTAGATAGAGTTATAAATGCACTAATAGCTGCTCAGAGGGCGGAAATTCCTCTTGGTTTTGAGAGAGCAGCAGCCATTGATCTAGCCGGCAGGGATGTGCTGCAGGCCGTTCAGATGAGTGTCAATCCTAAAGTCGTAGAAACACCTGTAGTGGCTGCAGTTGCAAAAGATGGAATAGAGGTCAAGGCAAGGGCTCGGGTAACCGTTAGAGCCAACATAGACAGACTGGTAGGTGGAGCAGGGGAGGAGACCATCATAGCCCGTGTCGGAGAGGGCATTGTTACAACAGTGGGTTCAGCAGAGACCCATAAGGAAGTTCTGGAAAACCCTGATTCAATTTCGAAGACAGTTTTGAACAAAGGCCTTGATGCTGGAACGGCTTTTGAGATCCTTTCAATCGATATAGCTGATGTTGATGTCGGACGCAACATTGGAGCTCAACTCCAAACAGACCAGGCTGAAGCCGATAAGCGAATCGCACAGGCCAAAGCTGAAGAAAGAAGGGCAATGGCTATAGCAAAAGAACAGGAAATGAAAGCGATGGTTCAAGAGATGAGAGCACGGGTAGTGGAAGCAGAGGCGGAGGTTCCAAAAGCCATAGCAAAAGCCTTGAGGGAAGGAAAAATGGGTGTGCTGGATTATTACAACATGAAAAACCTGCTGGCAGATACTAAAATGAGAGAATCGATTTCAAGCATGGGAGAAGCCGTTGAAGGTGATAAAGAAAAATTTTCTAATGGAACCAAAGAAGAATAATCGAAGAGGTGTTTTGAATGGATTTTAGCGATGTTTTGGCCTTGCTGATTGTTATAGGGATTCCCCTTATAAGAAGGGGCCTTAAATGGCAAACCAGGAGAACGCCAGGGCACTACAACGATTTGCCAAAACGCAGGATCGAATCTCCAGCACCCGATGTAGGCAGGGCAACTCATCAACACAAAAAAGAGGCAGTAATTAAAGACATAAAACTTGTAGAATTTGGAAAGAAAAAGCAAATAGAAGAGACTACCCCAGAATCTCTTGTCAGGGAGAAAATACGACAGCAACCCACGATGATAAAGACCACAAAGAGAAAGGATTTCAGTTATTTTTTAAACAAGAAAGATATAAAGAAAGGGGTAATATTAAAAGAAATATTAGGATTACCAAGGTGTAAAAAAAGACATTCTATACTGGAGGATATAAATAAAAAGTGTTATTAATTGTCGGGGGATAATTCAGTTCAACTGAATTATCCTTTTTTCTTTGTTTATAAACAAAAAACAAAATATTCAGATTTTTTTGCAGGATCAATGTATTTTTTATTGAATATTACACACAGGTATCTTGTTTGGGAGGATGGATTGAATGTTTTTTAGAGCAGAAATAAGGGAACTGCTTTCAAAAAGCATTAACAACAATAAACCCATAATTGGTGTAGCTGTAGGATCAGGTCTTTCTGCTAAACAGGCTGTTGAAGGAGGAGCTGATTTCCTTTTGGTTTTAAATGCAGGGAGATTTAGGTCAGCGGGAATTACATCATTAGGATGTATGTTACCTTTTGCCAACAGCAATGAAATGGTCATGGAATTTGGGACAAAAGAGATCATCCCAAGGATTAAAGACAAACCCATTATATTTGGATGTTGTGCTACAGATCCTACCATTGACCATGACATGCTTTTAGACAGGATTACAAACAATGGTTTTCATGGTGTTAACAACTTCCCCACAGTAGGAATAATAGATGGGAGTTTTCGGGAAGCTCTAGAAACAAGCAATCTTGGTTTTAAAAAGGAAGTAGAGTTTATGATGAAAGCGGTGAAAAAGGGGCTTTTTACAATAGCTTTTGTCTTTAATGAAGAGGAAGCAAAAGCTATGGCTAAAGCAGGGGTAGATGTGATATGTGCCCATCTGGGATGGACAGTGGGTGGCAAAACAGGAGTGAAAAAAAGAATGACTTTAGAAGAAGGGGTTACCCTGGCAAATCGAATTTTTGAAGTGGCAAACAACATCAATCCCACCTGTTTTAACATGGTGTATGGAGGGCCTTTCATTGAACCGGAACAGGTTAACTATTTTTATGTTAATACTAATGCAAAAGGTTATATTGGAGGATCTTGTTTTGAAAGAATACCAACTGAGATCAGTATAAAGCAGACGACAGAGATGTTTAAAAACTTTACAAGGCTGAAACGGGAGAACCTCTATTTAAAAAAAGAATTGTTAAAGAAAAAGGGTTTTGATGAGATTGTTGGAAAAAGCCGGGTAATGCAGGACATGTATGAGGTAATCAAGAAGGTTGCTGACAAAAATGTAAACGTGCTTGTCTACGGAGAAAGCGGTACAGGTAAAGAACTGGTGGTAAGAGCCATACACTTTAATAGCCCTCGCTATAACAAACCCTTCATAAAAGTCAACTGTGCTGCCCTTCCGGAAAACCTGTTGGAAAGCGAATTATTTGGCCATGAAAGAGGGGCCTTTACAGGAGCAACTCAAAAGAGGTTGGGGCGCTTTGAGCTTGCTGATAAAGGGACTCTTTTTTTGGATGAGATCAGTGAGATGAGTTTGAATAATCAAGCTAAATTGTTGAGAGCAATTCAAGAGCAGGAGTTTGAAAGGGTGGGAGGAAACAGAACAATAAAAACCGATGTAAGAATAATTTCGGCTACCAACACCGACCTTCGCAAAGCTGTAGCGGAGGGAAAATTTAGAGAAGATCTGTATTACAGGCTTAATGTAATATCGATAAGAGTTCCTTCCTTAAGAGAGCGTAAGGAAGATATTCCTTTATTAGTTGATTATTTCATTAATAAGATTAATAAAAAGTTTGGACGCCAAATCCGCAAATTAACGCCGGTAGCACTGGATGCACTGCTGCACCATGATTGGCCTGGTAATGTTAGAGAATTGAAACATGCTTTAGAAAGGGCGGTAATATTAAGTGATGGTGATGTGATTAGCTTGAATGATTTACCCAATTATTTTCAAACAACCATGAAGGTTGATATTTCTCATAAGGTAAAAACCCTTGAGCTGGTTAAAAAAACTGCGGATTTCCTGGAAAAACAGCTTATTCTAGAAACACTGGAAAAATGCTCATGGAATAAAACGAAAACGGCTCAGCAATTAGGTATTAGCCGGCGCACTCTGTTCAACAAAATAAAAAAATACGGAATTGAAAATCATTAAAAAATTGGGAAATTGTTTTCTCAGTTATTTTTTTATTGGGCAAGTATATTCACAGTTATTCGAAGAGTTCGATATTTACTTGTCTGAATTTATTGCAATATCGCTGTTTTGGTAAGTAGGTACACTTTTTGCTTAGGTTAATACCTAAACAAACTATAATTATGAAGGAGGGAGTAGTATGGCTGAAAAAGTAGTTGTTTTGGGTACCCTGGATACTAAGGGAAAAGAGTTTAAGTTCATTAAAGACATTATTGAATCTACCGGTCTGGAAACAATAGTTATTGATGCAGGAGTTAAAGGTAAACCGTATTTTGAACCTGATATCACCAGGAATGAAGTGGCACGGGCAGGAGGAAGTAACATCGAAGAGCTTATTACCAGAGATGATAGGGGAGAAGCCATTGACACCATGATGAAAGGTGCCAGCAAAATTGTCTCTGAACTCTACGAAAAAGGAGAAGTGGCAGGTATTATAAGTCTTGGTGGCACTGCAGGCACTACCATAGGTTGTGCTGCGATGAGGGCCCTTCCTGTGGGAATTCCTAAAGTCATGGTATCTACGGTAGCATCAGGGGATACCCGGCCTTATGTGGATGTTAAAGACATAATGATGATGTATTCAGTTGTTGATATTTCCGGTATAAATAGCATATCCAGACGGATATTAACTAATGCGGCATTTGCAGTAGCCGGTATGGTTAGAGGAGAAGTTCCCCCTGCGAAAGAAGAAAAACCCCTCATAGGAGCTACAATGTTTGGCGTCACCACTCCGTGTGTAACAAAAGCAAGGGAGTATTTGGAAGAAAGAGGTTATGAAGTATTGGTGTTTCATGCAACGGGTACCGGCGGTAGAGCAATGGAAAGCTTAGTAGAAGCAGGATTTATCAAAGGAGTTTTAGATATAACCACTACTGAATGGTGCGATGAACTGGTAGGAGGCATTTTGAGTGCTGGTCCTAACCGTCTTGAAGCTGCAGGAAAAGCCGGGATTCCTCAGGTTGTTTCAACAGGAGCTCTGGATATGGTGAATTTTGGTCCAATGGAAACTGTACCTGAAAGATTCAAAGGTCGAAAACTCTACAAACACAATCCCAGTGTTACATTGATGAGGACAACAAATGAAGAAAATGCTCAGTTAGGTAAAATTATAGCCGAAAAGTTAAATGCTGCCAAGGGTCCTACAGCGCTATTCTTGCCCCTTGAAGGAGTTTCCCTGTATGATGTGGAAGGCAAACCTTTCTATGACCCACAAGCAGATGCAGCTCTTTTTAAAGCCATACGGGAAAATATTGACAGGACCAAAGTGGAGTTAATTGAAATGGATACTGATATTAATGATGAACGCTTTGCACTAGCTATGGCCAAAAAGCTGGCTGAAATGATGGAAAAAAATGATTGGCAATAGAGGGCTTTGATTAGAGTTTATTAAAAAATCAAGGAGGTTTGTTCAATGGCTTTTACCAGAAAGGAAATCTTGCAGAGGTTAAAAGACCAGGTAAGTCAGGGTAAACCCATAATAGGTGCAGGAGCCGGAACGGGTATTTCTGCTAAAAGTGCAGAAGCTGGGGGAGTTGATATCATAATTATATACAATTCTGGTAGATACAGGATGGCAGGGAGAGGTTCTCTGGCAGGTTTAATGCCCTATGGAGATGCCAATGCCATAGTAGTGGAAATGGCAAAGGAAGTATTGCCTGTGGTGAAAAAAACTCCTGTGCTGGCTGGAGTATGCGGTACAGATCCTTTCAGGTTGATGGATGTGTTTTTGAAGCAGCTCAAAGAAATAGGGTTTTCCGGTGTTCAGAACTTCCCAACAGTAGGCCTGTGTGACGGAGCTTTTCGTCAAAACCTAGAAGAAACAGGGATGGGGTATGACCGGGAGGTAGAGATGATTAGAAAGGCCCATGAACTGGATTTATTTACTTCGCCTTATGTGTTCAATGAGGAGGATGCCAGAAAAATGGTCGAAGCCGGAGCCGATATGATAGTTGCCCATATGGGCCTTACCACAAAAGGCACAATCGGTGCCAAAACTGCGCTGACTCTTGATGAATGTGTTGAAAGGATTCAGGCAATCCATGATGCTGCCAAGTCAATTAATCCAGATGTATTGGTTATTTGCCATGGGGGACCGATTGCTGAACCCGAGGATGCCAGGTATGTACTTTCAAAAACACATGGTGTAGTAGGATTTTTCGGTGCCTCCAGTATTGAAAGATTACCAACAGAAAAGGCCATCAGTCAACAGGTTATGGATTTCAAGAAAATAACGATATGATATATGATTAAAAAAATGTAAAAGTGTTTAGTAATTCCCAAAAGCCACCCAGAGAAACCCTGGGTGGTTTTTTATGTGTGCCCGGCATGGGTGGTAGCTTGGCGGTAAAAAGTCCACTATGGGCTTGGCAATGGGAACCATTAGCTAAAGGCGAGGATATCCATGGCGATGTGGAAAGCCATGGTGTGGATGGGATGAAAGTAGATGAACTTTTGCCTTACCTGAAACAACATGGCGGAGCTATAAGGCAGTCCATACTGGAGGGAACATATCGTCCCAGCCCGGTAAGAAGGGTAGAAATATCCAAACCAGGCGGAGGAGTAAGAATGTTAGGGATACCCACGGGTACTGGACAGGATGATACAGCAGGCAATAGCCCAGCTGCTGACGCCAATATTCGACGAAACTAAAGCTAAAAGCAAACAGAGAAAAAAAAAAGCGCGGTAGACAGGCCGCGGAGGCGGAAATTCTCGGGTTTTTATTTTATACACACAAAAGCGGAATAGGCATAAGGGTATACTCAAGAGCAGTAAAACGATTTGAGGATAAGGTGAGGGGAATTACCTGAGCACACCAATTCTTAACGAACCGCTGCACACCGAATGCTACGTACTGTGGTGTGAGAGGATGGTAAATGAATTAATCACCTACTTCAATAAGCCAGGGATTGATATAGTGGATGGTGGAAGTGATGAAAAGCCCAAACAGGAGAATCAAAATAGCAGGGGCCCTGGCCAACTGGAACAAACCGCAACCAGACAGCACTCCGCCGCCGAAGAAAAGGATGTTTCCCACCCTAATAGAAAAAGGGGTAGCACTGACAGGAAAGCCGGCAGTCTGTATGTGCTGGGCTTTTACGTTGATGAGGAATATGACCATCCCGGTTCCTACGACAGCATGATAGAGAGAAGCCAGCAGATAAGTGCTATTGTCCCCTTTTGGTACAAGCTTTTACCCGAGAGGGGCTGGGAGGTAGAGGAATACCATCCATATCAGGGATTTACTCCCCCCTGGGTAATAAGGGGCATTGTCGGTAAGGCAGATGAAGAAAATATTCAGGTGCTGATGCTTGTCCATAATTTACTCTACAGGGGTCAGGCAAACGGGAAGGAACTTGCAAGACAACTGCTGGCAAATGAAGATACCCGGAGGGCATTCATTGATAGTGTAGAAGGTTTGGCCCGCAATGTATATTTCCTGAAACAAAAACTTTTAAATAAGGATAAGCTGCGCCAGGGCCTAAAGAACATTGAAGATGTAAAGATTATCAAAAGCATGAACCCCCATTTTAACTTCGAAAAAGGCAGGGGACGTCTCAAAAGCCACTTCGGCTCATCAACAGCTAAAACTGCCAGAGTATCTTTGAATAATAAAGGGGTGGTTTATACCCTTATAGGAGCAAGGCCGGTACCGCCTGTAGTGAGAGACAGGGAGATAATATACAAAAATATACTGCCCCACGTAGATTTACAGTATATAGTGGCAACCAACGGCCTGAAGGAAAATATAATACTGAAGAAATACGTCAACAAACCGGTATTCAGCTTTAAACTGGAACTGGAAGGTGTATACCCCGAAAAGGAAGGAAACCAGGTAATCTTCTACAACCAGACAACCCGCTGGCCCCTGTTCAGGATACCTCCTCCCTTCATGGTGGATTCATCAGGAGCAGTGTCCACCGAAATAGCAATAAACCTGGAAAAAGGTGAAGAAGGCTATATAATAACCTTCATACCCGATGAAGAATGGCTGAAAGACCCTTCAAGGGTATATCCCGTAATCATTGACCCCACTACAGAGCTGTGGCCCGGACACCTGGGACTGGAGCCCTACTGGGCCTACTTCTCACTGGATGTGGACGACATAGGGGAAATAAAGGTAAACCTCTACAACGGCAACCTGGTATTCATATACAACGACGAATACTTTGTGGGTCAGGGGGAACCTACGTATTTTAACCGCATATACAATAGCCAGGCAGAGATAAACGGCATAATAGGTTACAACTGGGTACACAACTATTACGGGTATATACTTGAAAACCCGGACGGCAGCGTAAACTACACCGATGAAGACGGCACCGAATTTGTATTTACCCAGAATGCGGACGGCACCTACAACAGGCCCCCGGGAGTATACAAAGACCTCAGCAAAATAACCGAAGACGGTGTAACCTACTTCCTGCTGGAAGACATAAAAAGCCATACAAAGGAATACTATGACCTGTACGGGAACCTTACAAAGGTAGTAGACAGTAACGGAAATACCTCTGTATTTTCCTACCAGGATGGAGTACTCCGCAGCGTAACCGACGCATCAAACCAGGTTACAACATTTGATACATCCCAGATAGATAACGGAATCGTAAATATAACCGACCCTGCGGGCAGGACAGTACAGTACAGCAGGGACAGCTACGGCAACCTCATAAGCACCACAAACCCCGAAGGGGTAACGGTCACCTTCGGATATGACGCTCCCAACAACCTTCTCACATCCATAACCGATGGAAAGGGTAACACCACAACCATTGCCTATGACAGCGAGGGACGTGTATCTTCCATAACCGATGCCGATGGGAAAACAACCTCCTTTACCTACGACCCGGTAAATAACACTACCGTAATCATTACCCCCAGAGGTGAAAGCTATACCTATACCTTTAACGATAGAGGCAACAGCACCAGCCTTGCAGAACCGGGCAACCTCGTAACCACATATACATGGGACGACAACAACAACCTCATATCAAGCACAGACCCCAACGGAAATACTACTACCTATACCTATGATGCATCCGGGAACCTCTTAAGCTATACAACCCCCGACAATAAAACTACAACCTTTGAATACGACGCCAACAACAACCTCATCAGGGCAACAGACCCCGAGCAGGCAAGCGTAACCCTTACCTATGACGCCAGCAACAACCTGACCTCCGTAACAGATTCTGCCGGCAGCAGCACCGGCCTGGAATACGACCAAAACGGGAACAACACCGCCATAACCGACGGTAACGGAAACACCACCTACTATTCATACGATGATAAGGGAAATCTCATCCAGGTAACAGATGCCCTGGGTGGAATAACCACCTATACATACGATGCCAGCAATAACCTGACATCGGTCAGGATAACAAAGGACGGAACAACCTACTTTTCCGCTTCTTACTCCTATGACTCCCTGGACCGTTTAATCTCGGTCACAGATGCCAAGGGTCAAACTACCACCAACAGTTATGACGACAACGGAAACCTGATAGAGGTACTTTACCCAAACGGGAACAAGATAAACTACACCTACACTCCCACCAACAGGATCGCTTCCATAGCCCATAACGGAGTGACCCAGTACCAGTTCACCTATGATGACAACGGAAACCCCGTATCCATAACCCAGCCGGGTGAAGTTAATCCCTTTACCTTTACCTACAACGACCAGAACAGGCTGGTACAGTCCAGAGAACCGAATGGAAATACTGTTGACTACTCTTACGACGATGCAGAGAACATAACAGGCATAACCCTGACCGTAGCAAGAGCAGTTTATCAATCCCATTACACCTATGATGCCAACGACCGGGTAACCTCAATAACAGAGTACGGGAACAATACACTGAACTTCAGCTACGGTGCCAACGACAGGTTAAATTCTTTAGTATATCCCAACGGTATACAGGAGGATATCTCCTATGATGCGGCGAATAAGGTTACAGAGGTAAAACATTCCACAACATCCGGAACCGTTATCTTACAGGAAAACTACACCTATGACGGAGAAGGAAACAAGTTAACGGTAACCGACAAAAACAACAAAACAGTCCAGTACACCTATGATGCCCTGAACCGCCTCACATCCGAAACCGACCCCTACACCGGAGAGAAAACAGTCTATGAATACGACCCGGCAGGGAACCGGACCAAGAAAACAGTATACAACCCCGATGGTACCGTAAAAGAAACCACCGTATACACCTACAACCAGGCCAACGAACTTGTAGACGTAAACGGTATAACCTATTCATACGACGCCAACGGAAACCTGACAGGTGACGGAAAGAGGACCTATATATGGGATGCAGAAAACAGGCTGGTAGAAGTAAGGGATGTCTCCACCGGCCAGCTAATAGCCTCCTTCACCTATGACGGCCAAGGAAGAAGGCTGTCCATGACCACACCGGAGGGTACCACCTACTACCACTACGCCGGGGATAGGGTAGCCTACCAAACCGACCAAAACGGGAATATAACCCTGATGTTCACCTACAACGGTGCCGGTATTCCCCTTACAATGCGCTACAACGGCAAAACCTACTTCTACCACACCAACGACAGGGGAGACGTGCTGGCGATAACCGACGAACAGGGTAGTATCGCAGCATCCTACCGCTATGATGCCTGGGGCAACATCCTTGAAAAGAGCGGGCCCCTGGCAGACATAAACCCCTACAGGTATGCGGGGTACAGGTATGATGAGGCAACGGGGCTGTATTACCTGGTAAACAGGTACTATGACCCTGAACTAGGTAGGTTTATTAGCAGGGATATAATACTTGGTGAACCCAAAGCCTCACAGACGCTTAACTTGTATGTCTATACCAAGAACAACCCTGTTAAGTTTACTGACCCTGATGGCAGATGGGTATGGGCTGCTGCCGGGGCTGTAACAGGAGCTGCCGCTGGTGCTTATGCCGGTTATCGTCTTGCTAAAAAGCGCGGTTGGAGAGGGTGGAAAAGACGTTTAGCAATAGCCGGTGGTGCAGTAGCAGGAGCAGCTATTGGTGCTGTTTCAGGGCATTATATAGGTAAGGCAGTCAGAACGATTAGGTTTATTAACCAAGGTTCACGTGGTTGGAGATTTGTAAACACTAGAACTGGTAAATCTTTGTTACAGTTAGATAGAAAACATCATTTTTATAGAGGAAAAAAACTTGGACGACATATTGGTATAGGTAGATTTCATTTTACTTATTCACGGAAACCATGGCCATAAAGCAGCTGTTACAAATTATTTCTCTATTCCCGCCATACATGGCGGGAATAGAGAAATAAGAAAATGAGTTTCTCAAGGGGAGAATAAACTATGAATAGAATTATATTGAATTATAAAATATTAGGGTCATCAATGTTTTGCAATGGGGAAAATAACATTTCTAGCAATTATGTTGGTATATGTATCTGGCCTTTCGATGATATTGATAGAATTCCTAAAAAACTTAATTTTTTAACAGATTTTATATTAACTGTTGCTAATGAAAAAGAATTTTATATTATAAGAAATGAAGCTTATCGTAATGAAGAATTATTTGCTTTTTTAAATGAAAAAGGTATTAAGGCATATTATCGTTTATGGGGAAAATCTCCTACTAAACACAATATTGGACAATCAGTTGTTTTATTCAATACCGTAGATTTCGATAATCTTATTCAGATATTGAAAAATTTTTGGTTCGGAGCAGGAAACGGCTTTAGCATTTTGATTTTTAAAGATATATCCAAACAGCAAAATAAGGAGTTAAATTTGCTTCAAACAGATTGGGCTAAAGGTACTGAATTTGTCATTAAGACTTTTATTGATCAGATATTACTGGTTATTTTCGAAACCGATGATTCTGATAGCATAATCATCTATTGCAAAAAAGAATTAGTAGAAAAAGTTATTAACACACTGGAATCCTCTTCATTTAAATATAATATTCGTCTATCAAACTCGAAAACTCCTTAAGTTCAAGAGATTTAACATTTTATCAATATATGAAATCTATTATGTTATTCTAAAGTTGACTTTAAGGAAAAACCGTAAATGGCAGTTTGTTATTAAAAGAAAATATAGTTGAAAGTTTCAATTAAAGATAGAGCTTATAAAAAATTGAGTCTTATTCAACTTTCAACCAAAGCACTGCATTATGGATTCAGGCTATGATGTTGAAGATATCTATAATTACATAGTCAATGAATTCCATGCGCAGCCAATAATAGCCTATGATAAAAGAAACAGTTTTGCTCCACTAGAAGGCCTTAATGAGAGGCTGCATCCAATATGTTCTATGGGGTATGAACTTGTGTATTGGGGAAGGGATGGAGATTATTTAAAATTCAGGTGTTCCCATGTACTGGGAAAAGTAGACTGTCCCCATGGCTCCAACTGGTGCAGCAGTTCAAATTATGGGTACTGCCTTAAAGTAAACTATAAGAAGAATAACAGATATTTCAGCTTTCCAATAAGAAGCTCTAATCAATGGCAGAAACTATACAACAAACGGACTTCTAGTGAAAGATGCAACAGCAGGCTAAAAGATTGCTTGAATACCAATAACTTGCGCTCTGCAGGCATAAAGAAAGCTAAAACCTTTGCTCTTCTAAACTGTATTACACTCATTGCCGGCACAATAGCAGTCAACACTGCTAAATCATTACCAAAGGCTGTTTAATGCTAGGTTTTCAAAGTTCATAAGTTATCCACAAGCATTGATATGCTTAGCTTTGCTATTGCCTTTTTTAGGCATCAAAAAATATTTAATTGTGCAATTTGCTCATTTATATAAACGGGAGGTAGCGTAGTTTGGTAGCGCGCTTCGTTCGGGACGAAGAGGTCGCAGGTTCAAATCCTGTCATCCCGACCATTAACTGTTACAATTTTACTTGTAAAGTGGCCATAACGGCCGCTTTATGTTTGTGTGCCCGGCATGGGTGGTAGCTTGGCGGTGAAAGTCCACTATGGGCTTGGCAATGGGAACCATCTGTAGCTACGGATTCAGGCCAGGAAGGAGCGCAAGACAGGCAGTAATAGCAGCAAAGAACTACATAGAAGAAGGATACACATGGGTTGTCGACATAGACCTTGAAAAATGCTTTGACAGGGTAAACCATGACAAATTGATGGCGTCAGTAGCGAGGAAAGTCAAGGACAAAAGGGTATTGAAAATAATTCGCATGTATCTAAACTCCGGAGTAATGATAAACGGAGTAGTGGTAGAAACACTGGACAAGGAGTTAGAGAGCTTTTTGTAATGAACAAAAATCAACACACATAAATTTAATACAAGAATATTGTTGAGGAGCTGTATAGTGATGAAAAGAAAAAAGCTAAAGGAGAAGCTTTCGGAAATATTAGATCTTCCCAAAGACGTGTTGCTTAATATTCCCAAGATAACTATTATAGGCAACTTGCAGGTTACGGTTGAGAACCATTTAGGTATTATAGAATATACGCAAACCCAGGTAAGAATTAATACAAATATCGGAGTAATAAACATAAAGGGAAAAGATATAAAGCTCAACTCCGTTTTGTATGATGAAATACTTCTAGAAGGCAAGATTGAGGAAGTATGGCTGAATAATGGGGAAGGAGGATAATATTGATAATAATTAAAATCTGGAATTATATAGCAGGTTATCTGGTTGTAAGAGTGAGAGGAATTGGACTGGAAAAGTTTATCAATTTATGTAGTGCTGAAAATATCTACCTTTGGGATGTAATAAGAATTCAAAACACGCTCCAGGTTAAAATGAGTCTGCATCATTTCAAAAGAATTAGAAGCATTGCCAGGAAGACAAAGTGTAGGATATATATTGAAACCAAAAGAGGATTGCCTTTTGTTTTTATAAAACTAAAAAAAAGAAAACTCCTTATGCTTGGCGGGATATTGTTTCTGGTGATTTTGTATGTCCTTTCTTCAATGATATGGTATATTGATGTTACAGGGGCTAAAACCTTAAAAGAAGAAGAAATTTTAGGTCAATTGGAAAAACTCGGGTTTGAAACAGGAATATGGAAATACGGTATTGATTTAAAGAACATTGAGAATAAACTGCTTTTAAACAATCAGCAAATATCCTGGGTAGACATCAAAATCAAAGGAATCAAAGCTA
The DNA here is from genome assembly GCA_002376045.1 of Firmicutes bacterium UBA3567. Lineage (GTDB taxonomy): Bacteria > Bacillota > Thermosediminibacteria > Koleobacterales > UBA3567 > UBA3567. Next base: position 16,439 of record DFNM01000048.1, read on the forward strand.
TCGTTGAAATTGTGGAAAAAACTCCTCCACCTCCTATAAAGTCAATTACACCGTGCAGTGTTGTTGCAAGAGATGAAGGCTTAATAACAGAGATTGTGGTGTTGAAAGGAGAACCGGTGGTAAAAGAAGGTGACATGGTTGAAAAAGGCCAGGTGCTTATTTCTGGTATAATAGAAATTGAAGAGGCACAACCCTATTATGTTCATGCTGATGGCAGGGTTATAGCTAAAAGGTGGTATAAAAAGGGGACGGAAATTCCGGTGATAGAACATTTTAAAGTTAAAACAGGCAATAAAAAAATCGTATATAAAATGCGGAGCGCAAACAGGGAAATTTTTCTAACCAATCCAGACCTGCCCTTTAAGGATTATATTATGGAGAAAGAAACAAAAACCTTATTCAAATGGAGGAATATAAAGTTGTCTGTAGAACTTATAAAAGAAATATTTTATGAAACCAGGGAGCAAAAACGTTTTATTGGAGTGGCGGAAGCCCTCAGAATAGGGAAGCAAAGATTAATCAACCATATAAAACAAGACATTCCAGAGGATGCTGAAATCCTTT
>DFNM01000265.1:0-1495 GCA_002376045.1 Firmicutes bacterium UBA3567
TTGTTTCCATATCAATAATACCTCAGGGATACCCACCCTTTTCAATATTTTTTTTATTTTTTTCATTTTCTGTGAACGAAACTCTGGCCTTTCTACACTCTGAGTACATGGTATGAAGGTCTTGACAATCAAAAAAAAATAAAATAGAATATTTTTAGAATGGTTTTATAAAAAAGAATTTTAGAATAACAATAATTTTAAAAGACAAAAAGACTGTACTTCTATTTTGTAAATTTATTAATAATCAAAAAGCTGAAATGTATATTAATGATTAAGCTAAATCCCCAAAATGAAAAAGAAAAACAAAAAGGTATCTTTTTATTTTTAACAAGCAATGTTAACAGTTAACAAAAAATAAAATAGGCATATACTTTATGTAATATTAATTAAGGGGAATATCTATCGAATAAAACGGTGAAAGGTTTTAAAAATACCTTGAATGTCGAACATGCTTTTAATTTTCTTGCCTAGAAGCATATAAAAAGTTGGGAAAGCTATTTTTCGTTAAGGAAGAAAACTAATTTAAGTTTCTTATAACTTGTTTGGAGGTAATTGAATGGAAAAAAACAAGAAGCATAAAATTAAGTTTGTTGAATTTTATATAAATGCTAACTTAAACATAAATAAAAGGGTGGGTAATGATCACCAAAATTTAGGAGATCAAATATATGAAATTGTTAAAAATAAAATAATTTACCATGAATTTAAACCAGGAGATCGAATCATTGATAAACATTTAGCTGAAGAATTAGGAGTTAGTAGGAGTCTTGTAAGACAGGTCCTTACCATTTTAGAAAAAGAAGAGCTTGTAACATTAATTCCTAGAACTGGCTTTTATGTAAAAGAAATAACTAGAAGGGATGTAGAAGAAATTTATGATATAAGGAAACTTTTAGAAACATATGCAACAGAACTTGCTGTTCCCAGGCTTTCTAATGAAGATATCGCTCGAGTGAGCAAAGTTTTTGAAGAAGCTAGGAAAGATTTAGAAAAAGATAAAGTGGAAAAATTTATCGAAGCTGACGCTAGGTTACATGAGATGTTAATTAATAATTGCGGTAATGAACGCTTAAAAAAGATGGTTAATAAATATAATAACCAATATATTTTTTATAGAGTTATTGATTTGAGTCGGGTAGAAAGAGCAAAAGAATCTTATTTTGAACATTATAAAATATTTAAAGCTGTTAAAACTAAAAAGGCAGAACTTGCTGCTGAGTTAATGGCTCAACATATTGAAAATGCAAAGAATATAATTCTTGATAATTTTAATAGTTATACTTTCGGATAAGAAACGACGAAAATTATAATTTTACGTGAATATCAAATTAACTCATTGTAAGTGATGGTATTGATAGAAACGTAAGCCTTTAACAATTGGTTGAAGAGTTTACTGGTAAAACTTTTGACGGTTGGATCGATAACAAACGTTCAGATAGTAAAAAGTTACTACCTTACCTTAATATGATAGTTTTTTATTATTCTATATTGTTAA
>DFNM01000265.1:1830-5108 GCA_002376045.1 Firmicutes bacterium UBA3567
TTAACAATATAGAATAATAAAACATATAAGAATTTTATCAATTATTATTACTTTGTTAACAAAAAATATTTGCATATTACCATAAAACATCAGGAGTAATGGATGCCGCAAGTTCTACTCAGTTAAAATGTTGGTGTCAGCGGATAAGATTGATCCAGCAATAAAGGTATATGATCGAATTTAAACTATAAGTTATTTAGGAAACCCTTGAAACAGGCAATAATGCTGTAGTGCCAGACGGTATGATCTAAGTTCTAGTATGGTGGGCCGTTGGGTTCGAAAATACAAAAAGGACAGATACAGAGCTGATGTAAACTCTTTAGAACCGTCAGTTCCTTTTGGACAGTTATCAAAAGAGATTGTCAACTCTCCCAAGAAAATGAGCATTTTAAAAAATTACTGGGAGAAAAAGACCTGGAGTTCGCCATTCTTAGAAATTTAATAAAAAAGAAAAACTGTCGTGCTAACAAAATTGAAGTAGCTTAAAAGTGGATTTCTTTGGGTTATCCGAAAACAAAAGTCTTGAAAATCATCGGAATATTCCGTTCGACTTACTGTTACAGAGTTAATAAAAAAGCTGCCCAGAAAAAATAAGTGGGGGGTTGACCTATACTTATTGAGAATGAAGGTTTTGGTTATCTGAAATTGACCATGGCTTTGAAAAAGACATATGATCTGATTATTAACAAGAAGAAAGTATATCATTTAGGGAAGGAATTTGGTACACTTCACCATCAACGGTAAAAGAAACCTAAAAGAATTGCCAGAAACCACATAGTAACCAATTCTAATTAGTTGTAGGAGACGGATTTAAAATATGAGTTTTTTGCCGGTGAGCAGAGGTTCTTCTTTATACTGGCTTATATTGATGTATATCACTGTTCCAATGTCGGCTACCACATTGGACTACAATGTAAGGGTAAAGGATGCTGATAGAGTGCTACAAATAATTACTAATTACTATAGAAAAGAAAACTCTATGAAAGCAAAATCGGTGATTCGTTCTGATAATGGTCCGCAATTTATTTCTCATGCTTTTCAAAACGCGTACTAGGAACAATCGATTGAGCATGAGAGAATGCTTTGTAGAACAACAAATATGAACGTTCATATTGATTCATTTCACAGAATATTAGAATTAGAAGACGAATGTTTTGCGCAAAAAAAGGATCCTTTAAGATAAGAGCTGGGGATATATAAGATAAGAGCTGGGGATATAAATGAGGAGATTAAGTTAGCTGCTGCTCGTGCTATTGTTTCTCTGGTAAGTGAGGAAGTTAAATGAAGAATTTATTATCTGTAATGCCTTTGATCCTCCCCGAGCGGTGAAAGTTGAATCATAAGGTAGTAGGCAAGGTGGTCATAGAGAAAGGGAATAGCGAGAATATGATATAGAAATTTTGACCAACTTAGCGCCGCCGAGTAAGGGAGATATTTATAGAAGAATCAACGGGTTGTTGAAGCCTTTAGGAATTAGATTATGGATAGTTTGCGGTGAGTGGAAGTAAAATAAACCATTTGATAAAAAGTTTCCAACAATAGTAGAGAAGTGAATGTCTTAACAAGGGAAAAGTTAAACAATAAGGTCAGAAGGAGGTGAGAAATAAGAAGATAAATAGGTATTAGTTTATAATTAAATTTCTTTTTCGAGGCTTTTCAGGGGAAAATGAAACATGTCAAAGAAAAAAGGAGGAAAATAAAATGAAGATATGGTAAAAATACTAGACCAGTGGGAGATCCGAGTAAACATGTATTTATCCAAAGGTTAAAAGGAACTCCACGATTTGGACTGGGAAAGAGGGTTTGAAAGTAAAACTCACGACGGCAGTCAGGTACTTTAGGGTTGATTATGGGATTGTTTTTGTAGAGGCTTTCTCATCAACTAGATCACCAAATGAGTTCTCTGAAGAAATCCCCCAGGTGAGGACGGCTTGTTTGCTGACAGAAAATTTGATACTAAAAAGTTCTTGAATACTGTGGTGAGGAAGGGTTATTATCCGATTGTTAAGCCTGGTTCCAATTCTATGGAAGGTTGTTAAGAATTCGGTTACAAACTAAGAAAATTAGACACGCCCCCCTTGTAGCATAAATTTTATATGTATCAGGTAATAATCATGACTATTGTGTTGAAGGTAAGTGAATATTAAAGATAAAAGGAGGTCAATAGAAATGAATTCCATAACAAAGTTAAGGTTGGCTTTTGTTAAGTTGGCTTTTGTTTTAGTTGGTGTTTTGGTTTTGGCTACAGTGGCTAGTGGATGTGGCGGCAAAGAAGAAAGCGTGTCCACAAAAAAAGAAGAAAGCGCACCAACCAAACACGTACTCCGCGCAGCCTATGTAACTGCAGCTAGTGAATATGATCAACATACAAGATTGTTCAAAATATTCAAAGAGGAGGTGGAGCGTAGAACTAACGGGGATGTACAAATAGTTATCCATCCAGGAGGGGAACTAGGCGGAGAAAGAGAATACATAGAAATGTTGCAGACAGGTGACTTGGCTTTCACGGACATTGCTGGAGCACCACTTGCGGGATATACAGATGCACTCAAGTTCTTAGACGTCCCACTTTTATTTAAGGATATAGAGGAGGCTTACGCGTTTACCAAGAGCGATGTTGCAAAGGCTAAGTTGAAGAAGCTTGAAGACATTGGACTAGTTGGCTTGTCTCTTAGTGCAGTTGGCGGTAGACACATTCTCACCGTCAAAGAGCACCCCATATATTCAATAGATGATCTTCAAGGCTTAAAGATAAGAGTTATGGAAACTCCCATACAAGTTGAAGGTATGAAATTACTTGGAGCAGTGGCAACCCCAATGCCGTATACCGAGTGTTATCAAGCAATGCAAACTGGCGTAATTGATGGTATGGAGAACCAGATACCAACGTACATTACGATGAGATTCTATGAGGTTGCTCCCAACTATTCAATGGTCGGATGGCTCCAGCTATTCCATATCTTCTTAGCAAGTAAGGAAGCTATGGACTCTCTGCCTCCAGAATACCAGCAAATCATTAGAGAAGCTGCTGAAAAGGCAGCTGCAGAGACAAGCGAGTGGACTATTAATTTTGAACAAGAAGAAGGTGTGAAAAAGCTTAAGGAGCTTGGCGTTAACGTAACACACCCAGACAAGAAGCCATTTATGGAACGCTTAAAGCCACTCAATGAGAAGTATAAGGATTTGATAGGTGAGGACGTACTCAATTGGCTTGAAGAATGCAGAGAGAAGAAATAACAATGAAGGCAAGGTAGCGTCCGGTGAAAAATGAGAAACAC
>DFNM01000192.1 GCA_002376045.1 Firmicutes bacterium UBA3567
CAAAATGCAAAATAAAAATCCAACATTTTGCTGGAAATAAACGGGCTTCGCCCGCCCTTGACAAGCCTCACTCCATAACTTGATATAAATTAAGCCCGGTTAGGAAAATCATATCTGGGCATATTTCATAAGGAAGATTTCCTCAAGCATTTTTATGATATGTTCTTCATAGTGACATTTTATCAAGATAATTACAAGGTGACATTATCACAAGATAATCACAGAGAGGGGACACCTTAATTTGATTCCTGTTGAGTTTTGTAGTATAATAGCATTGTAAGAAATTCAGAAAATCTGAAAGGGGCATTAAAATGCTTACACAGTTACGCAAACGTTCGCAAGTAACAATTCCAAAAGAAATAATTAAAAAATTGGGTTTAAAAGAAGGGGATAGTCTAAATATAGAAGTCGAAAATGGTAAAATTATAATTGAACCAGTAGTTCCTGTTCCTAAAGATCAGGCATGGTTTTGGTCTCCGGAATGGCAAAAGAATGAAAAAGAAGCCGATGAAGATATAAAGGCGGGTAGAGTAAAAAGCTTTAATTCTTTAGAGGAGTTAATAGAAGATCTTAATGATTAAGATAGAGCGAACTAATAAATTTAAAAGGGAGTTCAAAAAACTTCCGGAACCCGTGAAAAAGGAATTTGAAAAACAAATGAAAAAGTTTTTAGAAAAGCCTAACCCGCCATTTCACCCTTCTTTAAGAATTAAAAAAGTGCAGGGCACAGATGGGATTTTTGAAGCAACGATCACAATGGGAGTCAGAATGACCTGCCAGTTTACAAAAAGCGGAATTTTGTTGCGAAATATAGGTGAGCATGATAAGACTTTGAAAAATCCGTGAAAAGGCATGATAGTATTAAGGGTGAACCGCCCCTCCCTTCACTTCGTTCAGGAAGGGGTTTCCTGCTTCATCGTAACCCCATCGGGTTAGCTCCACAGGCGTAACTTCCCGTGGTCCCCACGGTAGAAAAAACTCAGGCTGCTTCCTCCGCTTTGTAGCTGAGTATCCCCAAAAATTCACTCCAGGCTGTGTCCGCTATGCTTTTTGCAAGGTGATGGTTTTTTACCATACCTTTTACGTTCAAGTCTTCTACTGTTATCAGCTTGTATTTATCTGCTATTCCCCGGCTCACCTTATGGAGAAAGTCCATGCGCTGGTTTCTGATTTTTGCATGGAGTTTTGCCAGCTTTTTCTGAGTTCTGGATAAGCTGAACAGGAGTGGGTCGCAATGATAATTTCTGCCAGCAGGAGAACGGATATTCCAGCTTTTTATGCGAAATGGTTTATGGATAAAATCCGAAAGGGCAGGTGTGTATACTATAACCCCTTTAACAAAAAGGGATATGAGATATCCCTTGCCCCTGAAGATGTGGATGTTATAGTCTTCTGGTCGAAAAATTTTGAACCCATGCTGCCCTATCTGGATGAGCTTGGAGCAAAATACAGGCTTTATTTTTTTTATACCATTACAGGGATGGGGAAACCTCTGGAAAAAAACGTTATCCATGTGGATAGGACCATCCGAAGTTTTCAGAAGATAGCAGAAAAATTCGGTCCCAATCAAATTCAGTGGCGATTTGACCCGATCGTTTTAACGAATATAACGAATGAAGATTATTATTTGGAAAGGTTTAAACACATTATTTCCCGTCTCGAGGGTTTTACCAGCCGGTGCTATATTAGTTTCGTTAATATGTATAACAAGGTTGAGAGAAACTTCTATGAGTTAAAGAAAAACCATGGTATTTATCTCTTTAGAAGAAATCAGCATCGGCAGCGGGACCTGGCCAACAGGCTTGCTGAAATTGCTGCTGAAAAGGGTATTCAGCTCTACAGCTGCTGCAATGATTTCCTTGTAAACAAAAACATAAAGAAAGCCAGCTGTATTGACGTAAACATACTGAATGAAGTTTTTGGGTTGGATTTGAGTTATAAGCAGACTCCAACCCGAAAAGAATGCGGGTGTTACAAAAGCGTGGATATAGGGGTCTACAACACATGTCCTCATGGGTGTGTCTACTGTTATGCCAATTATGATTTGAAGAAGGCCTATGAAAATTACAGAAATCACAATGAAGAATATGAGTTTTTGGTCAACATGGAAATAGAGGTAAAGAAACGTCTGGATAAATCAAAGGAGTTTAAACAATTAAGCTTGTTTTAAATATTTTATTAAAAGAATAGAATTAAAAATCTACAGGTTCCCATTGAAAGTAGTTTAAGCTTTAATGATAAAAAAATACAAGATGATTTTCATCATGCGTAAGTTTCTCCGAAGCCGAAAAATGACCCACAATACTAATTTGTAATCTGAATGGATAGTTTTCTTCCTGAGCTTTATCCCATATAGTAGCTTTTATGTTTACTACCTGCTGCCCAAAAAGAAACACAGCTACCATTTTCATTTTCAGAATATTTAAATTGTCGTGCCTGGCACCTTTTCTTGCCTTTTCTTGTGTTTCTTCTTTTCTTTTTTATTATATCAGAATTATGATATAATATATACAAATCCAACATCAAAAGGCGGTGTTGTGGATGAACACTGCAAGAAAAATTTTGCTGAA
>DFNM01000105.1 GCA_002376045.1 Firmicutes bacterium UBA3567
GACAAATGTCCTAAATGTAAATATTTGTCGGGGGGTGCCGAAGTGACAAAAAATGCAGTTGTATTTACAATAATAATACTGGTAATGCTTAATTTTTTCAACACTGCATATTCTCAGGAAAACATCACGGTTTACCTTAACGGTAAGCAGATAAAGTTCGATGTTCCGCCTGTTCTGGACAAAGGAAGGACCCTTGTTCCCTTTAGGCAATTGAGTGAAGCTCTGGGGGTTGAAGTTGCATGGGAGAAAAATACTGGAACTGTTTACGGCTACAGATCAGACGTAAAAATAGCCCTTAAGATAAACAGTCAGGTAGCCTATGTTAATGGAAAAGCAACAGAACTTGATATGCCTGCTGTTATAAAACAGAGACGAACCTTTGTGCCCTTAAGATTTTTCAGCGAAACCTTTGGGGCAACGGTGCTGTGGGATGGCGTAACAAAGACGGTAACAATTTCTACAGGTCTGACGCCGAAACACATAATGGGTTTCTATTATTCAAGCTCTTTTAAAGATTATTCGAAAAATTACAGCAGACTGACAAGCATTGCAAACAAGTGGTACACTATTGATGACCACGGCAATCTGGTAGACAATGACTACAGCAGATACATATTTGTTCCCCAGGGGTATGAGGAAGTGCTGCGGATAGCGAAACAAAACGGGATAAGGGTTTATGCCTTGCTCTTTGAAAACGACCCGGACAAGCTGCACCGGGTGTTGATAGATAAAAACAACCGATACAGGTTAATAAAACAGATCTGTGAAATGGTGGAAGCCTTCCAGTATGATGGTGTAAACATAGATTTTGAAAGGATAAGGGAAAAGGATGGGGAATACTTCAGCAGGTTTATCAAAGAACTTGCTCACAGCCTCCCGAAAAACAAAGTCCTCAGTGTAAGCCTGCCGGCCAAAACAGAAAAAGCGGATTGGCATAAAGCTTATGATTACGAGGTGTTGGGTCATTATGCTGACTTAGTTGCCATTATGGCCTATGACAAAAATCCTGGCCGCCCTGGCCCTCAAGCTCCAATAAACTGGGTAGAGGATGTAATCGATTATACAAAAGCAAGAATTCCGGGCAATAAAATCCTTCTGGGGATTGGGTATTATGGATATGAATGGAAGAACAATAGAAGAAAATCTACTGTGTCGTTATCCAGAGATGGCCTTGTCTACGGGATAAAACTTCTGGATGATATTATTGAAAAATACGATGTAACTGTTTCATGGGATGATACAGCCCAAACCCCGTACATAAAATACACAGATGAGTACGGCCAGAAGGCAGAGATCTGGTATGAGAATGCAAGCAGCCTGTGGGCCAAGTTCCAGCTTGTTAAGCAGAAAAATCTGCAGGGGATAGCTCTGTGGCGTTTAGGTTATGCAGATTCAGACTTCTGGCGCTTGGTGGAGGAGAATTTTCAGGTTCAAAAACAAGGAATGTAAAGCGAGTTGAGAAGCATGGACATAAAGCTCATAGGAAATGAGGCTCTATCCCTTCAGTCTGTTTTTGGCGGTTTGGAATTGGGGAGGATTGTTTCCGCTGAGGTTATCGAAACTATCGGGGATAGAGTTTTTCTTGATATCAGGGGCAAAGTCGTGAATGCTAGGACTCAGCTGAGTTTTACTTCCGGGCAGAAACTTGAATTGAAAGTAGCAGGAATCAAAAATGGTGAGATCGTTTTAAAGCTGCCATCAGTAAAACCCCAGGAAATTAGGGCTCGTCAAAATCCAGTTAACACTGATGCAATGCGGCAGAGTACTTTGAACAGGGTTTTAACAATGTTTTCCCGGGAAGAACTTAAAAATTTTCTCAACAAACTAGAAGACATCTCAATTTCTGATATGCTAAGGAAAATAGCTGCTGATTTGAACAGTTCGAGTGATACAACACAACTTGCAAGAACCCTTGAAGCTTACCTGAAGAATTTCAGAGCTTTAGCGGAGAACCTTCAGGTGTTTAACAGATCGGAGCTGATAGAGGGTTTTTTAAACTTTTGTTTTAAGGATTCTCTTTTAAACAGGCTGGATGATGAGTTCCTTTATTTTACCTTCCCTCTCAGGGCTAATGGGGAATGGGAAGTGGCCGAACTGAGAGTTAAAACTCGGGGGAACAAAAAGAAAATTGATGTTGCCAAAAAACTGCGGATAGATTTGAAGATTACAACCAAAAATCTGGGAACCATTATGGCAGAGTTTCTGCTCCATGATAGAGACATTGTTGGTGATATAAAGGTTCAAAACCACCAGTTACAGAAGATTGTTGGTGAAGAGATGTATAAACTTGAAACAGCTTTGAATGAGGGATTTAATGTGGTTTCCTTAAAGTGCAGCGTAGCTGGAAACCAGGCTGAAAAATCATGCCATGCAGTGTATAGATTTAAAGAAAGCGAGTTTGATTTAAAAATTTAGGGTTAAAAACTGCTGAATAAAAGATAGAAATATGTAGTTGTTTATGGTATAATATCTACATGAAACTCAGTGAATGGTCAAGAAAACAAGGAATCAGTTACAAGACCGCATGGAAATGGTACAAAGAGGGAAAGCTGCCTGTTCCGGCCTACCAAACACCAACGGGTACAATACTGGTTAAGGTCAGCGAAGAAAAGGAGGGAGGAAAAACGGCTGTATATGCCAGAGTATCCAGCGCTGACCAGAGAGCGGACTTAGACCGGCAGGTAGCCAGGCTGTTGGAATTTGCGAACAGTCAGGGTGTGGCGGTAGCCAAGACGGTAACCGAAATAGGCTCCGGGCTGAACGGGTGCAGAAGGAAACTCATGCGTCTTTTATCCGACCCGGAAGTTACGACCATAATAGTCGAACACCGTGATAGATTAGCCCGATTCGGGTTTGAATACATTGAAGCGGCGTTAATGGCCCAGGGCAGAAAAATCATCGTTATGGAACCGGGCGAAGTCAAAGACGACTTAGTGCAGGATATGATTGAGGTATTAACTTTGTTCTGTGCTCGTCTGTATGGGAGAAGGTCGGCCAGAAATCGGGTCAAGAAAGCTATGGAGGCTATAGAAAGTGTTGGTAAATAAGGCTTACCGGTACGAGCTTAAACCAAACAAGACCCAGCTTATTCTTTTGAAGAAACATGCTGGTTGTGCCAGATTTGCCTGGAACTGGGGACTGGCCGAACGGAAGAGGCTGTGGGAAGAAGAGAGGAAGACCACCAACGCGATAGAACTTCACCGTAAACTGAACAGGCTGAAGAAGACGGATTTCCCCTGGATGTATGAGGTATCGAAATGTGCTCCGCAGGAAGCGCTGAGAGATCTGGATAAAGCTTTTAAGAACTTCTTTGAAGGCAAAGCGAATTTCCCGAAGTTTAAGAAAAAAGGTATGCATGACAGCTTCAGGCTTACGGGTACGATTAAAGTATTCCCAAAACACGTGCAGTTACCCCGACTAGGTAAAATCAGGGTCAAAGAAAAGACGACGAAATGCAAAGGCAGGATACTTTCAGCCACTGTGAGCCGGGAAGCTGACAGATGGTATGTAAGCCTGACGGTCATAGTAGAAATACCCGATCCCGTTCCGGTAGTTGGAGAACCTGTTGGCATAGATGTTGGTTTGAAACACTTTGCCGTTCTTTCCACTGGAGAGAAAATTGAAGCTCCCAAAAGCCTGGAAAAGAACCTAAAAAGATTGAGAAGGCTGTCCCGGCAACACTCAAGGAAGCAGAAAGGCTCGAACAGCCGAAGAAAGTCAGCTATAAAGCTGGCGAGACTTCACCGCCGGATAAGAAACCAGAGGAGGGATTTCCTGCACAAGCTGTCTACCAAACTGGCGAAAATCAAGCCGGTCATAGTGATAGAAGATCTAGCGGTAAAAAACATGATAAAAAATCGCCACTTGTCCCGCCACATAGCCGATGCAGGCTGGAGAGAATTCAGTCGAATGCTGGAATACAAAACGAAATGGTACGGATCAAAACTGGTTGTGGCACCGAAGTTTTACCCCTCCAGCAGGATGTGCAGCGGATGCGGTTATGTTCTGCCGGACATAAAACTGTCAACGAGGTATTGGGTCTGCCCTGAATGCGGTATTTACCATGACCGGGACATAAATGCAGCCCAAAACCTTGTTAATTATCTAGAGACGGCATAAGTCTTAGTACCGCGAGTTCCGTGGGAATTTACGCCTGTGGAGATCGGCTCTGCGGCGGAACAGTCTTTGGACTGGTCTACGAGTACCCGGTCGTGGAAGCAGGAAGCCTTGAGTAGAGATATTTTTCCATGAAAGGTGGAACGGTGGTGTATGCATGAAACAGCGGGATACCAACATGAAGAATGCAATCAAGATGGCAGCGGCATTAAAGTATGATGAAAAGAAGGATAATGCGCCCAGAGTGGTGGGATTGGGCAAAGGGAAGCTTGCTGAGC
>DFNM01000142.1 GCA_002376045.1 Firmicutes bacterium UBA3567
GCATGACATTTAACTCAACTAAAATGGAGGAGAACCATATTTATTTATAGTAACGTCTATAGCTTAAAGGGCTGAGGTAACAGCTACAAGGAAGTTGTGGAAGGGAAATGAATATTTAAACACAGTTAATTCGACACAAAAGCTTACAATGTTACAAAAAAAGAGGAAGGAATTTTACAAATGCATTAATAATATTATATTATATAGTGTGAAAAAATTTTTAAAAGGAAGGAGGAAGGATAATGAAGCTTCACACCAAAATTTTTATTGGCCTTATTGCCGGTATTATTGTAGGAATTATTGTTGGACCTTCAATAGCCATAATTAAACCCATCGGTGATCTGTTTATCAGAATGATCCGCATGATCATCGTTCCATTGGTGCTCTCATCCCTTGTAGTAGGAGCAGCAAGCATCGGAGATATCAAAACTCTGGGTAGGATAGGAGGCAAAACGATAGGCTTTTATCTCGTTACCACTGCCCTTGCTGTTATTATAGGACTTATTCTGGGTAATATACTCATGCCGGGAGTTGGGTTGGAGCTTAAGGTGGAAAACCCTGAAGTGAAAGATGTTACCCCTCCCACCATCGGAGAAACATTGATCAATCTGGTTCCCAAGAACCCCGTTGCTGCTATGGCCAATGGTGATATGCTACAGATAATCGTTTTTGCCCTCTTCCTGGGTATTGCCATGACACTTGTAGGGGATAAAGGCAAAACTGTTTTGGATTTCTTTGATTCCTTTGCAGAAATCATGTATAAGCTCACCGGGGTTATTATGCAGTTCGCCCCCTATGCTGTATTTGCCCTGATTGCTCCCATTGTTGGAAAGTACGGTCTTTCGGTAATCATGCCATTGATTAAGGTTATATTGGCGGTATATGTTGGGTGTATTCTGCACTGGATAATCGTTTACAGCCCCATGGTCAGGATTTTTGGAAAAATGAATCCCATAACCTTCTTTAGAAACATTGCTCCGGCCCAGCTTTATGCCTTCAGCACCTGTAGCAGCTCGGGTACACTGCCTTTGACAATGGAATGTGCCAGGGAAAACAACAGGGTATCAAACAAAATAGCCAGTTTCGTGCTGCCGCTGGGAGCTACCATCAACATGGATGGAACGGCCCTTTACCAGGGTGTGTGTGCCCTATTCATTGCTCAGGTTTATGGTATAGACTTGAGCCTTGGCCAGCAACTCACAATAGTTTTGACAGCAACCCTTGCTTCCATAGGAACGGCCGGTGTCCCCGGGGCAGGTTTGATTATGCTGACACTGGCCTTGAAGAGCGTGGGTCTGCCTCTGGAAGGTCTTGCCCTTGTAGCGGGAATTGACCGTATCCTTGATATGATGAGGACGTGTACCAACATTACAGGAGACAGTGCTGTAGCCGTTGCAGTAGCTGCCACTGAAGGAGAACTGGGAGTGGAGGAAGCTGAAGTACAAAAGCAGAGCAGCATTGGAGCATAATGATCTGATTTGAGATAATGTAAAAAAATTGATGGCGATTCTGCAGTAAAGATTTGCTGCGGAAGCTGCCATCATTTTTTTAACTGTCAGTCTTAAAAAACCCTTTTACTAATTAATGTTCTTCCCATAAAATAAAAGAAGGTGGGAGTTAAACCTCCCGGTAAAACAAATTAAAGAAAAAGGAGGCAGAATTTCCATGATGATTGTTTTCGGAAACAGATTAAAGGATAAATATATCAGGCAGATTGAAGCAGCAGGTGAGAACATAAAAGTTCTGCCAGTTAGTAATTTGGAAGGAGTTGAAGACAGTGTTATAAAAAAGATGGAAGTGCTGGTGGTGTGGGGGTTTGATAGAAACCTGAACAGCGATTTATTGGATAAAGCCTCAAACCTTAAATGGGTGCATGTGTTGAGTGCTGGTATAGAAGGGATGCCTGTGAAAGAGATTCTAAACAAAGGCATAAAGATGACAAAATCTGTGGGAGTTTATGCCGACACCGTATCCGAACATGCTTTCGGTATGATTCTAGCCCTTGCCAGGGGTTTTAACCTTCTCATGAGAAACCAGCTTGAAGCAAAATGGGAAAGGGTGAAGGCACTACGGCTCAAAGGGAAAACCCTGGGGATAATAGGACTGGGTGATATAGGGAAAGCAATAGCACGAAGGGGTAAGGCATTTGGTATGAAAGTCATAGGGATAAAAAGGAAAAATGAGCCCCTTGAAAACGTTGATGAAGTACTATCATTAAAAGATCTGGATGTGCTGTTAAAGACCAGTGATTTTGTTGTGGTTGCTCTGCCATTGACAGATGAAACCTACCACATGATAGGGGAACATGAATTTGAAATGATGAAGGAAACGGCTTATATAATTAATATCTCCCGGGGAGAGGTAATAGATGAGGCGGCCATGCTGAAAGCATTAAAACAGAGATGGATAAAGGGGGCAGGCCTGGATGTGTTTTCTAAAGAACCTATTCCTGAAAGCAGCCCCCTGTGGAAAATGGAAAACGTCATTGTTTCACCACATATGGCGGCCCTTTCCCCTGACTACATGAGGGAAAGTGTTGAGCTTTTCTGTTCAAACCTGAAGAATTATCTGGAAGGAAAAGAAATGAAGGGTCTGGTGACAATGGATAGACCCTATTAAACCAGGCTTTCCCATTTCTTATAGAGGGCCTGAAGGTTTTTTTTCAGCCGGTTGTATTCCAGGTTTATTTCCTTAGCCCGCTTTTCATCTGAAAAGATTTCCGGCTCACACAGCAGTGCTTCCATTTCTTTTATCCTGTCTTCGGTGGTTATAATTTCTTCTTCTACCACCTTTATTTTCACCAACCGGTCTTTTGCCTGTTTTTGTGTGGCCCCTGTCTGCCTTTGTTTTGTTTTCGGTCGGGCGGGTTTGTCTGTTTCCTTTTCTTTTCGCTGCTGGTTTTGAAGCTGCTGCCTTTTGGTTTTGTAATAGGAGTAATTGCCCGGGTAATCCGCTATTCCTTCACTGTTCATTTCCAGCACCCTTGTTGCCACCCTATCAAGGAAATACCTGTCATGGGATACAACAAGAATAGTCCCCTGGTAATTTAGAATGGCATCTTCCAGGGCCTCTTTTGAAGGCATATCAAGATGATTGGTGGGTTCATCCAGCAGAAGCAGGTTGCACCCAGAAAGCATGAGCTTTGCAAGGGAGACCCTGCTTTTTTCACCACCACTGAGTTTGCTGATCTTTTTAAACACTTCATCCTCTGAAAAAAGGAAGCTACCCAGAATTGTTCTCAGCTGGCTTTGTTTCATTTTGGGCACTACTTCCCACACTTCATCAAGGATGGTGTTTTCCGTATTGAGGTTTTCCAGTTCCTGCCTGTAATACCCAACAATTACATTGTGCCCCAGCTGGATTTTGCCGGAAAGGAGTTTGATGTTCCCTGCTATGATTTTTAAAAGGGAGGATTTGCCTATTCCATTGGGGCCTATCAGAGCAACCCGCTCACCCCTTGTGATGCTGAAGCTTATGTTGGAGAATACAGTATCATCACCGAATTTAAGGCTGATGTTTTCCAGCTTCAGCACTTTCCTGCCGCTGGTGAGTCTGGGTTTAAAACTTATGTCAGCCCTTTTAGGTTGAGAAGAGGGTCTTTCGATGATTTGCGTTTTTTCCAGCATTTTTTCCCGACTGCTGGCCTGAGAAAATTTTCGCCATGCTTTGTATTGTTGTATCTGCTGCTGGATTTTGTTTATTTCCTCCTGCTGATTTGTGTAGTGTTTCCACTGCTGCTGACGGAGATGGTGTTTTTTCTTAATAAAGGCACTGTAGCTGCCTTCAAGGTCATTCAATTTGTTGTTCTCAATTTCTATTGTTCGGGTGGATATACGGTCCAGAAAATAACGGTCATGGGAGATGACCATAACTGTGCCTTTATATGTTATCAAAAAATCTTCCAGCCATTCCGCCGAAGGAATATCGAGATAATTGGTCGGTTCATCAAGGAGCAGGATATCGGGTTTCTGAAGCAGGAGCTTGCCGAGGGCGATCCTGGTTTTCTGACCTCCGCTCAATGTAGAAATCTTCTTGTCGTAATCTTCCTCCGAAAATCCCAGACCTTTCAGTGTTCCGCTGATACGGCTGTTGATTTCATAGCCCCCCTGTTTTTCATAGCTTTCAAGTTTTGAGGAATACTCCCTCATAAGTTTATCCATCTCGGGTTTATTCTTGACTGCCATCTTCTTTTCGAGACTCCTGAGTTCTTTTTCTAGGTTGTGAAGGTAGGTAAACACAGTATCTAATTCGTCCCATACAGTTCTGTTGCTGTCAAGACCCGTGTGCTGAGGAAGATAACCCAGAGAGCATCCTTTTTTCAGAAAAACCTCTCCGGTATCTGGAACCGTTTTACCCGATAGTATTCTGAAAAGGGTTGATTTACCTGCTCCATTTATTCCAATGATTCCTATTTTCTCACCATATTCAACGTGAAAACTTATGTTATCCAGCACTTTTTTAATGCCGTAGCTTTTGCTAATGTTTTTGACGGATAAGACAACCATGATTACACCTCTTGCTAATGTATGTTTTCTATAAAATATTATATATGAAAGCAAATGGCAAATAAACTGTTTTATGGAGCAGTCTAATTATTTACCCAGTTTCTGCAGGTTGTATTTCTTAATCCTTCTGGCAATGGCTGATGGCTCATTCTTTATTTATCTTACCAGAACAGGAGGATTTTAAAACTACATTTTTCCATTTTTGGCATCACCGTGTTTATTCAAAGTCACCTTGCTAATTTTCCGCTGCAGTTTTTTAGTTGCATATGATAATATTAAAACACAAATTTTGGAAGGGGAGGAGAACGATGGGTTGTTCAGGTGTAAAGGTGATTGATCTACACTCGGATATATGGGTAGATGTGGCAGACAAGCGGAGCAGAGGAGAAACAAGAGTCTTTGAAAATAAACACTTAAATATGCTAACAGCCAATAATGTGGAAGGATTGGTGTATGCCCTTTTCACTTATGAGAAAAAGCACCTGCAGCATCAGCCGCAAAGGTTCATTCAGATGCTTGCGGCCCATTTTGCTGAATTGAATGAATCATCAAGAATTGCACATGTCAGGAACACGAAAGAATATGAAAAAGCCGTGGAGACGGATAAGTTCGTGTTGTTTGGTATGGTAGAGGGGCTGTATGGTTTAGAAGGGAGCACAGATGTGCTGTATCTGTTGAAACAGGTGGGTATAAGTGTAGTGGGATTGATATGGAGTGAAGACAACGAGTATGGGACCGGCTGCAACACTACCAGAGACTATGGCCTTACTTCCCGCGGGATACAAGCTTTAAAAATTGCCCAGGACCTGAATTTTATAATTGATGCTTCCCACATGTCTGAAGCATCTTTTTGGGATGTGGAAAAAAAAGTAGATGGTGTTTTTATCGCCTCCCATTCCAACTGTTACAGCCTCTGTCCCGTTCCAAGAAACTTGAAGGATGATCAGATTAAAGCAATTGCAGAACATGATGGAGTTATCGGGCTTGTGGCATGGCCTGAATTTGTGGATTTGGAGGATCCCACCTTAGACAGGCTGATTGACCACGGAGTTTATATTGCTGAGCTTGTCGGTCCCGAGCACCTGGCTCTGGGCCTAGATTTCGCCTACTGGAGCGATACCTGGAACAAGGA
Source organism: Firmicutes bacterium UBA3567 (assembly GCA_002376045.1). Classification (GTDB taxonomy): domain Bacteria; phylum Bacillota; class Thermosediminibacteria; order Koleobacterales; family UBA3567; genus UBA3567. The sequence continues at coordinate 5,638 of DFNM01000142.1, forward strand.
TTTCGGCAGGGATGGCAAAGCCAAAACTACAAAAGGGATTGAAGATGTAAAAGGGATACCTGCTCTGCTTCAGGGGTTTGAAAAACGCGGTTTCAGTCCTTTGGAAATTAAGGGAATAGCTGGCGGAAACTTCTTAAGGGTTTTTAAAAAGGTGTGCGGTTGAAAGCCCGGTATGTAGGAAGTATTTGACAAAAATGCTGTATTAATATAAAATTATTTCAGAGAATTTTTTGGTTTTTTGGGTAATATTTTAAAACAACAATTAATAAAAATGTAGTGGCTGATACGTCTAATGTGGGGAGGGGAGAATATATGAATCTTGCCAAAACTTATCTTGGTGAAAAGGTTTTGGAACAGGGTATCAAGTATATACTCCACCATGAACCCGAGAAAAAGCTGCCCATGCTTCTGAACTGGGCAGAAAGAATCGCATCAGACTCCATTCACAAAAAGAACATTCAAAACGTCAGAAGGGTTTTGAAAGACAGAGAGGGTAACTGGTATCGTTTTGCAGAAAGGCTTTTAAAAAACACACATCCCACAATTAAAGAAAGGCTTGCCATAAACTTTTTCGTAAACGCTTCACTGCTGGGCAAACCAAGACAGATGGAGAAAGCCAGGGAGTTAGGTGTCTCGGTGCCCTGGGCGATTTTGATGGATCCCACGAAAAAATGCAATTTGAGGTGTAGAGGATGCTGGGCTGGTGATTATCAGACTACAGCGGAATGGGGCAAAATAGCAGACGGTTTGTGGCAGCAAAAACACAAAATAAAGGCATGATTCTATGAAGTGACCAGTGATAAACTGGTCACTTGGGCTTTTTGCAGCTTCTTTGTGAGTTTGTTGACAAATGTTTTCGAGTAATATATTCTAAAAAGTAATAAAGAGCAAATTAGGAGGGAGGCGTTAAGTGAGCTTAACCAACAGGAAGAAACAGTTTCTTGCAGTAATTGTCAAACAATACAGAGATACCCGGGAACCCGTACATTATATAGAAATAGCTGACAAATTAGGAGTAAGTAAATGGACGGCATACGATATCATGAAGAACTTGACAGAAAAAGGGTTTCTTGAAGTCGAATATACTGCAGGGGGTGTCAGAAGCCGCGGGCGCTTCCAGGTGGTGTTCAAACCGACTTCTAAAACGGAAGAGCTGTTTTATGGTGTGAGGGGAAAGGAATGGGATGAAATAAAAGATAATCTATTGAAGAGATTCAGGCACATTAAAGACAGCAAGCAGCCAGGAAATATAGATGAGATGCTGGAGGAAATTAAAAACACCAAAATACCCCTGTTCTTTAGTGCATATATCCTTGCATTGATGCTTGCTCACCTTGTTTGGTCTTCTCAAAACATTCTGAGTGTAATAAAAGGCATGCTTTCATCTTCTTCTAACCCCGATGTGCTGTTGGTATTTTTTGTGGGATCAGCTCTGGGTTCCGTTCTTGAAAACAGCAAACAACACCAGAGGGAATTGATAACTCAGCATGTTTCCAGGTTTAATGAACACATAGTAAATATCAGCACCAACGAAAAAAAGCTTTTAGTGAATTTTTTGAAAGAAGCCCTCTGCCATGTATAAATAATGGGTATGGGGGTTGAACTGAAAGGAGCTGCTTGAATGCAAGAAAAATTACGCAGATCTTTGGATAACAAAATGATAGGCGGTGTGTGTGCGGGAATAGCGGAATTTTTTGATTTAGATGAAACTCTAGTGAGGTTGGCCGCTGTGTTCTTGATGCTGATAACAGGAATCTTTCCAGGGATTATATTTTATGTTGTTGCCTGGGTTATAATGCCGCCGAAAGAATGATTTTCAGAGAGGTTTTAGGGAAATAAGCCTACTAAAATCAAGTATTGTCTGGAGGTGAGCAAGCTGTGGGCATGGGTAAAAAACAAGCGAAAAACAAACTCTGGATGAAGGGCTTTTTAGGGTTCTTAGGATTCCTCGGTTTTCAAGCCTTTAGCAGACATGATCCCTGGTGGTTGTTTTACTTTTGCTTTTTTGCATTCTTTTCGCATTTTAAATATCTTAAAGAAGAACTCAAATATTTGGGGGGTTCTTGGGATGGCTGGTTTAATCATAACGATGCTTGGAATTACTGGAGTAGTAAAGGTGTAGGAAATGACACTTCAGTTTCTGTTTCATAGGCGCGGCCGGTATAATGAGATTTCTAAGAAACACTTGTTTCTATTTTGCATGACCAAAATTAAACCTCTTTTCACTGCCTACTCGGTTGACGTGCTTACCAGTAATTCCCTGATAAGCTCTGAAAAAGCTTGGCGTGAACTGGGCTACTCACCTCGCCCCATTAGAGAATCTGTTGCAGATGCCATCCAGTGGTTTAAGGAAAACGATAAGCTTTAGTTCATCTACCCTACCCTGAAAACAGTTTATGGTAAAAAGGCAATAGTAAGCTAAGCCTAAGACAAACGGTTATTTGAACTCTTCCCAAATAAGGGAGCAACAATCTGTGATGCACCAGGCCACCGGGGTCAAACTACCCTGCGGGCTAAAAGCACCAGGTAAAATTCGACCTCCTGACGCCAGCCGCTACTGATTGAAGGGACGGTTCCTGTTGTACTGTTGCTGTTGTACTGTTGTATCCTGTTGTATCAAGAGTTAGATTTTCCCGCACAGGTTATGAAATATTTAGGATTGGGGAATCCATAGGCTGGTCGTTTAATGATCTTTAATTTTGTGGTTAATGTGATATATCATACTATCCAATACGCTCTACTAGCGTGACTTTACTAAAAGTTTAACAAGCCCCCCTCATCCCTTGCATATAAAGGGTTTCAGGGACAATGATATGTATATACTAAAAATCATTTTACAATCAAAATTCGTATTGAGGTTTACCGTTAACTCTTTTAGACTCAGCAACCTACCAATACGTATATTTGCCGGCTGTTTATTTTTTGAAAGTTGAGATATTTAGTTTGTACAGCATTTGCCATGACTTGTCAATACCGCAATTTAATGTTATGTGTTTATCTTGTTAATGTCACCTTGTAATTATCTTGATAAAATGTCACTATGAAGAGCGAGGTGCGTTATCTTATGACACAAGAACAATTAAATATAATTCCCTT
>DFNM01000148.1 GCA_002376045.1 Firmicutes bacterium UBA3567
CATTCCCTAAACAATATTTTTAAGAAAGCTATGTTTTCTTATTCAACAAAAAAAAAGAAAATCCTTCTAAATCATATTGTAAACTTTAAGTTTTAACCGGCTCTCCAAACACACAACTGTTTTCCCTTTTTGTTAATTTGAGTTTTAATACGTCCCCCTGTTTTTCCTGTTTTAAAGGAAAGATTACTCTAATATAATTATCTGTAAGTCCTTCAAAAAAACCCTCCATGTCTTTTACCCTTTTCTCTACAATCACTTTCATAACTTTTCCAATAAACCTATCGATGTAGTCCTTTTCTAGTTCTCCAGAGAGTTGAATAAGGGCAGCACTCCTTCTGCGTTTCTCTTCAGATGAAACCTGAGGTTTCATCCTGGAAGCAGAAGTTCCTTTTCTCCGGGAATACTTAAAAACATGAATCCTGGAAAATTTTATTTTTTTTGCAAAACAGTAAGTTTTTTGAAATTCCTCTTGTGTTTCCCCGGGAAACCCTACTATGATATCAGTCGTTATAGAAGCTTCAGGCAGTTTTTCTCTGATTGCCTGTATTATTTCTTCGTACTCCCTAGTAGTATACCTCCGATTCATCTTGTTTAAAATCACATCACTGCCGCTCTGTAGAGGTATATGAAAATGAGGGCAGATTTTCGGAAGGGAGGTCAGTGCTGTAATCAAATCTTCAGTGATTCCCATAGGCTCTATCGAACTCAAACGTATTCTCTCAATACCTTTTACATCATGAACCCTCTCTAATACATCTACAAGGCTTGTGTTCCCGATATCCCTGCCATACATAACCAGGTTGATGCCTGTAAGCACAATTTCTACAAACCCTTCCCGGACTAATCGCTGTGTTTCGAGAACAATATCCTTTAAATCCCTGCTCCTCACAGGCCCTCTTGCATAGGGTATTATGCAGTAAGCACAAAATTCACTGCAGCCCTCTTGAATTTTTAAAAATGCCCGTGTTTTTTCTGTTCTACCAATAGGAGAAATTTTTTCATATTCATCCACCTTCATTATATCTCTCACAACAGTAAGGGGTTCTTCAGCGTCCCCTGCCTTTTCTACCAAATCAACGATATTTTTCCTGTTTGTCGTTCCGATAATCACATTTACACCAGGTATTTTTTTAATTCTTTCAGCCTCTGTCTGCGCATAACACCCCACTACAGCCACAATGGCTTCTGGATTCTTCCTTACGGCTCTACGAATAGCTTTGCGGGATTTCTTGGCACCCTCATTGGTTACGCTACAGGTGTTAATCACATACACATCTGCCTTTTTATTAAAATCCACAACTTCATATCCTTTTTGCTCAAAGAGGCCAGCTAAGGAATCCGTTTCGTATTGATTCACCTTGCATCCCAGAGTATAAAAAGCCACTTTTTTCATAAGCTTCCTCCCATATCACCGAGTTCGTACATTAAAACAGATAAAAGGAATATTCCTGCAGTTTCAGTTCTTAAAATCTTCGGCCCAAAAGTTACTGGTTTAAAGCTGTTTTCCTTAGCCCGTTCAACTTCCTGCCTGCTGAATCCTCCTTCTGGCCCAATACAAAAAATGATTTTTTTATAAGTTTTCCCTTTAATTAAATCCTTTAACCCTGCAGCTTGCTCTTCTTCCCACGGAATAATAGCCAGGTCGGCATCCCTGCCTTTCCGGAGGGCCTCTTCAAAGGACAGCACCCCCTCTATCAGAGGGATTGTGGAACGCCCTGATTGTTTTGCGGCTTCTTTCGCAATCCTCTGCCAGCGTCGACGTTTTTTTTCAGCTTTTTGAGTATCCAGCTTTACTATTGTTCTTTCGGTCATTACCGGAACAATTTTTTTGATTCCCAGCTCTGTAGCTTTTTGCACAATCCAATCCATCTTTTGGGATTTTGGAATACTCTGCAACATGGTAATATCAACCTGTGTATCCATTCGTTCTTTTGTGTTTTCGATTTTTCCCACCACGCAATTGCTGTTTAAATTACACAGCAGGACATGGTAATCGGCTCTGCCATCTGACACAAAGATTTTGTCTCCTTTCTTCATCCGCAACACTTTTGTTATGTGAAAGGCATCTTCGTCTTTAATTTCCACATAACCTTCCTTTACATTCTCCGGAGTTACTATGAATTTCGGCATTGCATATCCACCACCTATACGGAAGGGAAAGTTGCTACATATGAATACCACTCACTTTCCTCTATTTCTTCCTTGATATCAAACCCATTTTTCTCCAGGCTTTTCTTCACATCATGGCTTCTTCCTTTAATGATCCCTGAAGCTATGAAAACACCAGCACTCCTTATATTGTTTCCTATATCCTGAGCCAATTCCATAATCACATCAGCCGTGATATTGGCTACAACGATATCAGCCTTTTCATGTATGTCATCCAGGAGGTTACCCTTAATAATATTGATTTTATTCTCTTCATTGTTTCTCACAACGTTTTTCTTTGCCACATCCACAGCAACCTTATCGGCATCGACCCCTATTACTTTTTTAGCACCAAGTTTTGCCGAAACAATGGATAGTATCCCGGAACCACATCCTACATCGATAACCACGCTGTCGGGAAACACGTATTTTTGAAGGAGCTTGATGCACATGACAGTAGTTTCATGAGTCCCTGTACCAAATGCCATCCCGGGATCAATTTGTACCACTATTTCTCCTTCTTTGGGGGCATATTTCTTCCATGTGGGTTTGATAACTATCTTCTGGCCAATTTTTATGGGTTTGTAATACTTTTTCCACGAATTCGCCCAATTCTCTTCTGAAATTTCAGTAAAAACCACTTCCCCCAAACCTTTGTCCAGGTTATACTCAGTTAATCGGTCTACTGCTTTTTGTATTTCTTTGATCTTTTCATGGATGCTGCTGTTCATGGGCAGATAGCCTTTTACAACAACCCCTTCAAATTCAATGTCTGTTAAATCCGTTAAACTTTTCCATCCATCTTCCTCCGGGATATCGAGTTTTTGAGGTGAATCCTCTATTACTACTCCTCCAACTCCTGATTCATACAATATGTTTGAGACAGCTTCTAAGGCTTCAGTGGTAGTTTTGATTTGAATTTCAACCCATTTCATCCTTTAACCTCCTGTTTTAAACGCCGAAGGCATCTTTTACTTTTTCAAAAAAACCTTTGTGCTGTCCTTTGATCTCATCTCCACTGATTTCAGCAAACTTTCTCAGCAACTCCTTCTGTTTGGCATTTAGTTTCCTGGGTATTACAACATCTACAATTATATGCTGGTCTCCCCTTCCATAAGACTTCAGGTGTTTTACACCCTTGTTTTTTAATCTAAATCTTGTACCCGGTTGGGTACCCGCAGGAATTTTTAACTTCACTTTTCCTTCAAGGGTAGGCACTTCGATTTCATCACCCAGTGCTGCCTGAACAAAACTGATGGGGATCTTACAAATAATATCATCGCCTTCTCGTTTGAAGAACTCGTGAGGTTTCACATGGATAAAAATATACAGGTCTCCTTTGGGTCCGCCTTTTTCACCGGGTTCTCCTTCCCTTGGAATTCTCAGCTTGTGTCCTGTATCTACGCCCGGTGGAATTTTTATATGAATTTTTCGTTTTTTTCGAACTTTACCTTTACCATCACATTTTCGACACGGTGTATCAATAATCCTTCCTTCTCCACCACATTGACTACAAGTTTTTACACTAACAAACCTGCCAAAGGGAGTGTTTTGGGTATACTGAATCTTCCCTGTGCCGTTACAGCTTGGACATACTCTTGTAGAAGTTCCGGGTTCCTCACCTGAACCATTGCATCTGTCACATTCATCCATCCTGATTATTTCAATATCATCTTCGTACCCGAAAGCAGCCTGTTCTAAGGTCAGTTCCAGGTCATATCGCAGGTCTGCTCCACGCTGGGGGCCTCTACGTTTCCCACCAAAACTATTGCCTCCAAAAAACATATCAAAGATGTCTTCAAAGCTGCCAAAATCCCCAAAACCCCTAAAATCTCCAAAATCTTCAAAACCGCCAAAACCACCGGTACCGCTGCCGTCCTGGCCTAAACCTGCGTGACCAAACTGGTCATACATTGCCCTTTTTTGAGGATCCTTCAGCACTTCATACGCTTCATTGATCTCTTTAAACTTCTTTTCTGCATCTTTATCTCCTTTGTTTACATCAGGATGGTATTTTATGGCAAGTTTTCTGTATGCCTTTTTAATCTCTTCTTCGGTTGCATCCTTTGATACACCTAATATTTCATAATAATCCTTTTTTGCCAATTCCCCATCACCTTCCATTAAGAAGCCAAAGCCAAAAACTTTTGGCTTTGGCTGCACATGATGATTTACTTATTGCTTTTATCATCCTTTTCATCCTTATCGTCCACAACTTCATAATCAGCATCTACAACATGTTCATCTTTATCCTTTTGTGGATTTTGTTGCTGGCTATTATCAAAACCCGCTCCCGTGTTGTGTGAGGCTGTCTGCTGATAGAGCTTAGAGGAAACTTCATACAGCACACTGGACAGTTCTTCTGTTGCCTTCTTGATTTCTTCTATATTATTGCCTTCCAGAGCTTTTTTAACATTGTTTATTTCTTTTTCAACCTTATCTTTATCATTTTTATCAATCCTGTCTTTCAAATCTTTTATGGTCTTTTGGGCTTGATAAACAAGGGAATCTGCTTTATTTCTTGTTTCGACTTCTTCCTTCTTCTTCTTATCCTCTTCAGCATGTTTTTTGGCATCTTCAATCATTTTTTGAATTTCTTCTTCAGACAGGCCGGTGTTTGATTTTATAGTTATTTTCTGTTCTTTCCCTGTTCCTTTATCCTTTGCAGATACATGGACTATTCCGTTAGCATCAATATCAAAGGTTACTTCAATCTGAGGTACTCCTCTGGGAGCTGGAGGAATTCCCACTAACTGGAACCTGCCAAGGGTAATGTTATCCTCAGCCATGGGTCTTTCACCCTGCAGCACATGTATATCCACCGTTGTCTGGTTATCAGCTGCTGTTGTAAAAATCTTGCTCTTAGATGTAGGAATAGTGGTATTACGCTCAATTATCTTGGTAAACACTCCTCCCAGAGTCTCAATACCCAGGGAAAGGGGAGTAACATCAAGGAGCACCACGTCTTTTATTTCTCCTGACAACACTGCTGCTTGAATTGCAGCACCAAGGGCAACCACTTCATCAGGGTTGATACCCTTGTAGGGGTCTTTTCCGATTAATTTTTTAATTGCTTCCTGAACTGCAGGAATCCTAGTAGAACCACCAACAAGAATAACCTTGTCTATATCATCAGGAGTCAACCCTGCATCTTCTAAAGCTCTACGTGTTGGTCCCATGGTTTTTTCAACCAGGTCTGCAGTAAGTTCTTCGAATTTTGCCCTTGTCAAAGTATAATCAAGGTGCTTGGGGCCGTTTTGATCAGCTGTTATAAAGGGAAGATTTATGTTTGTCGATACAACACTTGACAGCTCCTTTTTGGCTTTTTCGGCCGCTTCTTTAAGGCGCTGAAGGGCTGTTCTGTCTCGTCTCAAATCTATACCGTGTTCTTTTTTAAACTTTTCAGCCAGATAATCAATGATCCTCTGGTCGAAATCATCTCCACCAAGTCTGTTGTTACCACTGGTTGCCTTTACCTCGAACACTCCATCTCCTAGTTCAAGAATGGACACATCAAAGGTTCCCCCACCCAGGTCGAACACAAGGATTTTTTGATCCTCTTCTTTATCAAAACCATAGGCCAGAGATGCTGCTGTAGGCTCATTGATGATTCTGAGTACCTCTAACCCTGCGATTCGGCCGGCATCTTTTGTTGCCTGGCGCTGACTGTCTGAAAAATATGCGGGAACCGTTATTACAGCCTGTTTTATCTCTTCCCCAAGATAAGCTTCAGCATCTCGTTTTAGTTTTTGTAAGATCATTGCTGATATTTCTTGAGGGGTGTATTCTTTGTCATCAATCTTCACTTTATAATTTGTCCCCATGTGCCGCTTGATGGAAAGAATGGTTCTGCCTGGATTTATGATAGCCTGCCTTTTAGCCATTTCTCCTACCAATCTTTCTCCGTCTTTTTTAAAGGCTACAACAGATGGAGTGATTCTGCTGCCTTCAGCATTTGAAATTATTACAGGCTCACCACCCTCCATAACTGCTATAACAGAGTTGGTTGTACCTAAATCTATTCCAACGACTTTGCTCATTGCTGCTATTACCTCCTTTTCATAATTTAATCATATGTTTTTAAGAACATTACTTGACAACTTTTACAAGACTTGGCCTGATTACCTTATCTTTATAAATGTAACCCTTTCTAACAACGGATATAATGGTGTCGGATTGATACCTTTCATCTGCCACCTGTTCTACGGCTTCATGATAATTAGGGTCAAAGTTCTCACCAACAGCCTGAATTTCCTTTACTCCTTCTTCTTCCAAGACCTGCTTGAATTGTTTTAGAATCATATCAACACCCTGGATAAAGGATTTAAACTCATTTTCACCTTCTTCTTTATCTTTTTTGTCTTTTATAGAATCCATAGCCCTTTCAAAATTATCAAGGATAGGCAGGAATTTTATAATCAGACCTTCGGAGGCATATTTGTATATGTTCTGTTTTTCTTTCGCAACCCGTTTTTTGTAATTTTGAAAATCGGCTTGAAGCCGTCTCAAGCTGTTGAAATAGTCTTCCGCTTCTATGGTTTTTTGTTTCAGTTCTTTTTTTAATTTGTCCAGTAGATCTTCGTCCATCATCTTTTCATCCTTTTCACTCTCAGCATTTTCCAGCTCTTCTTCCACCTCTATTCCCTGGTCTTCTGGCGTGTTCTCTACATCCATTTCATGACCACCCTCACAGGCCGTTTTTTTCAGTATTCTGGGCTTGTCGGATTCTTGAAGCTCTCCCTGCTTCTTTTGTTTCTTTAAAGCATCCTCCATTTAAAATTTCCTCCTTTCACCCATTCTTGTTATCAAATAAAAAAATCCGAACTATTCTCCTTCAAGATGGCTCTTCAATTTCCTGCTGAGCCGTTTTGTTAAAAAGTTAAGTACTGATATAACCTTAGAATAATTCATACGTGTAGGCCCTAAAACTCCTATTCTGCCAATGATTTTACCGTTTAATTTGTATGTGGCTGTTATTAAGCTGCAGCTTTTAACCTCTTCGTGTTTGTTTTCTGAACCGATTGTTATAGCAAGGTCTTTATCCAGGAGAGCATCCATCATAATCTCCATCAATAAATTTTTTTCTTCAAAAAGGCACAACAGGTTCCTCACTTTCTCCATATCCATAAACTCAGGCTGTTTAAACAGATTGGGAGTACCACCAAAATAAATTTTGCTGTCATCGAATTCCCTGTAGCTGCTGATAATTACCCGCATTGTCAGTTCCAACACATCTTCATATCCAAAAAGCCTATTTCTAACTTTTTTAATCATTGAGCTGTTTATTTCATCCAGGGAAAGACCTAAAAGCTCTTCATTTAGCAAGTTGGTAATCTTCATCAAATCTGATTCCGTCAGAGTCTTGGGAATATCCATAAGCTTGTTCTCTACCAACCCTGTGTTTGTAATAATAACAATTAGAGCCTTACCCTGTTCTATATACAAAATTTGAATTCGCTTCAATGTGCTTTTGGTCAGCTGTGGTCCCAGCACGATAGAAGCATAATCCGTCATGTCTGACAAAATTTTGGAAGTCTGCAGCACAACATTCTCTATTCCTTCTACCTTTTTCTTAAAAGCTCGATTGATTTTGTCGATTTCATCTTTTGAAAGTTGTTCCACCTCCATCAAGGAATCAACATACAGCCTGTAACCTCTATCTGAGGGAACTCTTCCAGCGGAAGTATGAGGTTGTTTTATATAACCCATCTCTTCCAGATCTGCCATTTCATTTCTTATTGTTGCAGGACTAATCCCCAGGTTGTATTTCTTCGCTACAGTTCTAGAACCCACCGGTTCAGCAGTGGAAACATAGTTGTCTATTATGGCTTTTAGAATCTTAAGCTTTCTTTCACTAAGTTTCAAAGGGCTCACCCCTTTTATTAGCACTCACTAGTAGAGAGTGCTAAAAATTCCTACTAAAAAAATAACACTTACATTTTTTTTTGTCAAGGTCTGGTACACTGCTCAAGGAATAAAACTAACAAACACCTCATTTGCGACATCAAGGCCCTTCGAAGAAAGTTTGAAGTGTGTCTCATTTTCCTCTAAAAGGCCTTTTTCTTTGAGGGTTTCTATCTGTTTTCTGTAAAAGGTCTTTATGTTGATGTTAAATCTCTTTGAAAACTCTGTTTTTTGTATCCCTCGTATCAGCCTTAATCCCAAAAACATTGTTTCTGCCATCTCCAATGGTTTTGTTATGGTTTCTGTATAGCTTACAGGGCTTTTACCAGCCGTGATCCGCTGAATATATCTTTGGGGGTCTGCTGTATTGGAAAACCTTTTGTTTTTGTAATACGAATGTGCTCCTGCACCGAATCCAATATATTCCCTATTTTTCCAGTAATTTACATTGTGAATGCATTCTTTACCTCGGCTAGCAAAATTTGATATTTCGTAATGTTCATACCCTGCATTGACCAGCATGTTGATACCCAACCTGTACATTTGTCTATCGGTCCCATCATCAACGGGCTTGATTTTTCTCTTTTTTATCATGAGGTCCAGAGGGGTATTCTTTTCTACCGTCAAACTGTAAACGGAAATGTGTTCGGGACGATACTCTATTAATTTCTTTAAAGTGTTTTCCCATGACTTGAGAGTTTGCCCGGGCATTCCAAAAATCAAATCAACATTGATGTTTCCGAAACCCAGGTTTCTTGCAAGCACAAAGCTTTTCTTAAAATCATCAAAAGTGTGGGTTCTCCCCAGGACCCGTAAAAGCTCCTCATCGCATGTTTGCAAACCCATACTCAGCCTGTTGACGCCGTTTTTCTTAAGGGTTACAAGTTTTTCCTCATCAATGGTATTGGGATTTGCTTCCACTGTAATCTCTGTTTTCGAAGTAATGTCGAAAGTGTTCAATCCATCCAGCACAACCTGCAAAAGGTTGTTCTTTAGAAAGGTGGGGGTCCCTCCGCCTATATAAACCGAACTTATATGGCGTCCATCAAGTTCCTTTCTCCATGCTTCCATTTCCGTATGTAAAGCCCCGACATAATCTTCCATAAGGTGAGTTATATTATCATATGAATTAAAATCACAATAGTTGCACTTGGACCTGCAAAATGGAATGTGAATATACAGGCTTATGGAACTCATTTTTTCACCTTCTAACTGTCCAGCTTTAATACAGACATGAAAGCCTTCTGGGGAACTTCAACTTTACCGACCTGCCTCATTCTTTTCTTGCCTTCCTTTTGTTTTTCCAGGAGTTTTCTTTTTCTTGTAACATCGCCTCCATAGCACTTGGCCAACACATTCTTTCTCAAAGCCTTGACTGTTTCCCTTGCTATGATCTTCTTACCGATGGCCGCCTGGATGGGTACCTCAAACATGTGTCTAGGTATCTCTTCTTTTAATTTCTGAGCTATTTTTCTTCCCTTCTCATAGGCTTTTTCCCGGTGTACGATAAAAGACAAGGCATCAACCTGTTCTCCATTTAACAGGATATCAAGTTTAACCAGGTCTGAAGGTTTGTATGCACTGAACTCATAATCAAGGGAAGCATATCCACGACTTCTTGATTTAAGCATATCATAAAAATCATAAATGATCTCACTTAAAGGCATCTCATAGGTCAGCATAACCCGTTTCTCATCAATGTATTTCATCTCTTTGTATTGACCGCGTTTTTCCTGACACAACTCCATAATTGCACCGACATAGTCATCAGGTAGCATAATGGTGGCAGTGACATAAGGTTCATAAATTTCCTCTATTTCAACCTGTGGCGGAAACTTAGTTGGATTATCCACTTCCACTATCTCTCCATTGGTTTTCTTGACCTTATATATCACACTTGGAGCTGTTGTAACAATATCCAAACCAAACTCCCTTTCAAGACGTTCTTGAATGATTTCCATGTGGAGCAGGCCCAAAAAACCACATCTAAAACCGAACCCCAGTGCAGCAGAAGTCTCTGGTTCATAAATGAGGGAAGCATCATTCAGCTTGAGCTTATCCAGAGCATCCCTAAAATCCTCATAATCTGCTCCATCAGCTGGATACATACCGCAAAACACCATGGGTGTTACTTTTTTATAACCAGGAAGAGGCTGATCCGCAGGGTTTGAAGCCCCGGTTATAGTATCTCCTACCCTGGTGTTTTTAACATCTTTGATGCCTGCTACTATATACCCCACTTCACCTGCTGAAAGAGATTCTGTCGCCTTCATGTCCGGTTCGAAAACTCCCACTTCATCCACTTCAAATTCCTTTCCTGTAGCCATCATTTTAATCTTCATATTCTTTTTAATCGTTCCTTCAACAAGTTTAACGTAAACTATTACACCTCTGTATGGATCATAGTGGGAATCGAAAATCAAAGCCTTCAATGGCTTATCCACTCTGCCCACAGGATGAGGGATCTTTTTTACTATTTGTTCCAGAAGTTCTTTTATTCCTGTCCCTTCCTTGGCTGACACCAGGACAGTGCTTTCACTGTCAAGGCCAATAACCTCCTCAAGTTCATGTTTTACCCGTTCAGGGTCTGCATTTGGTAGGTCAATCTTGTTGATAACCGGCATGATTTCCAGATCATTTTCCAGTGCCAGATACACGTTGGCAATGGTTTGAGCCTCTATACCCTGGGCTGCATCTATAACAAGAAGAGCTCCTTCGCATGCTGCGAGGCTTCTGGATACTTCATATGAAAAATCAACATGTCCGGGAGTATCTATCAAATTTAATGTATAAGTCTCTCCATCATCGGCTGTGTACTTAAGGCGCACTGCCCGTGCTTTAATAGTAATACCCCGTTCTTTTTCGAGATCCATGCTGTCCAAAACCTGATCTTCCATTTCTCTATCTGTCAGAAGTCCCGTAAATTCTAAAATACGGTCTGCCAGAGTTGATTTTCCATGGTCAATATGGGCAATTATAGAAAAATTCCTGATTTTTTTCTGATATTCCTTTATAACAGCTTTCTTTTCCACGACGTGTGCCTCCTTTATTAGGCCAAAATCTATTATAAATTATATCACCTGGGTTTTCATGTTTTCAAGGAATATAGTTTTAAAGTAAAAAGTAAAGAAAACTGATAAAAACAGTTTTATTCTAGTCATTAGTATGAACAACTCGGGCAATGGCATCAGCCAGGTAGTCTGTGGCCCTTAACGCTTCCTGGATGGTGTTACCGGTACTCCCCACCTCGATCAACAATGATTTGTCTAGCAAATGCTGGTTAAACCTCTCTTCTCTAACATCTATTTTCCTGGTTAGAGAAGAAGAAATTTTGTTTATCTCTGCCTGGAGTTTTAAAGCAAAGCCATAATTTTTCTTCCAGTTGGGATGTTCAAAAAGCCTATCGGTACCTACAACCAGCATAATTTTAGCCACTTTTTCTCCGTTTATTTGAGTAGTGGTAATCTTTCTAGCTTCTCTAGGATCAGGAGTAGGGGCATCTCGATGCAGATCAATTGCGATCTTTATTGAAGAATATTTTTCTAAATTCTTTTTGAAGGTTCTGAGAGAATTGGCATATGAAAAAGCATAGGACGGCAGGTCATGAATGGTTGTATCGTGAATTACTTTTATTCCATGATTTTCTTCAAGATTTTTTTTGAGGTGTTTCCCCACCTCCACAACCGTCATTTTAAAATCTCTAGAATGATATGTAGTATACTGAGGATCATAAACTACCTTTTCTGAAGGGGAATAGGCTTCAGTAGTATGGGTATGGTAAATCAGGACAAAAGGCTTAGATGTGTTGAAGTTATCTAACCTTCCCTTCTTTTTATCTCCTGTTGTGTTTTGGGTATTGTTTTCTTTAAATTTGTTTTTATCTCTTACATCTATCTCTTCAACCGCCTTAGGGGTATCCCCCTCTTTGGGAGGAGTCTGCTCTTCCTCATGGGTTTTAAGGACAGGCTTGATGTTTGCTGATGCCATATAGGGGATTTGGTTTCTAACAAAACTCATTGGGTCATCTAGATCTATGCTGGTTAAAAAGGATACAAAAAAAGAAAAAAAATTTGTTCTGGCACTATCTATTGATTCATCAGCAAACTTTAGATATGGAATCTCCATAGCCAATAGGTTTTTAAAAAAGAAATTGGCTGAAAAGTTCAGAGTATCCACTCCGCTTTTTGAAAAGGTGCTTAAATCTGAAGAACGGGTTAAGTACGAAAAGGTAGAAATAACCTGCTGGTTATTATCCTTTGCTGTAAATCTGCTAACTATAAAATTGTTAACTATTATAAAAAACAGAAATACTGCCAACAAAACAACAAGAACATAAAAGGATCTCGTTAATTTTATAGTATGTATTCTAATCAAGGTTTTCCCTCCCCTTGCATTATTAAGATATATTCCTCTAAAAACAAAAAAATGAGGCATTTGCCTCATTTTTTTATTGAATGTATCTGGTTACATCATCATAGGTTACCCCAGAATGCAATGCAATGTTTAAAGCTCCTGCAATAACTACTGCAAGATTTTTTATTAACTCATCGATCTCCTTTGGTGTAACCATCAAGTTATCAATAAAGGGTGAAATGACCTCTTTAATTAACATGTATTTTTCCCTTTTATCCACATTTCTTATCATTTTATAAAACTCCGAACCTTTTTGAGCCTGGCGGCTCATGGTATCAATCATCAAATCTATAGCATCATTGGCCATTGTAGCGGCATCAACAACTGTTGGCACACCAATGGCTATCACCGGAACACCCAGAGTTTGTTGTGTTAACCCCATTCTTCTGCTGCCGACTCCGGAACCTGGATGGATACCCGTATCGGCCAGCTGGATCGTTGTGCACACTCTTTCCATTCTTCGAGCCGCCAGAGCATCGATAGCAAACACAACATCAGGTTTTGTCTCATTAACAACACCCTTTATAATCTCACCTGTTTCAAGGCCTGTTAAACCCATAACCCCCGGTGATAGGGCACTGATAGGCCTTACTCCTTCTTC
The DNA here is from genome assembly GCA_002376045.1 of Firmicutes bacterium UBA3567. GTDB lineage: Bacteria > Bacillota > Thermosediminibacteria > Koleobacterales > UBA3567 > UBA3567. The sequence goes on from DFNM01000148.1 coordinate 13,067, forward strand.
CTCCAATTGCCGGGGCACATAATCCACCAGATGCCTCGTCACCATGACATTGTGAACAACTCTAGGCCCCAGAGCATCAGGTGTCACATTCCAGTTGCCCAGTCCCACCACCAGTACACTTGTATTTGGTTTCAAATCTACGGTGTTCTTAATTTCTCGAGCGAAATTTTTGCTGACTTCTTCTCTAACTTTAACATCATTTTTCCTTAACTTTTTGGCTTCTATTGTTATATAATTCCCCCGGGGTTTCCCCAGGGCTTTTGCTCCCTCATCTGTGGTGATTTTTACTCTTGTGATTTTCATATTCTTTGATTCATCTACATCCACTTCAACTCCTGGAATTTCCTGCTGCTTATGGGTTTTGACCATTTCATGGGCTTCAATGGCCAGGTCTGTTCTTATACCAAACAATTATTGCATCACCTCTTCTTAAAAGGTTTAGCGCAGTTCAGTTGGAACAAAAGTATCAATTATACCTATGGCAAAGGATGCTAACAGGGCCCCCCACCATGTAACACTGATTGTTCTGACTACATATTGGGATAAAAATATTACAACAGCTGCTGTTATAAAACCTACAACTCCTCGGCTCTTAGGAGAAATCTTCTCCCCGAGAAGCTGTTCAACACCAAAACCAATCAGTGCTATTATTACCGCTGACAAGAGAGCTCCGGTAAAACCTGCTACAGAGAAACCCGGAATCAGGAAGGCCACCAGCATAAGAACCAATGCAGAAACTACAAATCTTACAATTAATCCTATCAAAGCAATCCCTCCTAAAAATTTATTTTTTATTGTCTCAAATTAGTTTACCTAATTAATGCAATTATATACTTGTGGCCAGCAAAATGTTTACAACTCTTGAAATTTAAACAGGAACATGGTAAAATTTATTCGTGCATTTGAGGAGGTGAAGAACATTGCCAAACACAAAGTCAGCTAAAAAAAGGGTTAGACAGATTAGAAAAAGGACTATAAGAAACAAGATCATAAAAGCCAGAGTCAAAACAGCGATAAAAAACTTCAACAAGGCACTGGAAAATCAGGAAAACGTTGAAGAAGCTCTGAGGATGGCTGTTAAAACCATTGATAAAGCTGCATCAAAGGGAGTCATCCACAAAAACAATGCAGCAAGAAAGAAATCAAAACTCTACAAAAAGTACAATGAGATAATTGAAAATGTGAGTTGATGCAAAAGCGTACTGGAATGTGCGCTTTTTTTGTTTATATTTTCCAGTTATATCTGAACAATTTTAAGAAAATACTAATGAATGGTAAACAAAATTCTTAATGGAGGTGAAGTTAATGGACAACCAAATTTTCCAGCTTCAGCAACAAATTCAACAATTTCAACAGAACTTAAACAACTTAAATCAAATGGTAAATCAGCTATCCAGGTCTGAACAGCAAAACCAATCCCAGCTTCAGCAGTTATCTCAAACAGAATACAGAAATGCCCAACAGCTTCAACGTTTGCAGGAAGCAGAAAGAAATGCTACCCAGAAGCTTCAACAGATGCAGAGAATGTTTGGTGATATTACACGTCAGCTTCAACAACTCACTAACACAGCTCAACAGGTCATGCAGATGCAGGGCAGAGCAGGTTTCGGCACACAGTTTGTAGGTCAGGTGCAAGGTGGAGGAATACCTCAATACACCGGTGGAATACAGGGTCAAATTGCTGGAATGGCGGGCCCGTACAATACCTACTATAACCCTTATGCCGGACAGGAAGTAACAATATCCGGTTCATACCAACCCAGCAGAAACCTGGCCTCACAGATTTCGGAACAGCAACATCGAGCACTTAATGTCAATATACCACAATATAGTGCAGCAGGGTTCAGAACAGTAACCGGCCAAACCTTAACAGGTGGTATCAGCGGTCAATACACAGGTGGAATACAGAGACAAACAGCCACTGTACCAGGTTTGGGTACAGCGACCACCGGTCAAAACGTTACAGGAGGTATAAGTGGTCAATATAATACCGCCGGTGGAATGCAGCAACAGGGACAAACTACAGGAATTACAGGTCAGTACACTTCATATAACCCATACGCCGGGCAGGAAGTAACCATATCCGGCTCATACCAACCCAGCAGAAACCTGGCCGCTCAGGTTTCCGAGCAGGAACACCGGTCCATTAATGCCAACACACCACAATACACCGCAACCACCCCTAGATACGTCACAGGACCTAACAGAAACCAGTAATCAAATTAATTAAGAGGTAGGTGATAATTCGCCTACCTCTTTTTACATTATCATCATACACCGACATTCTCACTACTCATAATTTTAGGTTTGCCAACCTGCAAAGAGATCCATGAAGACATGAAGAATAGAAGCTTGTCGATTTATTACAAACAGCCCTTTATAGCCTTATCTTTATCTTTTTATTTAATGGAGAAAGTAGAGCTTAAAGAGCAGATAGCCACATTCTTGGAAAGGGTTCAACAGGGGAGGTTATAATACCCTCCCTTATTCCAACATCTTTCTTTTTAATTCTTCTGGATCAATCTTAATTCCTGCCACATTTGTCTTCATGGCCGCCTCTGCTACTTCACATGCTACATAGGCTGCCACCCTCCTGTCAAAGGCTGCCGGGATACAGTAATCGGGAGAAAGTTCATCGGGAGATATAAGGGAAGCAATCGCACGGGCTGCTGCCAGTTTCATTTCCTCGTTAATGTCCCTGGCCCTGACCTCTAGTGCTCCTCTGAATATGCCCGGGAATCCCAGGACATTGTTGATCTGATTTGGAAAATCCGATCGACCGGTTCCTACCACTCTGGCCCCACCAGCCCTGGCATCATCAGGGAAAATTTCCGGAATCGGATTTGCCATTGCAAAAACTACAGGGTCCTTGGCCATGGTTTTAATCATTTCTTTCGTAACCGCCCCGGGAGCTGATACCCCGATAAATATATCACTTCCCCTTAGAGCATCGGCCAGATTCCCTTTAAGTCCGACCTTGTTCGTTATTTCGGCAAGCTCCTCTTTACTTCTATTCAACCCTTCCCGGCCTTTATAGATGATACCCTTTGTATCACACACTATCACATCACCTGCCCCTGCTTTTAGCAGTAGTTTGGCTGTTGCCACTCCGGCTGCTCCAGCTCCATTAATGACCACCCTTACACCTTCTAAATTCTTTTCAACTATTTTTAATGCGTTAATAACCCCCGCAAGGACCACTACGGCAGTCCCATGCTGGTCATCGTGAAAAACGGGGATATCCAGTTCTTCCTTAAGCCGTTTTTCTATTTCAAAACATCGGGGAGCCGAAATGTCTTCCAGGTTTATACCTCCGAAGGTTGGGGCAATGTATTTTACGGTCTTTACTATTTCATCCACATCTTGAGTGTCGAGGCATATGGGAAAGGCATCCACCCCTGCAAAACTCTTAAACAACAGTGCCTTTCCCTCCATTACGGGCATTCCGGCTGCAGCTCCTATATTACCCAACCCCAGCACCGCTGAACCATCCGTTACTACTGCTACTGTACGACTTTTACACGTATATTTATATATCAGTTCCGGGTTTTCCTTTATCCTCATGCAGGGCTCCGCCACACCCGGAGTGTAGGCAAGGCTTAAATCCCTAAAATCTTTAAGGGGAACCTTACTTCTTATTTCAATCTTACCATGATATGCGCTATGCAGTTTTAAGGCTTCTTTTTTTAAATCCATATCATACCCTCGCTTTATAAATTTTCTTAAATAACGGTTTTATCCCGCCATTTTCTAGAATTCGCAATATAAAGTCAGAAAGACCTTCTCCCTGAAAGCTTTCTCCAGTAGTTTTGTTTTTTATCTCACCCGTCGATAAATTTATTTCCAGCACATCTCCTTCCTTTACCCTGTTTGAAATCCCCCTGCATGTTATCAGGGGCAGGCCAAGGTTTATTGCATTTCTGAAAAATATCCGGGCAAAGGATTCCGCTACTACCGCACCCACTCCAGCTTCTTTTAGGGTTATAGCTGCATGCTCCCGGGAGGACCCGCATCCGAAGTTCCTTCCCGCCACTATTATATCACCCTTTTGTATTTCCCTGGCAAAACCGGGTCTTACGCCCTCCATGCAGTGAGATGCGATCTCAGACTTAGCGGTAAGCTCCAGGTACCTTCCGGGGTAAATTTGATCTGTATCGATGTTGTTGCTAAAAATATGAGCTTTACCCGATATTTTTAACTGCATTTGTTAAACCTCCTCTATATATTCACGGGGATCTACAATTTTTCCTGCAAGAGCACAGGCCGCTGCGGTAGCCGGTGATGTCAGGTATATTTGAGCATCGGTGCTGCCCATCCGACCGGGGAAATTCCTGTTGGTAGCAGTAACACACACCTCTCCTTCAGCAATTACCCCCTGATGAGCTCCGAGGCACGGCCCACATCCGGGAGTACTAAATGTTGCCCCTGCCTCAACCAGAGTCTCCACATACCCCCGCTTTACAGCTTCAAGAAACACATCCCTGGAAGCCGGAATTACTATCAGCCTTGTTCTGTCATTTATTCTTTTTCCTCTTAGAATTTTATATGCCCATTCCATGTCTTCAATCCTGCCACCGGTACAGGAACCAATAAATACCTGATCGACTTTAGTGCCCTTTACCGCATCTACGGGGACTACACTGTCAACACTGTGAGGAATGGCTACCTGGGGTTGAAGATCAGCAACATGGAAAGTATACACTTCGCTGTATTCGTAATCAGGGTCTGTCTGCAGAATTTCTATATTATCTACAGCTACCCCTTTAGATTTTAGATAAGTTAAAGTCTTTTCATCCGGCTGAATGTAAGAAGTCTTGGCTCCCATCTCCACCGCCATATTGCAGACTACCATCCTTCCTGCCATATCAAATTTTTTAACGGTTTCACCGGTAAATTCTATTGCTTTATAAACCGCCACATCGCTACCCAACTGACCAAGTATATGCAGTATTACGTCTTTGGGAAGGACAGCAGGAGGTAAAGTTCCATTTATTTCTATTTTTATTACTTCAGGTACTCTGAGCCACAGTTCTCCGGAAATAAGAATACATGCCAAATCAGTAGCTCCCACTCCGGTACCAAAGGCTCCAAAAGCCCCATGGGTTGTGGTATGGGAATCGGTAGCAACAAGTATCATCCCGGGAAATACCAGACCCGCCTCTGGCATAACCTGGTGGCATACCCCTGCATTTATGTCAAAAAGGTGTTTAATCCCGTGTTTCCACACAAACTCCCGCATAACCTTATGGTTTGCTGCCGATTTTATTGTAGGGGCGGGGGCGTAGTGGTCGAAAACAAACACAACCTTTTCCGGATCCCAGACCTTTTTACCCCCCATTTCTTCAAAGGATTCTATTACCTGCAGATAAAGGTCATTTACCTCAGCCAGGTCTACTCTGCAATTAACTATTTCACCGACCTTTACCCTATCCTTTCCTGAAGCTCTTGCCAAAATCTTTTCTAATACATGCATATTAAATTCCTCCTCTATTTATATCATTGCTCCACATATGGAAGGGTAGAATTTGCGTAAGGCAGTACCAACACTTTTGCTCTTTCTCCATATTCTTGTAATGCCGTATTTAAGGCGTCCTGGGCCGATTCGGCGGGAATAAAAAATATGTCCTTCACTAAATTCTTATCCAAACTTGATACCAGATAGACCTTGACCCTTTCAAGGACCATGCAAATTACCGCAGCTTTGTGGGCTCCCAGTTTAAACTCCTTTTGGATCCATTCAACGGGGTCATGAGGAGATCCAGCCTTCAGCATCCACTCTTCAAAGGTGGCCTCCCCCAACCCTTCCCGGCATTCCGCCAGCAGGATTATGCTTCCACCATCTTTTACTGCATAGCTGGCGTTTTCAAGGCCTTTTTGAGCTTGATAAAGGTTTATATCTTTGGGAAACCCGCCGCAGGAGGCAACTACTATATCCACTTTTTCTTTTATATTTCTTTTATACATCCTATCAATGTATTTTGCGCCCTCCCGATGAGCTTTAATGGGATTTCCGGCTACAACCTTTACAATTTCTTTGTAGCTGTTTAATACAGCATTTACTATGAAACTGACATTGGCAATACGCCCTGCCTCTTCTATATCCTCCCTCATAGGATTGCCGTCAGCTTTACCCGGCATTGTCCCAGGTCTTATCATCATAATATGATTTGCCTCTATACTCCTTTTGCTGCATACTCCAGGGAAAAGAGCTTTATCACCACCGCTATACCCGGCTTTATAGTGAAACTCCAGGTTTCCTGTAGCTATTACCAGGTCCGCCCCGGCGACAGGCCTGAAGACTTCCACAGGAGTGCCTCTTGTAGTTGTTCCCATGTAAACGCAATCATTTATATCGTGGTCAATGCACTTTACCTTGCTGTAAACCTTTTCTCCCACTAATTTTTTCTTTTCCTCTTCGGTATGTTTCCGGTGGTAGCCAAGGCCGAATACAACGGTAATATTGTCATAACTCACTCCTGCTTCTCTCAGTTCTGCAACAATAGGAGGAATTAGAATATGCGAAGGTGAAGGTCGCGATATATCACTAGCCAGGATGACGATATTCTTTTTTCCTCTGGCCATCTCCTTTAAGGGGACACTGCCAATGGGATTTTTAATGGCATCTTTTACTTCCTGCAGGGGATCTTTTATCCCGGGCAAATCATCAGGGTTTAAAACGGCATACAAATTGGAATCGGGAATGTTTACTTCTACATGCGAAGACTCGTATTTCAATTCCACAACCGACACTTAACTCACTCCCCAAATTTTTAGTCTGCTTAATTACATCCGATAACTATTTGCAATTCTGGATTGTCAGTTTAAAATATCCGGTTCATTTTAGCCCGAAAAATTTTCCATAATTGACTGTTCTGTGTATTTAAAATATTAAACCTTTAGGAAGAGGGACATATAGCAATTTGGCAAAAACATAATACAATATGCCAACTTCGCCACCAGCTATTATAAAGGATATAAGAAAATTTTTCTGGTTCCTCTTCTCATGTAAGATCCATATTGACATTCCAAGAGCTGTAACACTGGTTACTACAAATCCTATTGGCTTCAACATCAATACCCAGACAAGGGATATTATACCAACAAGTATCATTTTAAGTTTGTCTTCTTCTGTAAACAGATCAGAAAAAGAGGGTTTGAGTTTTGCTTTTATTAATAAACCTACACCTGCCAGTAGCAAAAGTATGATAATGGCCTGTGGGAAAATTTTAGCGTAAATCGTAAATTTACCCATCTGAAACCAAAAAAACAGTGAAGTGATTACCATAATTAATCCGCCTATTAAATCTGTATTTTTATGTTTCATTGATTAGCAGCCACTCCTTTCTCCTTCTTCTTTTTCCGCCCTCTAACAAACGGCCAAACCGCAGAAACTAATGTGATAATAATTAATATTATGGATAGAGGTCTGGTGAAAAAGATTAATACTGTATTTTTTGCAGCCTGCCCCATTAAGCAGCCTTGTACAAGTCCTTTTTCGGCAATAGGACCCAGAATCAAACCTAAAACAATTGGTCCTGGGTGGAAACCCAATTCTTTTAATACATATCCGATAATACCGCTAACCTGCATAACTACTACGTCCATAATGTTGTTTCGGATAGCATAAGAACCTAAAATTGTTAGGAATATTACTGAAGGTACAAGTATTTTGTCCGGAACTTTAGTAACAACTTGATAGATAGATTTACCACCCAGTATCCCAACAACAAACATCATTAAGTTAGCTACAAATAAGGAGAGCATAAAAGCATAAGTTATCTTTGCATTGGCAGTAAACAATTCGGGGCCGGGTTTAAGACCCTGTAACATTAAAGCACCATGGATTATCACAGCTTGCTTCAATTGCTCCTTCTAATGTTTAAGACCCTGTAACATTAAAGCACCATATAAAACTGCAGCCGGTGGAGCCCCGGGAATACCCAGGGTAAGCAAAGGAACCATGGCTCCTCCAACAGTGGCATTGTTTGCCGATTCTGTTGCCACCACTCCTGCGGGGTTTCCTGTACCGAAACTTTCGGGATCATCAGAAGTACGTTGAGCTTCATTGTAAGCTACTAAATTGGCAATATTACCCCATGCACCAGGCAGAACCCCTACAAATGCACCGATAAGGGAAGATCTAATGAAATTAACAGGCTTTTGAAAAACATTTAAAAATGCCTTCTTTAATACTCCGGATTGTCTTTTTACTTCTACCGCCTGGGCTCCCTGTTTACTGATGTTCCCCGCTATTTTTAGCATTTCAGGTATACAAAAGAACCCTATTAAAACTGATAACACTTGAACACCACCCTGAAAAGCTGGAATTCCCAGAGTAAACCTTACATCCCCACCCACCGGGGCAATTCCAATCATACTCATCAAAAGGCCAAAAATACCTCCTGCTATTCCTTTCAATAGGGATTTGGAAGCCAAACTCGCTATAATTGTCAGTCCAAAAATACTAACCCAAAAATATTCAGGAGGACCAAATTTAAGGGCAACTCTTGCTAAAGGAATTGAGAGAAAAACTAAAATTAAGGTACCTATCAATCCACCACCAGCAGAAGCAAAGGTAGCTGTATAAATAGCTTCCTCGCCCCGACCCTGTTTTGTCATTGGATAACCGTCGAAAGTCGTTCCAATGGAAGAAGGAGTTCCAGGTGTATTAACCAGGATAGCAGAAAAAGCCCCACCAAAGATTGCACCACAATATATAGCTCCCAGGGTAGCCAATCCTGTGATAGGATCCATGGTAAATGTAAAAGGAACAATTAAAGCTACAGCCATAGTAGCCGAAAAACCCGGTAAGGCTCCAGCTACCATGCCTGCTGTTACTCCAAATAACATGAAAAACAGATTTTTCAAAGTAAAAATTGCTATCAATGCTTCTAAAATAGTACCCACCATTTTACCCTCCCCTCTAAATGAACATGATAGAAAACTGCCAATTTAAGCCTCGGCACCCACTTAATTAAGTGGGTGCCTTTCTTATTACTTTATTAAACCTAATTCCTTTAATATCTTTTGGTAATACTCGGTTTTTTCAGCAATTAACTTTTTACATTTTTCAGGACCAAAATCAACCAATTTGAAACTCATACCTTCCAATTTGTCTTTGAACTCAGCATCTTGATTAACCTTTCGATTAGCTTCAGCCAGGATTTTTATTATTTCCTCGGGCAAACCTGGAGGTCCTGCCATACCGCGGTAAGCCCCTTCAACATAATCGTATCCCAATTCCTTAAATGTTGGCACATCAGGCAAAGCGGGAACTCTCTCTTCAGCAGCAACCGCCAAAACCCTCATTTCATCACTGTGCTTAATACCCATAGTTGTATAGGTCATCAAAGCAGTTACATGACCGCCCAATAACTGTGGAACTGCTTCCCCGGAACCGCTACATGGTATAATGGTATATAAGTAGTCTCAATACCTGCTATCTTGTTAAACTCTAAAGTCCCGAGATGATTAGCACTATAACTACCACTCCCAGCAATTGTAACAGCACCGGGATTTTCTTTAGCGTAATTTACGAAATCTTCCAGAGTTTTAAATTCTCTATCTTTTCGCACTGCCAAAACATTGGGAGTAGCCTGAAAGATATAAATAGGGTTAATCTGTTCAGTTTTATATCCCGCATCTTCTCTTACCATTGGCTGCAGAATAATATGCGGCAAATTAAATCCTGCAACGGTGTAGCCATCGGGCTTGGTGTTTACCAATTCCTGCACATCCAACGGTACCTCCGCCACCTATTTTCGTAGCGTCAGATAAGACGCTATATTTTTATGGTTTTATTTTCCCCAAACCTTTTTATAAAAAGGTTTGGGGAAAAAGAAGGATTCCCTCCCCCTGAAGTCGTAGGTAGTAGTTGGCAAAAATTCAAACCAAACCCCAAAAAGGAGGGAATCCTATATCATGTTTCGCCAACCACTACGCAATTTCCTGTTAGCTTATCTGTTAAACTTTATCCTGAAGGTGTTTGTGATCGCATCTAACTACTTTAGAGTCGATATTAAGCCACCTGAAGATGTCGAACCTACAGGATACAAGAAACTGTCTCCTCTTACCGATCCTCTCCCTATCATCGAAAAGGAAAAACGGAAAAAGGATTATAGAAAAATACTGGCTGAAGCTGAAGCCACCGGCAATCCTATTAAACCTGTTAGACGCATTAAACCCCTTGATGTAGACGTGGATGCATGCCCTGTCTGTGATGCCCCTGCTGCATACCTATATAGCTTCGGTAAAGACACTGGTGGCTATCAGAAACTCCAATGTAAGGTATGCAGTCATCAGTGGGCCCCTGATAAACCTAAATCTAAAAAGAA
>DFNM01000093.1 GCA_002376045.1 Firmicutes bacterium UBA3567
CCGACTTCTAGCTACTCGATTCTGAACAAAAAAAGGTTTTTAAATGAATTTGGTGAAATAATATTAAACAGAAAAAGGAGGGAAACACATTGAAAAGAGATGAGAAGATGCTGTTAATAGATGGTAACAGTCTTGCCCACCGAGCTTTTTATGCGTTACCGCTCCTCAAGACCAGTAAGGGTGTATTTACAAATGCAGTTTTCGGTTTTGTGAAAATGTTATTGAGACTGCTCAGAGAAGAAAAACCCGATTATATCGCTGTGGCTTTTGATAAAAAAGGCCCTACTTTCCGTCATGAAGAGTTTTCAGAATACAAATCTCAGAGAATGAAAACTCCTCCTGAGCTTGCATCCCAATTTCCTATATTGAAAGAAGTTTTGGGGGCTTTTAATATTCAAATTATAGAAAAAGAAGGTTTTGAAGCTGACGATATAATCGGAACTCTGGCAAAAGCGGCTGAAAAAGAAGGTATATGCAGTTGTATCGTCACAGGAGACAAGGATGCTTTACAACTGGTTTCAGACAGAGTTATGGTATACCTCACTCGAAGGGGAATTACGGATGTAGAAAAATATGATGAAGCAAAGATAAAACAAAAGTACAGCATATTGCCCTCTCAGGTCTGTGACCTTAAAGGTCTAATGGGAGACCCTTCTGATAACATACCGGGTGTTCCAAACATAGGAGAAAAAACGGCTTCAAAGCTTTTGAAAAAATTTAAAAGCATGGAAGATATTTATGATAATATTGATAAAGTTGAAGGGAAAAAGATAAAAGAAAGCCTTGTGAAATTTAAAGACCAGGCTTTCATGAGCAAAAAGTTGACTACAATAATAACAGATATACCACTGGATATAGATATTTCCCGGTGTAAGTTGAGGGAGATGAATGAGGATAAAGTAATAAAGCTTTTTGGTGAGCTGGAGTTTCACAGTCTTATAAGGGAGATGGATTTACTGGGGAAGAAAGATAAAGAAACTTTGGAGTACAGCATCATAAATACGTATGAACACTTGAATAATATGATTTCAGAAATAAGGGATGCTGGACAAATTTCTTTTAAAATAGAAGGTGAAACAAACAATCCCATGACAACAGAGATTGTAGGCATTTCCATTGGAATACAGAAAGTAGGACTTTTCTACATTCCATTAAAAAACAGGGGGAGTTTAGAAACTGAAAAGGTTCTGGTACATTTAAAAGATGTTTTGGAAAATGAGCAAATTGAGAAAATTTCTCATAATATTAAGTATGATATTATATGCCTCAAAAGATATGGAATAAGCTTAAGGGGATATGCTTTTGATGCTGCGCTGGCTTCATATATATTGAATCCTTCCAAATCAAACCATGATTTGCAGAGCATTTCTGCAGCCAGTCTTCAAAGAAAAATACCCATAAGGGAGGATTTGCTGGGGAAAGGCAGGAAAGCCAGAAAGTTTTCTGAAATCAAGGAGGAGAAGCAGGCAGAGTTTTCGTGTGGGAGAGTAAAAGCTGTACTGGAGTTGAAAGAACTCCTTGAAAAACAGCTGAAGGATAACAGCCTTTATAAATTATACAAGGAAATCGAGCTGCCCCTTATAGAGATTCTTGCCAATATGGAATTTACAGGTATAAATGTTGATTTGCAGGAATTAAAGAGATTATCAGAAGAGTTCAGTCAAAAAGTCGGGCTGCTGGAGAACAGGATTTATGAAGATGCTGGAATGAAATTCAACATAAATTCTCCCAAACAGCTGGGTGAGGTGCTGTTTGAAAAACTCCAATTGCCGGTAATCAAAAAGACAAAAACGGGTTATTCCACGAGTGCTGAAGTGCTGGAACAGCTCAAGCTGCAGCATGAAATAATAGAAAAGATCATAGAGTATCGAACTTTGATGAAACTAAAAACCACTTATGTTGACGGGCTCATCAATGTTATAAATCCCCATACGGGCAAGATTCACTCCAGCTTTAATCAGACCATAACTTCAACAGGAAGAATCAGCAGCACTGAGCCCAATCTGCAGAATATTCCTGTAAGACTGGAGATGGGGAGAAAAATACGCAAGGTTTTTATCCCTGCTGACAAAAGCCGCCGCTTTCTGTCAGCTGATTACTCGCAAATTGAGCTGAGGATTCTTGCTCACATTTCAGGGGATGAAAATCTGATAGAAGCCTTCAAAACCGGACAGGATATTCATGCTAAAACTGCTTCAGAAGTATTCAATGTGCCCGTAGATGAAGTTACACCTGAGATGCGCAACAGAGCCAAGGCAGTTAATTTCGGGATAGTTTATGGAATAAGCGATTATGGACTTTCCAGAGATCTGGGTATCAGCAGAAAGGAAGCAAGCATGTATATAGATAATTACTTCGAAAGATATCCGGGGGTGAGGGATTATGTTAGAGAGACAGTAAAATTTGCTAAAGAAAATGGGTATGTTGTAACGATTCTAAACAGAAAGCGTTATTTGCCGGATTTACACAGCAGGAACTACAATGTAAGGAGTTTTGCTGAGAGGACAGCCATAAATACTCCCATTCAGGGAAGTGCTGCGGACATCATCAAAAAAGCTATGATTGATGTATACAATGAGATTCAAGCAAAAAAACTTTCTACAAAGCTGGTGTTGCAGGTCCATGATGAACTCATTTTTGACTGTCCCGAAGCAGAATTGAAACAGGTTAAGGAAATGGTTAAAGCAAAGATGGAAAACACCATTGAATTGAAGGTGCCTCTGGTTGTCGATTTAAAGGTGGGCAGTAATCTGTATAACATGGAAAAGATCGAGTAACATTATCCAAAAGGAGGTTGATGGTAATTCGAATTGGGCTTACTGGGAGCATTGCAAGTGGTAAGAGCACTGTATCCAGGTTTTTAAGGGAGTTAGGAGCCATTGTGATAGATGCTGATAAGGTTGCTAAAAAGATTGTAAAACCCGGGACACCTGCATTGGAAGAAATAGTAGAATGCTTTGGAAAGGATGTATTGAATGAGGACGGGAGCTTAAACAGAAAAAAGCTGGCTGAAATAGTTTTTTATGATTCAGCAAAACTAAAAATGCTGAACGAAATAACCCACCCTAGAATTGTTGAAAAAATAAAAAATACGGTAGCCCGTTTGGAGAAAAAAGACAAAACAAGGATCATAGTGATTGATGCCCCTTTGCTTGTTGAAACGGGTCTTGATAAATTGGTAGATGAGGTCTGGGTAGTATACGTAAACCCCAAAATCCAAATAAAACGCCTCCTCCAGCGAGAAAAAGACATGACACATGAGGAGGCTTTAAAGCGAATCAATTCACAGATGTCTACAGATGAAAAAATAAAATATGCTGACAGGGTAATATACAATAATGGGACCATTTCAGAGACCAAAAATCAAGTCAAAAAATTGTGGGAAAAGATAATTAAAAAATCAGGAGGATATTAATAAAAGTGTATTTTGTTTTTAACCTTCAGAGGATGAGACTTGTATTCGGCATTATGGTAATAATTCTATTAGCAGTTTTGATAATTATTTTTATCAATTCCAAATGGTTTTTAAGGTTGGCGTATCCTCTTCATTTTGAGGAAATAATTTTTAAGTATTCGGAAATCAATGACCTGGATCCCTATCTTGTTGTGGCAATTATTAAAGTAGAAAGCAAATTTTTGCCCGGTGCTATATCGGCCAAAGGAGCCAGGGGTTTGATGCAGATAATGCCGGAAACCGGCAGATGGGCTGCGGAACAGATGGGTCTTGAGGCGTTTTCACCAGGGGATTTGTTTGACCCGGAAACAAACATAAAAATTGGGACATGGTACCTAAATCAATTGAGAAGGGAATTTAACAATGATATTGATCTTGTGTTGGCGGCTTATAATGGCGGAAGGGGCAATGTTAAGAAATGGATGGAGAGAAAACAGATTGATTTTGGTGCTAAAAGCATAGAAAATATTCCTTTTGAGGAGACGAAGCTGTTTATTATAAAAGTTAAAAAAACCTATAGAAATTATAAAAGGATTTATAATTAACTCAACTTTCGCAGGTGAA
>DFNM01000121.1 GCA_002376045.1 Firmicutes bacterium UBA3567
CATACCTGATCCGCTGGCGATAAAAGGTGGGTCGACCCATAAGTATCACTCCCCCCAGCATTGCTTTTACCAAAGAAATACTGAAAAGGCAACCGGTTATCCTGCTTTGGAGAAAATTTTAGAGTAAAGGGAGTTCTTTCTATCCGGGAATATATGGATAACTCTGTCTACATATCCTAAGCTACGCTAGCAATTCACCTCCTGATTTCCCAGGGGACTTCCGCCGCGATCCCCCAGCGGAAACTAAGTCCTTTTCATATACCGTCTAAAACCCTAAAACCTTAACCGCCCGTAAAATGTATTAGCGGTTGTTGAAATTTGTGTTAATAATGGTGATTTTTAAAGATCACGACAAAAAAAACCTGACAAAAGGCTTTGCATAGCCTTTTATCAGGTTTTTATATATGAGTTTTTATATATGAGGTTTTTATATATGACTTGAATCTGTGATGGTTCATTAAAGAGTCTTTGTCAGGTTGGAGAAATAAGCCCCTGTTTATCCCATAAAAAGGCAGCATCAGTCTAGATGTAAACCTATTACTTAACTTGATCCCTTGAGGAAAAGCTGAAATATTTTTGTTATATTTCTTTTGTGTTATAGTCTAGGTTTTGTCTGAAACACAAACTGTAACATAAAAGCTCGGTATCCTAAGCTTCTGTGTTATTATTCGTCAAATTCGGATTTTCAATTTGTTTTTTTGATTTTCATACCTTCAATAATTTTATTTATTCCCATAATCTCGAGAATAGGCTCTTTTGCTTTTATCCTTTTCTTTCTAATGAGATCTTTCTCCTCTGCTTTTTCTGCCAGCTTAATCAAATCTTCTGCTAAATTTAAAGGTATAACTAACACTCCATTTTCATTTGCTAAAACTACATCCCCTGGGTTTACAGGAACTCCACCACATTGAATTGGTATGTTTATATCTCCTCCATAACCTAATAATTTGGTTGTCAAAGCAGAGGTGCATCTAGCAAAAACAGGAAAATTCATCTTTTTGATTTCGTTTTTATCAGTAATAGGACCATCAATTATTGCTCCAACAAGACCTTTATTTATAGCAGTTAATGTGGTTACTTCTCCCCAACACGCATGTCTAGTTTCTCCTTGCATGTCAACTACTATCACATCTCCTGGTTTTGCTAAATCAAGCGCTTTGTATACCATAGTCGAATCATTAGGGGGAATTCTTACTGTTAAAGCAGGGCCAGCAAAATGGAGTTTCTCAATAAATGGTCTGAGTTCTGAAGACACAAATCCAAATTCTAGTTCATGTCCAAGCTCACAAGGTGATACTTTTTTAAATCGTTCTATTAATTTTGAAGTAGGTCTTTGTATGTTCTCAATTATTATGCTCATATTTTCATTCTACCTCCTTTGGTTGATCCCATTTATATACATCAGGTCTTCTGTTTGTTAAACAAGGGATTTGCGTTCTAACTTTCTTTAAATACTGGATATCTATTTCAGCTAAAATAACTGTTTCCTTATCACTTGCTTTAGCAATCACATTTCCCCATGGATCGATTATTAAGCTCTTACCATAAGTCTGAAACAGTGGTTTAATTCCTATTTGAGCAGGAGAAATAATATAACACTGATTCTCAATAGCGCGAGCCTTTAATAACGGTTCCCAATGGTCTTTACCAGTGTATAATGTAAACTCTGCTGGTGTAAAAACGATTTGAGCACCCTTTAACATCATTATCCTATATAGTTCGGGAAACCGAATGTCGTAACATATACTCAACCCAATTTTACCCAATTCTGTATCCACTACTGTTATTTCATTTCCAGGTTTTTTTGTTTTTGATTCCATCATCGAAGGGCCGTTTGTCACTTTGACATCAAACAAATGAATTTTTCTGTACTTTCCTGCAATTTTGCCATCAGGACTCAAAAGCACACTTGTATTATACAACTTTTTTTCATCTTCAATTTTTTCTAAGATACTTCCGCAATGTAGCCATATCTTGTGTTGTTCTGCCTTTCTCATCAATCTTTCAGTTGTTGGACCAGGAATGCTTTCAGCATTAATAAATTCATCTTCTTCTTCCCCTATAAAATTGACCATTTCAGGCATTCCCACTAGTTTGGCTCCTTTTTTTACTGCTTCATCAATAAAATACTCAATTTTTTGTAAGTTTTCTTCCTTATTATTTTGACTGTCTATCTGAATTGCAGCAGCTAAATATTTATCCAATTTAACCAACGCCTCCTAATCCCTAAGTTTTTGAATTTCCTCATAAACTCCTTCTCCCCACGCTTCAGGAGCAAAATCCTTCCAAACATCTTTTGTTGCTTCTCTAAATTCTTCTATATTAGGTTCAATAAATATCATACCTTTTTCTTTTAATTTCTTGATATATTCCTGCTCATTTTCTTTATACAATTCTTCAATATATTGGGCTGTTTGTCTCCAGATTTCTTCAATCATCTTCTGTTCTTCTTTTGAAAAACTCTGCCAGAGGTCATCATTTACTATAAAAAATCTTACCGGAGTACTGTGATTTGTTACCATTACATATTTTTGAACCTCATAAAAACTGTTGTTATATATAATCTCAAACGGATTCTCTTGAGCATCCACCGTTCCAGTCTGTAACGCTGTAAACAACTCTGTAAAAGCTACTGGCGTGGGGCTTGCTCCTAATGCTTTCCATGTTGCAATCATTGGTGGCATCTGAGGCACCCTAATTTTTAGTCCCTTTAAATCTTCTAAATTGTGGATTGGCTTATTAGCAGTTAACATTCTCGGTGCAAAATACACATAACCTATCATCCTTATACCAGTTTCTTCATAAAACTTTTCCTTTAGCTTTTCCCCAATCTCTCCATTTATCACTCTATGCATGTGTTCTGAATCTTTGAATAAAAACGGTAAATAGAAAGCTTCTGTAACTTTGCTTTGTACGGTTCCTACTAATCCAAAATCTATGGTTCCCAATTTTATACCTTCTACTATCCCTGAATCACTTCCCAACTGGCCTGCAGGATAATGAGTAACTTTTATTCTTCCATTCGACCTCTCCTTTAATAGCGGTATAAATTTTTCATTCATTCCAATTGTATATGGACTTGTTACTGCAACCACATCTGCTGATCTGAGTTCTAGGTCTCCTTTTGTTTCTGCTTGTTCCTTCTGTTCCTTCCCAACATCAACCTGTTCTTGTCCGCCACCACAGCCTACACAGATTAAAGCCAGAACGGTAAAAACAATTGAAACAATAACCACACTACTTTTTTTCTTTCTAAACATCTTTGTTTCCCCCTTTTCATAAAAATTACATTTAGGACATTT
>DFNM01000227.1 GCA_002376045.1 Firmicutes bacterium UBA3567
ATTGATTCGCACGAGGGTTGAGGTTATATGATTATTCAAATTCTAAAAGAATACAGCGGCAGGATGGAATACAAGGTCCTTAGAAAGTACGTCGGAACAAAGGAAGTTAGTATCCATGAAGCAAAGCAGGGGACCCTCCTTTTGCCGGGGATTCTGCTTTGCAGAATGGATTCAAAAGAGGTTGAAAAACTGAATAACTGGGCCCAAGATCCCGAAAACCAATTAATTCTTGTGCCTTCCTGGACGGAGTTGAACCTTAAAGAGATATTCAATACTTCAACGGAACTGTCTGTAGTAAGAGGAAAAGACCTTGTTTATGAAGACATACATTGTTTTTACAGAATTGAAGGCAAAGTAAATGATATTTTTTTCCAAAATGATTCAGGAATTTTTGGTGTTCACTACCGTAAAGATACCGGGAGCGGGGTTATTACAATCATTACACTGCCTTTGTTTGATTATAAACTGACAGGCAAACATGATGAATTTAGACGGTTATTTTATCAGTGTCTGGTTGACAGGAAAACAGAAAAAAAAGAAGAGGCTTCTGCCGATGGTTTCATTTTATCGGATGTACATTTATATACCATCATGTTGTTAGCGGCAGGATACGGTATTAATGCAGATTTAGTTGAATATATTAGAGTTTTTTTTGGATATAAAACAACTCCTGAAGAGGCAGAAAAGGCAGTTAATGATTTAAGAAATAATGGCTTTATTATTGAAAAAGGAGTATCAGAAAAGTCCAAAAAATTAATTGAGGACAAAAAACTAAAAGCCTTTGTTAATGTGCTGAGGGAGAGGAGGTTAAAAGATGAGTGGTAAAAAAGACATCGGGGTGCCGGTGGCTCAGAGTTTGGTAGCCAGTGTTCAGTTGGGGCTGCCTGCCACAGTGTCAAAACTGTCAAGTAAAATGAGGTTCATTGATAAAATTGCCCCTCTCCTGAAGCAGGGAGGCGTAATCCGCACACTGGACCTTATCAATCCAATTACAATACGATGTGCCGGAATTTCCACTTCCCACCGGACTACCAATGCTTTTGGAGGAATATTATATGCGGCAGGGGCAGTGAGACAGGATGTATTCATTAATGAAGGCTCAATTTATCAAACCAGGCAGGAAAGTATTGTGGATGTTGATGAAATAGACGATTTGGATTCCCAAAAAAAGTTGAAGTTTATAGATATAATGAACGCATATAAATTATTGGCTGAGGCAATGGAAGATGTGGACAAACCGGATTTAATATTAGTCGATACCCCATTATTATTGGAGCGTGCCGACGAACCGGTTGCGGACAGGACTGATATTTTAAAGTATTATGAGCAATGTAAAGAAGTGATTGAGGGTTTTTGGCTTAAGTACAAGGAACAAATATACCCTTTCAACAAAAATGGAGTGAAAATTGCCTCTGTCGGCAATAAGAGGTTTGGGGCCGTATTTTTTGCCCTGACCAAAGAAAACATAAAATACGTTCCCGACAAAATAGCAGATGATATAACTGTCAAATTGGATGAATATATGAACAAAATGAAAAGCGTTGGAATAAGGAGATTGTTAAAAGGTATCCTTGTTAAAAGGTCAAGGACGGCTGCCTTTCAGTTTGATGCAGTCAATACCGATAACCGTCTTGAGCCTGCATCAGTCAGAGAACTGGGGCTTATGGGGATGCATATGAAAGCCGGCAACAATACCCCTCCCCTGCTGATTGAAGTTTTAGGGAGAGCACAGGATTGGAATTCGAAAATGTTAGATGAGTTGTGTTCGGAGATTATGACTTTAATTACCTTTGATCAGGCAAAGGCTAAGCCAATTCCCCTTTGGTATGCTGAGTATGCCTTAAAACCCATTCAGGCAAAGCCCGGGGTATTGGAATATTATAAAACACACGCCAAAGAAATGCTCAAAAATGAGGAACTGGAGGCTGTATGGAAAGAGGACATGGATGTGTATGAGGAGTAATCGGCAAAGGGGGAGAGTTTTATGGATAAGTATATCGGAAAACTGATTGGAAACACGGGAAATCCGAACGACATCAAAGTAGCGCTAAAAGACAGTTATTCTGCCAGGAGAGGTGAATTTGTAAAAATAAAGCACAGGGAATCATTGGATGAGCCAGAAACTTATGTCCTTGGCAGAATTGTGTCCATTTCAAGAACGAACATTTTATACAATTCAAATATGGGCGAAGGCTTGTCCGATTTGGAGATATTGCCGGGTGCACAGGTTACGGGAGAAACATTGTTTGGAACAATCGAATTAGTAGGATACAGGGATTCTTCAGGACAAATCAAAATTCCCAGAAGGCCGTTAAATCCCGGAGAAAAAGTATATGGTGTAGATTATAACTTCCTATCAGGTTTTTATAAATTTGACGAAAACACAAGTATACATATAGGCAACCTTATCGGTTATGAAAAAGGCGACAACATTGTTCCGGTGTATTTGGATGTCAATAAACTGGTTACAGAACACTTGGCGGTCCTTGCGATGACCGGTTCCGGCAAATCTTATACGGTGGGGCGGATTATTGAAAGGCTGGTTGCCCAGATGAATGGAACGGTTGTTGTTTTTGATGTTCACGGGGAATACGGAAAAGCCTTTGCCAGGGGGGAGATTCATTTCAACAAAGATTTGGATTATATTGAAGATAAAAAGGACAAAGAAAGCATCATAAAAATTCAGGAAGCACTGCAAAAGTTGCAGGCAGCAGGTGGCGGTATTAAGGTATATACTCCGCAAATAGAAGACTTTGATTATAAATATATGAATAAAAACATCCATCTTGCCCTCCAGTTTGACCGCCTGGACATGGATGATTTATCTTCCATACTTCCCGGTTTGACAGAACCCCAGGAAAGGGTATTGGATGTTGCGATAAGGTATTGGCAGACAAAATTTAAAAACCCTCCAAGAGATATCCAGGACTTGAGGGAGATTTTAGCAGGTGATTTGGAAGAGTTGAGGGCTTGGGAGGAATTAAGCCCTTCGGAAGCGAGGGCTTTAAGCGGAAGAAGCGCTGCTGTAGCATCAGCAAAATTAAGCCGTGTTATAAATGAAGCAAGAAGTTTTTATACAAGGGCAATTGGTGATCCGACTGATATTTATGAAATGGTAGGGGAAAAGGGGGATAAAAAAGGCAGATTAGTTATTATTGATTTGCAGGGATTGTCGGATGATGCAAAGCAAATTATTACTGCCTTAATATCCAGTGAAATTATGAGGGCCTCTGCTGATAAGAAAAGACAAATCAGGCCATGCTTTTTGGTATATGAAGAGGGCCACAATTTTGCGCCTGCCGGGACGCCGAGCATTTCCAAGAAAATCATTAAAAAGATTGCCAGTGAAGGTAGAAAATTTGGAGTTGGCTTTGCCATAGTATCCCAAAGACCTTCTAAACTGGACCCTGATGTGACTTCACAATGCAATACCATAATTACCATGAGATTAAAAAACCCTGACGATCAAAGGTTTATTGCCAGAACAAGCGATATGTTTTCAAAATCCGATATTGAAGAACTGCCGTCATTAAGTACAGGAGAGGCATTAATTTGCGGAAGGTCTATACCCGCACCGCTTTTAGTAAAGGTTGGATCCAAGGCATTGATACATGGGGGAGAATCACCTGAAGTGATTGATGAGTGGGGCGTTTTCAATGGATAAAGTTGAATTAATAAAATATATAAGTGATGAATTTGCTACCGGTAAAATTAGAAAAAAGTTATTTCCGATGATTACTAAATTTGGAGTCAGGGATTATTCGGAAACTGTTCATTCCATTGGGTTAAATTATATAACAGCGATAGCACGGACCATTGAAGGTGTTACGGCCATTTCCGAATGCCCTGTTTATCCTTGTGAATCAAATTATAATTCCGGCAGTTTTGCTGAAAAGGTAGCAGAAACAAGAGCAATTTATTCGGTAAATAAAGAACTCTCGGTTAGACCCGATTCCATCTGGTATTCTACCGAAGACAACAGGCCTTTGCTTATTTGTGAATTTGAAAGGTATGAAAGAAACAGAAATAAGAACAAAAAACTGGAAGAAAAAATCCAAAACCTTCTGATTGCTTATCACCAACTGGGTGGGAACATACCGCTGATATTATTTGTTTACTGGACATACCCAAAAGTTACGCCAGGAGATATATCAAACTACATTAACATTTTTGATCAGGGATTTGTTATGAAAAATGGTACAAGAGTACCTGGAATTAATGGCAGGATAACACAATACATGGTTTATCACTGTGTTGCTTCGGGGGATAAAAATTCTTTAACCCTTAATCAATGGATAAGAATCAGGTGATGTAAATGGCTAAAAAAAGGTACAGTTTTTATCCCAAAAAAGATTTAAGGTTGGGAGATAAATACATATTAAAAGAATATATCAGTGAAGGCACTTTTGGCTATGTCTGGTCTGCTCTTAAGTTGGAGACAGAAGAAATTGTAGCGTTAAAGATACCAAAAGATCAGGAAAGAGGGGACAATGCTTTATCAGAAGGACAAAGACTTGTCGGGCAGCATCATCCCAATATTATTAAAATCAACTGGATGGGAAGGGTAGACGGGGTCTTTGTTATAGAAATGGAGTATTTTCCCGGAAAGTGTTTATCTGAAGAATTAACTGATAATGGATTTAGGAATCCAAAGACATTCAAAGATATTTTTAAAATTTTTTTAGAAATTCTTGAGGGCGTGAAATTCCTGCACAACCAAAAAATTTGTCATGGGGATATAAAGCCTCAAAACATCCTTATTAATGGTGATAGGGTAAAGATTACCGATTTCGGGACGAGCAAATTTATTGAAAATGTCTTTGTAAAAACTGTAGATGCCGGCGGAACATGGGCTTATATGGCTCCTGAAATTGCAGGTTCCAACAAAAGATATCTTATATCTGACATATATTCCTTAGGGGTATTATTATATCAGTTGCTTACCGGAAGAACGCCTCATGAAACCCCTATTCAAGTAATTAATAATGTTCCTTTTCCGAGACCAAGGGAAATTAACGACAGCATATCTAAAGAGATTGAAAATGTCATTATGCGGGCGTTGGAGAGACAGCCGGAAGACAGGTATCAAAGTGTTGATGAATTTAAAGAAGATTTTATTCGCGCAATAAACCAAAATGGTCGGAAATCTGATTTTGTCAAGCATACTATAATTGAAAATGAGTTGGGCAAAGATTGGATGCAGACTGTGATTAACTTGTATCAAGATGGCAAGTTTGACGAAGCAGAAACAATACTCAAATACCAAAAAGAGAACGGTAATATGACGCAGGATGTCCTGTATCATATGGCTTATGTGTATTTTAATCAAAAAAGATATTATGATAGTTTAAGCATAATTGAAAAAATTGAAATGGATAAGGTTGAAGAGGTTAGGAGGGAGAGTTTTAAAGATAATGTATTCTATCTGAAAGCCAAAGTTTACATGGAACTTAAGAAGTATGATGAAGCAATGATGTTGTATGAATACTTATCCAAAAAGAATCCGGAAAATATTAACTATAAATATCGGTTGGCCATTGCATGTGGTTTGGCTAATAAAACAGATACAGCAATTGAAATATTGGAGCAGATCAATGAGGAAACTCCAGGCCTTCTATATATTGTAAAGAAATTAGGGCATGCCTATGACATTAAAAAAGATTTCAGTAAAGCAAGGGCTTATTTCAAATATGCTCTTAGATTGGATCCGAATGATGAACTGATAAAGAAAAGGTTAGAAGTTTATGATAAATATTTGTAAATATATAATTTTTTAGGTAGGAATTGCAAATTATTCAACTACAACTAAATTTTTAAGTAAAATTATTGAACAAAGATAAAGGGGGTAAAATTATGGCTCAAATACAAAAGCAATTTGAAAAATTTCATGACGAAATCAAACTTAAAAGGTTTGATGAAAATGCGACATTAAGAGAAAAAAGGGATATTATAATAAATAAAATAAAAGAAGGTTTAAAAAAGAAATTTAAGAATGATGAAAATGGAACACCAAATGTAGAATTTTTTGACCAAGGAAGTTATGCAGTGGATTTAGGGATTGTACCAGAAGATGGTGATTATGATATTGATGAAGGAGCAATATTTGATTTATATATCGAAGACTATGATGATCCTACAGAAATAAAAAAATGGATTAAAGATATAATGGAAGGTCACACTGCGATACCACCTAAAATTAAAAATCCTTGTGTAACGATAACTTATTCTCAAGAAAATGAACCAATTTATCATGTGGATTTACCAGTATATGCGAAATCAAAATACGATAGTAATTTATATCTTGCATGGGGGAAAGAACATTCTAATGAGGAGAACAAGTATTGGGAGCCAGCAGATCCAATTGGTTTAAATGAATATATTAAAAACAGATTTGCAGGTGACGATAAAAAGCAGTTCAAACGAATAGTGAGATATATGAAGAAGTGGAAAGACATATGCTTTAAGTCTGATGGAAATTCTCGACCACCTAGTATTGGTATAACTATTGCTGCAGTGGAAATGTTTACTCCATATACTGAGTACAACCACTTATCAGGAAAAATAGAGTATGTAGATTTAAAAGCCCTTATAAACTTTGTCAAAAGTCTAATGGATAAATTTACTATAAGATGGGACGCTGAAAGAAAAGAATACTTATACTCAATATATTTTGAATTGCCTGTTATACCCAATAAAAATATTTTTAGCAAAATGACAGAACTTCAAATGACCGACTTTTATCACAAGTTGAATGACTTATACAGTGCTTTACTGAAGGCTGAAAAAGACTGTGACCCTCATACAGCATGTAAACTTCTATCAAATTATTTTGGAGACAAATTTCCAATTCCCGAACCAAAAGAAAGCAGATATCAAGTAGGTAGTTCCAGTGCCCCTTCATCTAGTTCTGCTTTAAAGGGATGATACAGAAATGCAAGAGAAATTAAAAGAATTATTAGGCGAAAAAAAGTACCTTAGCAAAATATCAGAATATACTGAAGAAAATAGTTTTAGAGTAAATTTTAAGTTGAGGAATGGATATGAGATACCTCTCATAATAATTTTCGATGAATTTTTTCCTGCTAAATTACCTCATGTAGAAATTGATAAAACGAAATTTCATATTCCTAGAAAACCACATATTTTGAAAAGCGGAGCAATATGCTATTTAGACAAAGAAGGGATTATTTGGAGTGATGCCCCTAAAGTAGCATTGGATTTAGTTTTTGAAAAAGTTGAAAATGTATTGCTTGAGAGCAATGAAATAGTTGAATATCATAAGGAATTTAATTACTATTTTAGTACTTTGAGTAAATTAGAAAAGGCTTTATCATTATATACACCCGGCAATGAAATCGAAGAAATAAGTGTATATACAATAAGAGATCATCCATTTGCCTTTTTAAAAAATGACAAAGATTCAATGAATGTATTAGAAAATTTATTGGAGAAAAAAATAAAAGTGCAATTACATAATAAAGCATTGTTCATACCATTAGACAAGACATACGACGGACCTGTCCCTCAATTAGATGAATTTTGGAGTGCAAAAGATATTGAAAATTTAATAAAGAATAGCGTTAGTCCAGAGAAATTGAATAGATTAGAATCAATTACAGCAAATAAGAGGAACTATTATTATTTACTAGAGATTCCCTTATTAACAGGATCCAGAGTTATGATAGGGTTGTGGTATAAAAAAGTAGCAAGTTACAGCAAAAGATGCAATCCTATTATTGAGTCTGGTATAGGAGACAAATTTGAAATTTATCCGATATATATTCATAGATATGATAACCGTTCTTTAATAGAAAGAGGCAGCGGAATAACAAGTAACTGTAAGATTTTAATAATTGGATGCGGCTCAGTTGGAAGTGATATACTTTTCTTACTGGCCCGATCAGGCTTAAAGAATTTTACTATTGTTGATAACGATGAATTACATTTAGTTAATTCCTATAGACATTTTTTGGGAATGAATAAAGCGATTAAAAGTGAGAAGAAGGTGTTATTATTAAAAGATGAAATTGAAAAAAGATATCCAAATGCAGAGATTAAAATTTTTGATAAAGATATATTGTTGCTTATTAAGAATGGGAAGATAAACTTTAGGGATTACGATTTGGTGATAATTGCACTTGGAGACCCTAATGTTGAAAGAAGGCTCAATAAATTAATATTAGAAACAGAAACGCCTGCGATTTTTACATGGGTTGAAGCATACGGATTAGGAGGACACGCTCTACTGGTAAACAATGGCGATAAAGGCTGCTATGAATGTCTATTTGATGAAGAATTAAATAACTCTGTCTCATTTGCAGGAAGAAGCGATAAACCGTATACAAAAAATATCAATGGATGTTCTGGAACTTTTACACCTTACGGTAGTATTGACTCTATGGAAACAGCACTGATTGCTTCTAGATTAGCGTTAAGAGTAATTAACAATCAAGTCACAGGTAATCCATTAATTTCATGGAAAGGAAGTTCTATAGATTTTAAGGCTAATGGATATCAAACTTCTGCAAGATATGATGAAAGTTTAGATAATTTAGTAAATGATAGTTTTGACTATATTAATCATAACTGTAAATATTGTTCTAAAGGAAGAATTTGAAAATGATCATTGACATTGGAAATAAAAAAATAAAAATCAATAAAGATGTGCTGACAGAAATCTATAAGAGGCGCCAACTAAATATAGAGGACTGTGAAGTAGGCGGTATGTTAATTGGTTCAATTATCAAATACTCATATGATATAGTTATAGAGGATTTAACAACTCCAATGGAAGGAGATTTTTGTTCAAGAACAAGATACATTCGTAGCGAGAATCATAACAAGTTATTAGAGAAAAAATGGATAGACAGTCAATACACTAAAATGTACTTCGGGGAATGGCATACCCATCATCAGGATAATCCCTATTATTCATTTCAGGATTTAACTAATTGGAAGAAGTTAATGAAAAAATCAGAGACATCAACTGATTTATTGGTGTTTTTAATAGCGGGTATCTCATCATTTAAAATATGGATAGGTGATCGAACAAAAATAACAATTCGACAAATATATGAAGGTGATTATAGTGGATTTAAAATGGATTAATAGTTTAATCAAATTGGTTCAAGAAGATAAATTGGCCAGTATAATCTTATTATTTATTTTGGGATTTATTGCAATTATTACATATAAAACCAATAAGACTGTTCAGAGAATATTTAATACATTGACAAATTATATTCCTTTTATAAAAAAAGAGTATGTAATGATTGCAAATTTCTCCAAGAAGGATGGAAATATCGTTGAAATTGTAAACAAGTATTTGGAAGCAGGATGTAAAGTTTATAAATTAAATACTAATAAAGAATTTACCGATGAAGGAACCATTAATAAACAAAATCTAGAGAAAATAATACAAAAACAGCAAAAAATTATTGAAAAAGCCAAAAGACAAATGAAAAACAAGAATTCTTTTATTTATATTGGTTTTCCCCATGTGCCTTTAGGTTTTTTGGACGGTGTTAGTTTCACTGATGTTGATGACCCAATATTATATGAATATCAAGGAATGGACTCTGAATGTCTAGGTAAAGGTTTTTTTGAACTTAAACGCATTTATAATACTTCACTTACATTGGTTAATAATATTAGCCAATATGAGAGTTTAGATAATGAAATGGCCTTAAAAATTGAACAATCTTTCAAAATTAGTGACAACGATATTAAAAAAGTTGTTAATGTATCTCAAATTATATCTTTCGGTTTAGAAAACCCTCAACGATGGGGAATTACTAATTACGCTCAGATAGATATATATCAGAAAGAGTTTGAGAAAGTAGTTACCGAATTAAAGAACAAGGGAGTTAATAAAATTCATTTATTTGCAGCAACACCTGTTTCATTAAGTTTCAGTTTAGGTAGAGTTATTAAACATTACCATCCTGAAGTTATTGTTTATAACTATAATAATGGTGTATTTGATTGGGGAATTAATTTAAGAAACCGCAAAGTTATTTTTGTAAATGAAATGATGAGGTGATTTAAAGTGCCAATTCTTTAAAGAGTAACATTATTCCAAATACTAGAATTTCTTAACGATGACCAATAAGAGAACAGTGGACGCGAGTACTGAAAAATTACAGAAGAAGATCAGAAGTATTATGCATCGAATATGAGGAATTAATCTTAAATAGAGGTTGTCCTAAGTCTCGTG
>DFNM01000049.1 GCA_002376045.1 Firmicutes bacterium UBA3567
ATTAGCTTAACCCTTAACCAACTGTTTTGGAAAAGAACCATAAAAACTAATAAAAGATATTTATCGTTTAAAGGACTTTTAGAACAAATCTAGAATAAACATGTATAATAGCTTTTAAGTATGTAGTGAGGAGAGCATGTTTATGGATTCCAGCACAAGAGCTCCTTTGTTTATTAATTCAAAAACTTCAGTTGGAAGAGCAGCAATGCTCCTGGCCATTACCGAAAACAGGGAAGCAGAATCCATTGTAAAGCAAATGCTTGAAAAAGAAGGGTATCAGTGTGCCGTAACTGAAGTCGGTGGTAACTCTGTTGAAATACACAAAAAGCTTGTAAATGCTGTAATAGGTGCAGCCTTAAATCGTGAAGTGATTCAAAAAGAAACAAGGGAAATACATGCTATTCTCCATGCTACAATAGAAGCTGAACGAGGTTTTATGCTGGATGTTCCCAGTGCAGCCAATGTGGGTATAAAAATAGGGATTGTAAAGAGTGATAAATGGATTGCGGTAGCGCTATTTGGTCAGTCTGCTCTCCACAACATGACCAGCCATGATAGAGCGGGGCTGGGTGTTATGCATTATTCGCAACAACTTTAACGTGTAAGCCTGATGTAGGGAGGTGTATGCCCCGGATAAACTGCAACTGCTACATCCCGAAAGGAAGGGTTTAACCTAGAGTATCAGTGTAATTGGGTTGCAAGATGATGTTTGAACAGAGTTTTTATGTGGGCGGGGAGGAATTTTCTTTTGATTCTTCCCGGGGAGAATTGGAGTATTAAAGAAATAGCCCTTTTAAAAAGCCTTTTGTGTGCTTTAAGGGCTATTCTTTATTTTGACACAAATATCGAACAAGGGGTGAGGTTTTAATGAAGCTTTTGGAAGGAACCAGAGTAATTGATCTGACAAGGGTATTGGCAGGGCCCTACTGTACAATGATCCTTGCTGATATGGGAGCGGAAGTAATAAAAATAGAACGTCCTGGAACGGGTGATGATTCAAGGGAATTTGGTCCTTTTATTAAAAACATGAGTGCCTATTTTGTAAGTATAAACAGGAACAAAAAGAGCATAACGTTAAATCTTAAGACCGATAGGGGCAAAGAGATTTTTAAGGAACTTGTCAGGGAAGCAGATATAGTAGTAGAAAACTTTCGACCTGGCACAATGGAAAAGCTCGGGCTGGGGTATGAAACCCTGAAAACCATCAACAAAAAACTGATTTATGCGGCATGTTCCGGTTTCGGGCATACAGGACCGTATTCCCGAAAACCGGCATATGATCTGATCGTTCAAGGGTTAGGTGGGATCATGAGTATTACAGGCCAGACTGATGGTGTCCCTACAAAAGTAGGTGCCTCCATTGGTGATATAACAGCAGGTATGTTTACGGCAATAGGGATTCTGGCGGCGTTGAATCACAGAAACAAAACAGGGATAGGACAGAAAGTGGATGTAGCCATGCTGGATTGTCAGGTTGCTATCCTTGAAAATGCTATCGCCAGGTACTTGATAAGTGGAGAGATTCCAAGGCCTATCGGCAACAGACATCCATCCATTACTCCCTTTGAGGCATTTGAAACAGAAGACGACTATATAATAATTGCAATTGGAAATGATACCTTGTGGGATAAATTCTGCCGCATAATAGATAGGAAGGATCTGCTGGAAGATTCTCGATACAAATCCAATCAACTCCGCACCGAGCATTACAGTAAACTCCATGCAACCCTGCAGGAGGAATTCAAAAAGAAGACAACACGGGAATGGTTTGAACTGCTGGATAGCAACGGTATTCCCTGCGCTCCAATTAATAATATAAAGGATGTGGTAAATGACCCCCAGGTGAAGGCAAGGGAGATGCTCGTGGAAATCCATCAGCCCGGTGTTGGAAACTTCAAACTCCCCAATCTACCCATAAAATTCAGTGAAACTCCTGGAATTATAGACAAACCTGCTCCGGCTTTGGGGCAGGATACTGAGGAAGTGCTGAAAAAACACCTGGGGATAACAGAGGATGAGCTCAAAAAGCTTGAGAAAGAGGGGATAATTTAATATTAAATATAATGGCTATAGATAAATTGTTTGAGAATGAATAGGATTTTCCTTTATATTAAGGGGATGTTTATTTAAAATAAAGGAAAATCCTTTTTTCAACAACTACTTTTTTGGGATTGAAAGGAGGACTCAAGAACAAAAAAAATAGTGGAAAAGATGTGAATTATGAAAGATTTGGGGATTTATGGAAGTTAAAACATATAAAGATACATATTATTTTAAAATACACAAAAGGAGTGTAGCATAATGAGAAAAATTACAATTATTTCCTTGTTCTTATTAATATTATTACTATCAACAAATGTTTTTGCTGCTGATTTAATATGGAGATTAACACATGGAGACCAATATGCTTTAATTTTAGGAACTGTTGAACAAGTTGATGAAGGTTGGATTAAAGTAAATGTGAGCAAGATTCTAAATGGAAAACAAGTAGGTAAAAGTATTGAAATTTTCGCTGATGAAAACAGGACTATTGAACCTAAATTCTATTGGTATGTTCCGAAAGAAGGGGATTTTGTAGTAGTCTCTATAGATAAAGATAATTCTAAATATATTTTAAAATTGGGAATAAGGTTTCATCATTAGATTATCGAACATTGACAATACAAAAAGGACTGAAATCTGCTGAAGATAATGCCATATTTCAATGGTATATTAATAATGGGTGCAAATTTATGGTAGTGTTGTTTCCATGTTCTTGATTCTGGGTATGCATTTATTGGGAGCCTTTGGCAAGGTTTTAGTGCCGGGAATTGAGTCGGGTGATCTGGTTGTACCTACAGTTACCACAAAATTATTCCCTAACTGGGTTGCGGGTCTAATCCTGGCGGGTCCCCTTGCTGCCGTTATGTCTACTGTGGATTCCCAGCTTCTAATCGTTGTAGGTGCTATTGTTAATGATATTTATGCCTGCATTGTTTCAGAAAAATCA
>DFNM01000006.1 GCA_002376045.1 Firmicutes bacterium UBA3567
TTGTCTCAGGCGTAGTCTGTCCCGAGGCTATGAGGGAACTAAAACATGGGTAGCAAACGGGATATTTGCCTACAACCTACAGAGAATAGCCAGCCTGATACAGGAAAAGCCCCGGAGGAGTTACCCGATGATTCTGTAACAACACTATGGAGAAGATGAGTTTTAAATTGTTACTTTTTCAAGGGTAACTAACTAATTTTAGAGGTGCTGCATATCTTCCATTAACATGGCGCTTTGCTGTTGACTCCTTTGGGTGGAATTATTTCTGGTCGGCGGAAAAAGATCTTATAATTTCAACCCCTGGCGGTAAAACAGACCCTAAAGAAGCAGTATTGTCAAGGATAAATCAAATGATTTTTGGTAAAGGGTATTCTTTTAAGGCTTCAATTACAGGCAATAAATCAAGATAAACAAAATCAGGGTATGCAGTAAGAGTTGAGAACAAAATTGATAATTCGAATTTTCGTTCAACTGTTTACTTAGAATATCCTGATGACTACGATGGTGTAAAGTTAAATAAGTTAGGTACGTCTTATGTAGATTTAAATCCTCAAAAAAACGGTGGTTACCGGATTAGTTACAATTCCAAAATTCCTTAACTTAGTGCCAGGCATTAAGTTCTAAAAAGGATATAGCACTGGGTAATTTCAAACCATGGAACAAGGTTAAAAGGGATTTACAGCAATGAAGCTATTAATTACTCGTAAAGCAGAAAAGGATTTAGAAAAGTTGGATCGGGGTGTTAAAAAACGTATTAAAGAAGCACTTGATAGGATGCTGATGCTACCTGATGTGGTAGATTTAAAAAAAATCAAAACAACGATGCATTCGCTGCTTTAATTCAATTTTACCATAAAATACCTGCAAAATAGCGTTAAAACATTGAAATACAGGGATCTCTAAAATATGAACAATTTAGGCATCATTAAAATTTTTTATAGAATTAAAAAGGTTTTTGTAAAATTATATTGAATTATGCAATAAAAAGACACTTAAGGAGGACCGGCAATGTCAAAAATTGGCCGTAACGATCCCTGCCCCTGTGGAAGCGGTAAAAAATACAAAAAATGCTGTATGGAGAAGGACGAGGTTCAAAGAAGGTATAATGATGCAAAACAAAATCTTTTATCCAAATTAGTAGACTTTTTCCTTGAGGATAGGTTTGCAGAACAAGCGGATGAATTAGCAGCAGATTATATTGCCATCATGGGAATAGAGGACAAAAATGAAGTAGATGAAGACGACTATGGCAACCTCCTGAGTGTAGGGCTTTTCGACGCGCCCATGGAGGGCAGCAGCCGGTTGGTGGAAATATTCTATAAGGAAAAAGGAGAGTATCTTCCCTCCCAGGAACGGGAAATCCTTGAAAACATGCTGGATATGACCATCGGGATATATGAAGTCCAGGATTACGGATCGGGGAATGGTTTCCTGGTAGAAAACCTGATGGAAAAAGAAAGATTCCATGTTGTGGTGGATGAAGAGGGAATGCAAGTAATCAAGAAATGGGATATCATCATAGCCAGGGTTTTAAAAATAGGGCATGAAAACCAGATAATGGGAGCAGTAGTTGTTTTACCCAGTGCATCAAAAAAACGGCTGCTCGAATTTGTCTATGCCTGGCTGGCCGATTACAGGAAACACAACAAAAAAGCTTCCATTAATGAATTCCTTAGAAATTGCGCTTTGGAAATCCTGGCTTCTGCAAAAGATGCTTACTATTTAGGGAATCAGAATCAGGTTATGGTAAATCGTGATGGAAACATGGTTGAGATATGCAGTGCCAGGTATTCCATCAATAATATCTCTTTCATAAAACAAGCTCTCCAGTCTCATCCCAATATCCAGCTGGACAGTTCTCAAAAGGACAGATGCACTTTATCATGGATTTCCGACACGCCATTTGAAGAGGCGGGAGTGCTGCAGCGCACCATTCTGGGTACGATAATCCTGGAAAAGGACAGCCTGCTGCTGCAGACCAACAGCAGGAACAGGCTTGAGAAGGGAAAACAGTTAATACAGAAGCTTC
This sequence comes from Firmicutes bacterium UBA3567, assembly GCA_002376045.1. Lineage (GTDB taxonomy): Bacteria > Bacillota > Thermosediminibacteria > Koleobacterales > UBA3567 > UBA3567. The sequence continues at coordinate 2,030 of DFNM01000006.1, forward strand.
TGGGTATAGCAGCAAAACATGAGAAAGATACCATAGAGAGTGTTGAAGAGTTTCTTAAAAGAAACCAGGAAGAGTTGAACGATACAAAATCTGCAGCTCCATCTCCAGAAATCAAGAAGATAGAAAGAACTTTCCTGGAAAATCACTATAAACAGTGGATAGATATGCCTCTTCCCGGTTTGGGAGGCAGAACACCGAGGGAGGCATCCAGAATACCCCAATACAGGAGAAAACTGGTGGAGCTTTTCAAACAACTAGAACAGAGTGCCATCATGCTGGCTAAAGAGAGAGGTTTTGACCCTATTAACCTTGATGAAATACGGCGGATTTTGAACCTGGATGAACCTTGTGATTCCGGACAACCGGAGGATGAGGTAGAACAGCTCCTCATGCAGAAGATGAAAGAATATTACACCCCATGGCAGATAGAGGAAGCCGTGGAAATATGGCGGGATTTCAAAAAACAGCACAAATCCATCCGGGGCAAACCAGAAGGCTGGGCAGCAGGGGTGGAGTATTTTATAAACCAGTTTGGTTTTATCTACATGACTCAAACAGAAATCGGAGACCGGTATGGAATAAGCGCTTCTACTGTGGGTAAACGCTACAGAGAGATTGCTGATGAACTGATGGGATATGGGGAGGTTGATGAAAAAGAGATGCCGGTAGAAGAAGAAAGGATATCCAGGCAAAGCTCAAAATGTGGGGCGGTCGGTAAAGAGAAAATTCTGGATAAAGAAAACGGCAAGGTTTATCAATTTAAAATTACCCTTAAAGGCATAAGACCTCCCATCTGGAGGAGGTTCCAGGTGAAATCCGGTATCACCTTCCATGAACTTCACAAAACAATTCAGGTTGTAATGGGATGGCATGACTATCATTTGTATTGTTTTACCTTTGGCAGAGGATGGGATGAATTGAGAATTGAGGAACCAGATGAATACGGAGGCTTTACTATAGAAGGGGAAAATCTTGATTCCAGAAAGACGAGGGTAGATGCTGTTTTCACATCGGAAAAAGAAAAATGCCTCTACGAATATGATTTTGGGGACGGCTGGGAACACGAACTGCTGCTGGAGAAAATTTTGGAGCCGGAAGGAGGTGTTGAGTATCCCGTTTGTATCAAAGGTAGAAGAGCCTGCCCTCCCGAGGACTGCGGCGGAGTATACGGGTATTACGAACTTATTGAAATAATCAACAACCCCCGGCATCCTGAATACGAAGGGACGATGGAATGGCTTGGTGGAGACTTTGACCCGGAAGAGTTTGACCTGGAAGAAGTGAATCAACTGTTAGAAGGTATGGAAAATTCAATGTAGCAGCCGACTACTTGCAAAAAAACCGCTAACAGTTTCAACAACCGCTAACACACTTCCCGGAGGGTTAAGGTTTTAGGCAATATACAAAAAAGGGCTTGGTGCTTTACCGGCTCTGAAAAGAAGTTTTCTCAAAAAAAAAAAAAATGAACAAACATATTTAGGAGCTCGAAACGAGCGTTATGCCGAAATGTAATTATACTCAAAACTTTCCTTTTCTTCGAGGAGGAGTCATATATATCAAAGCTTTTTGGGGGGATTAAAGATGGAAAAAACTTATAAAGGAACACTGTTAGAATACTTTGTTCAAGTTGCACCCTATATTAACGACCTTGTCATAAGAGATGTGGCTGTAGCTGTTACAGACCGGGAGAAATTTCTCTGCTATTATCCAGGAGAACACATAGACCATGGAATAAAACCAGGAGACCCGGTAAAAGAAGGTTCGGTAACCTATAATGCTATGAAAAACAAAAAGCTAACGGTGCTTCGAGTAGAAGACCGGAAGCTTTATGGCTTCCCTTACATAGGTGTGGCCATGCCGATTTTTGACAAACAAACAGGGGAAATGATAGGGAGTGTATTTTTCGGTGAAAACACTGATCAGCAGGATACTTTGTGGAATATGGCTGAAGAACTTTCTGCTGCCACCCGTCAGGTTAATGAATCTGCCCAGAAAATATCCGCTGAAGCCCAGGAGCTGGCTTCCCTGGGTCAGGAGTTAAACAGGTTTGCAAACGATTCGTACGAGCAAATTAAAAACATTGATGGAATAATGGCTTTTATTAAAAACATTGCTTCTCAAACCAACCTTTTAGGCCTAAATGCCGCCATCGAAGCGGCCCGGGTAGGAGACGCTGGGCGGGGATTTGGCGTGGTGGCTGATGAAATAAGAAAACTTTCGTCACAAAGCAGTGAATCGGTAGATAAAATCCAGCCGGTGCTGGAAAAGATAAAGCACTATAGTGAAGAAATCAAAAGGGCTGTAGAAGTCATGAGCTCTATTGCTAACAGCCAGGCAGCTAGCATCCAGGCCATCGCCGGCTCAGTTGAAGAAATAAGTTCTATGGTAGAGGAACTTTCCAGTTTGGCAGAAAAGATGAGTAAAAAGGATGAGCAATAAGAGATAAATACAGCGTTATAACCCCATGACAAGGGCGGCTGTTGTGGAGAAATTGTTAACAAAACTTACAGTTTCAACTGCGAAAGAAAAACGTGAATACAAACACAGCTCAGGAACGCCTTCCATCTGCCAGAAACTCAATCCTGTGTAAAACTTAATCTCTTCGCTGGATCCACATCATGATTTCAAACACAGAGGCCTTTACTGCTGGATCATCACGGTCTTAAAAAAACATTTACGGAGATACCTCGATGGGCTTTGTTATCGTTTCGGCCGCTGTGAGTCTTAAATGCTTGCATCTCTACGGAAACCATTACCTGTGCTTAGTTATCTTGATACTTGCAACGAAAAATTTTTCCCTGTCAAAAGGAGGAAATTTCAAAAAAATGTTGAATATTTCAAAAAGAACTGATAATTGCAGCCTGGGAAATGGAAATAATAAATAGGGACAGACTAATAAAGGGGGTGGAGCATAATTTTGAGGTTTATATTGGCGGGAATTATAAGTTATCTTTTGGGTTCGATCTCCTTTGCTTACATAATAAGCAAAAGATTCTACGGAATAGATATAACAAAATATGGGAGCGGCAATCTGGGTGCTACAAATGTTTTAAGGGTATTGGGTGGCAAGGCAGCTGCTGTGGTTTATGCAGCCGATTTTCTCAAAGGATTCATTGCGGTTTTTCTAGCAAGACACCTCGGGGGTGAAAACACTGCTCTGATTTGTGCTTTGATTGTGATAATGGGGCATAATTGGTCGGTTTTTTTGAATTTTAGAGGAGGGAAGGGCATTGCTACCAGCATGGGTGTAGGGTTTGCGCTGGCACCCACGATTGCACTGCTATGTGCCTTTATCGGTATGCTTGTAATAGCAGTCTCAAGATATGTTTCCCTTGGTTCTGTTTTGGGAATTGTTTTTTTTCCGATAATGCTGGCCATATTCCACTACCCGGTAAAACTCATTTTGTGGGGGGTTTGTATGGCGGTGCTGGCGGTCTATAGACATAAAGATAACATAAAAAGATTAATAAGGGGCAATGAACGCAGATTGGGAGAAAAGGTGAAAGTCAAATAATTTACCATAAAAATGCGAGGGGAACTGTTCCGTGTTTGACATGGGCTTACAAACCGCCCTGTGAAAAACCTGGGAAAAAGGAACAATAATTTTTCAACAAATTGATACTTTTTTCCAGTGTGAAAACAGAAAAGCCCATAAAATCAAAATTTAAGGAATGGCACGAAAATTGCAGATATATACTATCGGCAGAGGCAGAAAACTGATAAAATTGTCTAAAATTTAATATCATTTTACAAATGGAGTGATAATGTGGCGTTTCAAGATATTCTTAAGGAACTGGGAGATTACCCTGTAATTGCTGCCGTAAGGGATATTGAAAAGGTAGATATGGCTCTTTTAAAGCCTGTTCGATGCATATTTGTGCTGGCGGGAGATATTTTAAACATAAAATATCCGGTAACCCATATTAAAAAAGCAGGCAAAAAGGTATTTCTCCACCTGGATTTGCTAGAGGGAATCAGCAAAAACAGCACGGGTTTAAAATACGTCGCCAGGGAGATAGCACCGGATGGTATTATTACTACCAAAAGCAGTTTGATTAATTCTGCAAAGAACGAAAACCTTTTCACCATTCAGAGAGTTTTTGCCCTTGATAGTCAGGCTGTAAATACGGCCATAAGGGAAATTAAAAAGGTTGAACCCAATGCCGTTGAAATACTCCCCGGAATACTACCAAAAGTTATAAAACAATTTAGCCGGAGCATACCTCTGCCGTTGATTGCAGGAGGATTAATAGAAAATGCGGAAGAAGCAGATAATGCGATAAAAGCCGGTGCCTGGACAGTATCGACCAGTAAGGAATACTTATGGGATGGGTTTTAGCTAATCTGCCCGGAACCCACCACCCGTAAGGGCGGGGATGAGAGAGGTCAGGGCAGGGAGTGCCGGGGTATGCCTGCTGGAGCTGTGCTGACAGGTGCCGTGATGAACCAAGAAGCTCCTTGTGCAAGCAGGGGCTAGTTCACCAGAATATGTGTGCAATTACCAGGGACTGGGAGAGCCGGAGAAAGTCCTTCTGGAAGGGGAAAGTATTGCTTTTCACCCTGTCTGGAAGGTCTTTTGCTTTTATTAAAAGGTAGAGGGGGTGGGGAAAGTATACTCTTAAAAACTTTAAACTCTGTACGAAAAA
>DFNM01000218.1 GCA_002376045.1 Firmicutes bacterium UBA3567
AGTGATACAGAAGCTCAAAAAATGGAAAAAGGAATCATCAAAAAAGCTATGATTTTAGGCTATAATACAGATTTATACAAGAATACAGAAGATAAAGGCACTATCATTTTTTCTGATTATGCAGAACTGGCTAAAGACTTGTTTGATAATCAAAAAATAAGCTACGGCAAATACGAAGAACTCTTAATTGACGGGGGATATGAAAATATACTTTTCGGGGATAATGAAAATTTAGAAGGTGCCAAAGATGATTTTGAAGACTCCTATCGTTTTTGATAATGACTGTATATCATCGTTTTTATGGATTAACAAGACTGATATTATAAAAACTTTATTTGATAGGCAAATTATTATCCCCGCCCCAGTTTATGATGAAATAAAAAAATTGAAGAGATTTTCTGACTATAACTATGTTTATTACAACCTGGAAACAGAAATTTCAAATGGATCTTTCCAAGTTGAAGATATAGGAATTACAAGCCCACTTTTGAATGATTATATGGCTTTAACTTCTATGACTAATCCAAAACGCATTGGAAAGGGAGAAGCTGCTGCAATTATAATGGCAAGAGCCTTTGACGGCACGCTTGCCAGCAATAATTTAAAGGATGTATTACCACACATTAAAAATGGACAACCTCCATTAATATGCACTGAACACATCTTATTTATGTATTATATTTATTCTTTTTAACCCTTTTAGATTTTCTAACTACTTTACCAGAAGTACCATTCCATTCAGGTTTGTATTTGTTTATAAGTTCTTTCTCTAATAAAAACCGCTCTTCTGTTTCATAAAAATACAGTTGGACCTTTGCACCCTTTTTGATTTCCTTCAAAATATTTGAATTGATTTTACAATTCGTTGGCTGCCCACCAATAAAGCAATTGCGAGGAGAAATCTGCCCATATCCCGAATTAAATCGGTGACTTAAATCCTCGCATTCACCAACATATTTAACTTTACCGTTTACTTTAATTATATAAACGGCTGCCCTGTTTATATTATCTGGTATTTTAAACTTGCAAAACGGGCCTTTACCATATTTATTTAATCTTTTATCCTTATTGTAATTTATATTTCTTATAATTGATTCTACTGTAAAAAGCCTATTTTTCAATAAACACTCTATATCTTGTGATAATATAAAACCACACCCACAATATATAGATCGAATTTCTTCTAAAAAGTGTTTCTACACCAAAATCATAATTTATATTAAGGATAAAATTCTAATGGCTTCCTATCAGGGGCTTTTGTTGAAGGTATGATTTCACTACAAATTTAAACCTATCATTGTTCAAACGCACAACCGCCACTATTTATTCCACCCCTAATGCCTTAAACACAGCGTCTTCAGGGTTTTGATAGAAAGATATCTGGAATTTTGCAAATAGTTCCGGTGGAACTGTAGCTATGTCAGCAGCAGAAGCCATTGGAAGCAGTACCCTTTTTGCCCCTGTATCAAAGCAAACCTGCAATACACTTGCCAACTCTTCAACCTTACTTATTGTCCCACCAATGCTCATGGAACCCAGCACAACCAGTTGGCTCTGAACCGGTTTTTTTAAAGCACCAGAGCACAATGCAGTAAAGGCTGCCAATGCAAGTTCTGACGTCATACCTATACCCTGAAGGTCTTGAATATGCATTAGAAAATCATTGTTATGTAGTGATATGCTTGCGCTAATATTTTTCCTGTTTGCTTTAAAATAATTAAAGGCAGTATTGATACTTTCTTTTGCATCCCTGTTTGAACCGAGACCTGTTCTTTCAAACTTTCCCGAACCTGGCACAACTTCTGTTTCAATTTTGAATACACCGATCATACCGGAATCACCATGGGCAACCGTATAAACATGCCCTGGTTTTCCCATTCCTTCCGGAATCAGTTTGCTCCCACCTTGTTCAGGCACAGAAACAAATTCCTCCTGGAAAGTTTCTTTATCAATATAAGAAAAATGCACATCATAGAATTCCATACCGCCAATTCTCTTTAACTGCTCTTTTACCCTCCTTCTTCCGACCAAAGCATACCTTAATATTTCCTCTATATCTTTCTTTTTAAATTCCCCATTTGGATAGATAAGTTTTACCAGGCCTGAAACAGTCTTTCTTACCGCTATTACGTCCCTCTGGTTAAGGTTGTTTCCTAAATTAAAATATTTATCCAAGGCATCGGAAAATGACCTTTTTCTCATTTCCCGGAAAAACTCTGCTATGTAATCTGTAATAAATCCGTATTCATTGGTAAAGTACTCAGGCCTGTATTTTGGAATCTCCCATCCCGGAATATAATAATGCATTCTGTCAAAAAAAGCAGTGTCATACGCCATTGCTTCAGGGAAGGGATCAAATAAATGGGAAGTCTTTAGCAAAACATCAACACTTTGATTAATATTCCCTACAAACACCATGGAGGCTGAAGCATTTTTTTCTTCTTTCCCTCGTGCAAAAGAACCTGAAGCCATGTAGTCCTTCATGATTTGAATTCCGTCTTTATCTTTAAAAGTTATACCTGCTACTTCATCAAAAGCCACCACGTCCCATAATCCAACCAATCCAATTTTTCTGGTAGACATGTTATAAAATAGATTTGCTACCGTGGTTTGTCCGCCTGATATCAAGATTGAATAAGGAGATATTTCTTTATATATATGGGATTTTCCCGTACCCCTCGGCCCTAATTCACAGAGATTGTAGTTGTTCTCTACCAGGGGAATCATCCGGGCCAACAGATGCCACTTTACATTTCCTTCTAATCGGGTTGGTTCCATACCCACCGACCTTAAAAGTACATCAATCCATTCGTCCTTGGTAAAATATCTTCTTCCGTTAAATATCTCTTCTATATCCAGCCTAGGCATTTGGATGGGTTTAAGACTGTCTATCTTAAATGGGTTTACATTTCTAAGTTCTTCATCATAGTAATAACTGGTTTTTAAGATGCACCAGATTCCTCCTGCAAGGAGTTTTTCGTACTCTTTGACATAATGGGGTGCTACTTCCACCCCTTTAAGCCCTAAATTAGAAAACTCGGCCTCGTAAATATCCTTCTTCTCATTTAATTTTACCGTCACCTTGTCAATTACAGTATACTGCCCCAGTTCACGAATTTTCGATTTAATCTTTTCTGCTTCATCTGGGCGGACAAAATTTTGGGCGAGAATATTTTTAACTCTCTCCACACCATCATTGATGCTGTCTTCATCATCTGTGGCACAATACATCCCAAGCAAATATTCCAGTACATAGACCGGAACGTTTGCTCCTTCTTTGATTTTTTTGGTCAGGTCCTTTCTTACAACTCTTCCCGGAAAGTATTTATTCAGTTTTTCGTTTAAATTTGAAGTTTTATCTGTCTTACTCATATTTATTCACCCGCTCAAACCTTATTAAAATGCAAAATCATCACTTATAATCAAGTCAATTGTAAAGGGAATCTTCTCGTATATCTTCTCCACAGGCTCATCCTCATCTTCTAAAATTAAATAATACTTTTTGCTCTTGTCATAAGCCATATCTTTAAGGGTAAATTTCTCTCTAAAGCTACGGTCCTCAGGCCTTGAGGATTTGCTGTCTGCAATGATAATGTTCTCATTGGATATTCTATTTCCGTCTTCATCAACAAAATATAATTTCAGTTTCAAAGGCAACTTCTTCTCTTCTACCTTTTCAGTCTGGAAGAATTCCAGGTAAGTAATCCTATTAGTAATTTTTCTTGAAATGTTGGTCAACTTCAATTCAACTTTAGTTGCCCTGTATTCATTTTTTCTGATATTTTTAAATTTGATCACAGGAATAACGATTTCCTGAAGGGAAGCCCCTCCGTGAACATAGTTGCCTCCTGCTCCCTGAACCTTATACCGAATAACCCCTTTTGGCATTACTGCCTTTAAATTTGTCTGTTCACCTAAAAGATACTTCATTGAGATTGACAGGGTATCTTCCAAACTTTTCTTTGATTCAGACAGCACAAATCTTCTCCCTTCTTCTACTGCTCTAATATTGTGTTTGCCAACTTTATCACTTTCTTTTAACGGTGAGCGCCTGTATACAAAACCGTGGTCTGCAGTAATGAAGATATTGGTTGCACTCACATTATTAACAAGATTTTTTACAAGATTAACCAATTCACCTATAGCCCTTTCAACGGCTTCGAACACATCTCTTTCAGTCAAACTTTTATCCCCCACCGCATCAATTACATTGTGGTAGATGTAAATGAGTTTTTTGCCCTCAAAAGTCTTTTTATATTCAGGCCTTTTCATCTCTACCATATCATTATATTGTATGGTTAATGCATCCTTACAGTAATTCAACAATATCTTTTCTCTATTGTCTGTTCCCTGCGTATTTATGCCGTCCACATAAATTTCTGCCTTTTCATTTATCTCCATACTCTTTCTAGGAAGTAGGCTTGCCATGCCAAACTTGGTGGTGGAAGGAACGACCCCCTGTATAAAGTGTATTTCAGCAGCCCCTCTTATTTCCTTGTTTATAAGATCAAGCAGTTCTTTTCCCGCTTCATATCTTAAAGCATCAGAGATTATCACAAATACCCTTTCATCATTTCTTACAAAAGAAGAAATATATTCTTTATAAAAGTCCTTCTGCTGCGGGATTCCAGTCAATACATAATTATCTAATAGTTCATTTTCAACAGCCCTTGACCATTTTACTGATAATTCATTTAGATACCAGTGGGTATAAGTGTTCTCAATCTTTTCTGCCAGTTTTTCAAAAGGTTCCTTGTTGGCTATTCTGTCATAGTATAGATAAAACTTCCTGTAAAATTGGTCCATCAAATAGTATTCTTTTGTATAGTTATCAACCAGTTCAAAGGCTGTTTGCCCCCTGATAACCTTTCCTATCCTTTTTTCCATTTCAAGGACTTCTAAGGCATAATACAGGACTTCGTATTCGTATCTGTAGTGCTCAAACCAGTGGCTTGTTCTTCTGCTGTTGATAATCTTTCGATATTTATCAAACTCACCGATATCTTCTAGCAGATTGCTGATTAATTTTGATATAATTTTTTCATCAAAAACTCTAAAGGTGTCACAGTTTATGTACTTCTCCATGTCCCACTTGTTTACGTGATCTTTTACATTTAGTATTTTTTCCGCTTTATCAGCCAAAAGATCGTAAATTCTGCTGTCTGCTACATGGTTCATAAAGTTGCTGACAAAAACGACACAGTCCGATTTTTTCGAGGATACAAATTTCTGCCATGTTTTGGGTAGATTTTCCTCCAAATTGTAACTCAAATGGGTAACCAATAACATAACGATAAGTTTTCCCAAAGATTTCTCCTCAAGGGCATAGCCGTATCTTTTCTCCGCAAGCCTCCAAAAGGCATCTATATCCCCGAATTTGCTGATTGCCTCTAAGTATCTATTTTCCTCCTCTGCTTCCCCCATGAGGACTTTTTTGACCACAAGTTCAAAATCAGCCACAGGAAGTTTGCATAAGGTAGAAAGGACAGCGGTATCTACCTTTTCTTCTGTAAAGTTTTCAATATTGTAGGAAGCAAATTTCTTATATCTTTCCTTATTCCCAAAAAACTTAAGGTACTTTTTGAATACATTTCTAAGGGACGAGTCTTTCACTCCAAAATCTCTCATAATCACGACTGCCTTATCTGTAGAAAATTCCATGCTGTATTTTAATATGTCCAGCAGCCAGTTTTCCCTCGGCACGGGTTTGGGCATGGGGGAATATATGAGGTAGTTAGATTCCGTATCTACTTTTTCCAATTGATACTTGATGAAGAAGGCGTTGTTGTCTTTAAGTTTTAAAATCTTAGCATTTTCTAACTGCAGTTCATCTATATCCTCAACAAACCCTCCTTCCTCATCATACCAGAAGACAATATGCCTTTTTTTACCGTCAGTGGGTTCTTTACTAAAGTATTCTTCTAATTTTTTCTTTATTTCGGTTAAGTTCACTACTAGTCACCTGCCTGCATTCAAATCAATCAGAATCTTTCTCTGAAACTTTTCTATCCATAGTTTAAGGGTTTCTTGACTTTACTCTCTCCAAAACACCACTTTAAACTGATTTTTCTCTACTTCATCAATAAAATCTACAGAAACACCTTCTTCTTTACAACTTTTAATAATCCTTGTTATACCTGTGCCAATACCTCTATATGGAATGCCTTTTATGTCTTTAATGTGAGATAAAAGAATTGGATTTCTGGCAATATGGACACCGTTTTTAATTGTTTCAACACTCAATGTGTTAGGCAAACAACCAGGGCTGATTATTTCCACCCTATTATCAAAAACAAAAAGCCTTATATTGCTCTCTACATAATAGTTCCTGTGAACTATTGCATTTACCAAAGCCTCCTCTAAGGCAACCTCCGGAATTTCCAAAATTCCCAGACTGTTAAAATCCTGACCCTTTTGTTTTTTTCTCAACTGTCTTTTTAAAAAGGCCATTCCGTTTTGAAATAAATCCAGGACATGACCCTTAATGTCTTCACTGTCTCTATATTCTGTGCCTGCAGGATCATTGCCGTACCACGATACTGCACTGATTATATGCTGTGATAAAATCTGATTATCCCTTTTTCCAAATAAAAGCAAACCTGCCAGTGTACAATTGTCATCACGCATAAGTTTCATGTTGTTTAGCAATCGTTTTAATGACACAGAAATATTTTCAATTTTTTCCCCAGTTTTGTTCTCAATAAAACCCTCAAGCAAACTCCTATCTAAACTACTAATATCTGTACCGGGTATTGGCTGCTCATCAGCAAAAATATTGGAAGACTCCTGCAGAAGTCTCCTCATCTCTTCTCTGCTCGCCCTTCTTTTATCAGCCCCCACCTTAACCCAAACATCCCTGCCGTTTGCCACATAAAATTTATTAATTCCCCTGGGCACATTTATCACAACAACTATCCTGTCTTCATATTTCACATTTTCTGTTTCCACTGATAGAGGGGGGTCTATCTTTTGTGAACATACATTTGATATCATCTGGTTTAGATGAGCAACTTTATCCAAGGTTAGTCCAATTAATTCTCCGTCATCGCTTACTCCTACCACTATCCTGCCCCCATTTGTATTGGCAAAAGCAGTTATCTCTGCCGCCAAAGCATCAGGGCTGGAAAAAAACTCTTTAAACTGGGTTTTACTGTCCTCGCCTGCTCCTATTATCTCCAATAGTTCTATAACATCCATTTTTCGTAAATCTCCTTCCTTCTATTAAATGCATCCTGGCCGCCTTCCATAATTTTTACAATGTTTTTCTGTAAAAATTTCGTATCTATACTACCCGTTTCTACTTTAATTTTCCCCTCCTCATTTCTGCATACAATCCCCTGGTCACAGTCTCCAAGAACAGGAATATTAGAATTATGGGTCGCAAAAATGATCTGTCTTTTACCTTTTAATTTTAACAACTCTCTTACTAAGCCCTTATAAATCATTTGATTGTCAAGGTCATCTTCAGGCTGATCCATAATCAAAGGGCTATTATCCATAGTTAGCAAAAGCATAAGAAGAGAAGACGCCCTCTGACCCAGCGATAAATGTTCAAGGGGTTTGTCAATATAAAATATTTTTATTGTATCGGGCACTTTATAAACAGATAAGGCATACTCACTTTCACTGCACCACTCTTTGATTCTCATTAACTGGTTTTCACTCAGAAAATCCAGTTCGTCATCTTTTCCATTAAAAATACCATTCAGCAATGCTATTCCATCAATATATTTCTCGGTTAAAGCAAGTATTTTATCGCTCCTAATTCCTGAACCTTTAAATATATCTTCTTTCAAAAAATTATGATAGGAGTTTTTATCATTTTTATATTTAATCTCAACCTTTATGATGTCCTGACTTTCATTGATTTCCCTAGCTTTAGCCACCCTGATTTGATATAATTGATACCAGAGTTTTTCTAATTCATCCAACAGTTTTTCCTTTTGTTTCTCCATTTCCCTTAACTTGTTTTCATATTTTTCTATTTCTTTTAAAGCAGCAGTATATCTGCCTTTTTCTTCGATTTTTTTGGAATAATCATCTGCAGATAATTCTTTTATATTGATATTTCTTTTAACTTCAGCAACTTCTTCTGCTATACCTTCCCTTCTCTTTCTAAATTCTAAATCAATACTCTTAAATTCTTGAAACATAGCGTTGCGGGCCCGTTCTAGTTTTTCCAATACATTCAACACCTGCTTTTTATATGCATCGAAGGCTTTCTCTAACATATCAAACAAGTCCTGGTTGTTTTCTGACTTTCGAAAGGAAATAGATCCAATTATATCTAAAATGTCCGATTTATACTGCTGTCCTCTCCTCTTTTCTTCTTCCAAGACATTTTTAACTCTTCCCAAAAAGATTTCATCTTTTTTAAAAGCCGCCTCCAGTTTCAGCTTATCTGCCACCCCGAGTTCCTTAAAATCTTTAATTTCCTTTTCTACCCTCGCTAATTTCTCTTTAAACTCATCTTGTTTTTTAACCTTTCCTCTTAATCTTTTTATTTCATCAAAAAGCTTTCTTATTTCTTCCTTCTTCTCTGATATTCTATTTTGAACCTCTGCAATTTCGTCTTTAATATAATGGTCAATAAAATCCATTTGCAGTTTAGGGTCTTTCATTTTTTTCTGGAGATCCTTCTGACCATAATAAACTACAGGCATTAAATCAAAAGGCCTCAGGCCGGGACAATATTCACCACTAGCGTTATAAACCTTTGCTCTTTCCCCAAATATCCTTTCAATCCTGTAAGAATTCCCTATTTTATCCTCTATATCTATTATGACCTTTCCCCCCGAACCTAAATGCTCTTTTAACAATCCATCCTTATACGCCTTGTCATCATCTGCTTCTAATTCAAAGGCATACCTGAGCGCTTCAATTATTGTTGACTTGCCAGAACCGCGAATTCCTATAAAATTATTCAAACATGGATTAAACTGAATATTGACATTTTCCAGCCCCTTTTGTGTCAGGAACTCAACCCTTTTTATCTGCGGAATTTTTTCATCTGGCAGCTTACCTTTTTTTACCCTCAGTTCATGCTGCGAAAGGGCAAAATATAAAGCATCAAAACTTAATTCACCTACTTTAACATACGTATATCTGCTCCCCACACTGCTCAAATCTTTAGGATCCGAGGCTTCGATATAAGCCGGTATTAATATTTGTTTTTTGATTTTTTCTTTTTTTGCTACTTTGTGTGCTTCATTTTCAAAGGCTTGTCTGGTACCTTCATTAATTCCCTGGAAAGCGACAATTCTTTTGCGCATCCAATCAGTGTTGATAAAAGAAATAATGGAGCTAAAGCTCAATTCTTTGAACATTCCCTTACAATTATTGACATGAGCCGGTATAAGCATGTAACGGCACTGTAATCTATTCTCCAGTAAATCGACGATTTCTCTTAAGTTTCCATCAGATGTTAAGGGATTTCCTTCGCTGTCAAATCTTTTAGTTGGAAACAACAGGGTAATAAATTTTTCGATTGTACACTGAGTTTCATGATCTGCAATATCGACTAGTTCTTCCGGAAAAATGCATAAAAGATGCATTCCTCTTTTTCCTTCGGCTATGGAAACTTCAACACCCGGCAAAACTAATATACCCTTTTTCGAAGCCTCTTTTTTAATCTTTAGGTATTCTTCTCTTTCAAATTTGTTGTGGTTTGTTATGGCTGCTACTCTGATCTTTTGTCTTTCCAGTTGCTCAACATATTGTATGGCAAAGTCCTCATCATCTTTCCAGTTTTCTAGCTTAAACTCTTTATCGGATTTCGTATGGGTATGGAGGTCAACACGGACAAATTCTGCTCCTTTTTCTAATATCATATTAACACCTCATTTCTATTATATTTTCGCCAACAAGTCTGCTTTTAAGGGTTTTTTACCTTCACCTTGAGGAACCTCTATACCTTGAAACTTGGCATAGTTGACTTTAACTCCATCGTCCAAATCAATCTCTATCTTCTGATTTGCCACGTGGGCTATAACCTGGTCGTAAACCCTGCATTCCATAATTTGTTTCATAATCTTTTCCTTTCTCTTTCTTGCTGCTGCCTTTTCTCTCTCTGATATATCCGAATCGATAAGTATATCTAAATGGTTGATTTCTGCTTCATATTTTTTCTGCAGTTTGTGCAGATAATCGGTCCGCACCCTGGCAACTGTAAAGGGGTCGTAGCGGTGCATGTAGATGAGTGCCCTAAACCCGTTTTCTTTACCGCTGTCAAAAAGCCAGTAAATAGGACGTTTCTTATATGTTTTTACATGGTCTTTATAAAAATCTTTTAAGAAGTATCTTCTGATAGCCTGTCTTGAAGTTTCATTGCTTCTCTTTCCTAAAGTTTCTGCAATATAGTCCAAATTTCCCTCTAATGTTTCTTCACTAAAGGCTGCTTTAACAAACTCAACAAACCGGTTGACGATATCATCTTCAAAATACTCATCATCGACAATAGGAATGACATTATCCCCTGCTATATCAATGGAAGATTTCTTCCACCCATCCTTTGTTTTTATCTGCCACGATCCGTTTTCATACCTAAAATATTCTTTGAAATCTCCACCTGCATAGATAAGTCCTTCTTCATCCAGAGAATAGCGGCCAAACATACAGCCTACCGCATAGGAAATGAAGGATTTGATGTCCCGTTCTCTATCCGCTTTTCGAATAGTAATGTCTTCATCGGGAACCTCTGGAGTTAGTTCGTCCTGCAGGCCGTATATTTCAATAAAAATACGGTTCAATTCTTCTTCATTCTGCTTTAGTCGGTTGAACTGCTTTTCTGTAAACTCAACCCAGTTATTGAAGGCTTCTTCTATCGTGGTAGCATTGCCTTTATGGGTTAGTAAAGGATGTTTTTTGAAATCCCATGAGGTTTCAAAGGAGTCCCAGTCGTTCCTAGCAAAATTAATACTATTTTGTGCTATTTGTTTTAGTTTTTCTATTATGTTAAAATCTTTTGGTTTGATTATAGGCAACAATGATATATCTCCAACTTCGAAATGTAATGCTGGATTCATAAATTTTAAAAATTCAAAAACTAACTTTGAACACATAAAAGCCATTAAATAAAAAATTTCATCTTTTTTTGTAAATATACATGGTCCAGTATTATCAAATAAAAATCCATTAGGTGAATATCTTGCTCCAAATTTTGGTGAATTGCTAACCCTAGTCCAAGTTATTCCATTCTTAAAATAATATTCTTCACTAGGCGTGCTAGATTTTCTCTTACCATTTTTATCTTTAAGGTTTTTAATTTTATAACCATCATTTTCCCAATTTATTAAATACTCATTATTACCATACCACTTTCTAAAGGCCCCTCCTTTATTTATAGGAAACCATTTCAACCCACTTTTTTTTGCTTCTATGCTGTTCTTAAAATTAAATCCAACCAAAGTTATATTTACTTCATACCAAAGTCTTAAAAAACTTATATTATCCCCTGTAGATAGCCCCGATTTGGGTTCGGCTATATCTTTTAAATGTACTGCATTTTTAAAAATATTTTTTATTCTATTACTAACCCAATATGCCATTTGATATCTTGGTATTCTTTCAAAATCAGAGACAGAACACATACTATATCTATCATTAATTACTGGAAAATCAAAAGGTTCATCATTTTGTTTTATATCCTTTGATTTTATATATAAATAAACTCCTTTATAATTACGCATATTGATATTCCTCCAAATGGTTGCTGATGTACCAAAGGCTATGCGCATAACCATATTTTCCATATGCATCAAAGATATTATATGTTTATTTTTAATTAATTTTTTCCTCATGTGTTCAAACGAAGTTAGAAACATCCAAGAATGCATTGTAACCATTGCATTAAAGCTATTTTTCTTTAAAAAATTAAATCCTTTCTCTATAAACACAGCAAACAAATCATTCTTAGATTCTTTAAAATTTCTATCGACATATTTTTTTAATTTAGAATTCATCCCCTTTCTTCCCATATACGGCGGATTCGTACAAACTACATCATACTTCTGACTCATAATCCTTCCCTGCTTAATCAGCGGCGGCAACTTCTCCAGTATAACTTCTCTATACTGGTACTCAAATAAATCTTTTACACTGCTATTCCTTATCTCTTCTATCCTTCTTTCCAAAGTACCAAAATTAATTTCCTTTACATCAAGTATAGACCCGTATTCCTTCGCATCATGGAATACATTGATTAAATATTCCACATCTTTTCTCAAATTTTCATCTTCTTTTACCAAATAATCTACTGCTTCCCTGGGTATGCCGTTGCTTTCCTGAATAGAACATAAATTCATCTTTGGTCTATGCCTGAATATCCTTCTGTTTTTGCTTCTTGCTTTCATGAGAAGGGCAAAGGCAGCCAACTGGCCTGCTCTGTCGTCAATTTCAAGGCCATAGAGGTTTTTCTCTAAAATAAGGGTTGGAATCTCCCTTTCTGAATATCCCACACTTAAATAAATATCATAAAGGATATCAAAGGCATAAACCAGAATATGGCCGCTTCCCATAGCAGGGTCCAAAATCTTTATTTCCTCAGGATTTAAATTAGGATCTTTCAATTTCTCCAGTTGATTTTTAACTTCAGGCTCCTGCTCTACTTCTTCCAAATAATACTTCCATTTTGCCTTTAGTTCTTCATTGGGATGGGATTCCAACCACAGTTTTCCCAAAGAATTTTCCATCATGTATTTAACAATCCATTTTGGTGTAAAGAGTTGGGTGGCGGCTGGAATATTTTCCTTGGTGATCTTTTTATTCTTTTTAAGTCCTGCAAACACTTCGTCTTTCTTTTCAGATATGTAGTACTGATAAAGCCATCCTATTATCTCTATACCATGTTCTCCTCTTTCTGCTTCCAGTTTTTTTTCCTCTTCATCTAACTCTATCTTCCAGGTGTATTCTTCAATGCTTTCAACCAAGTCCCTTATAACAGACCCTTCCGATAATAGATTGTCTGGAAGAAGAAGTTCTGTATAATCGGCTATTCCTTCAAATACGGTCGGCATTATTTCACTCAACTGATTGCACTGTTTTATAAGCAGATATTTATATAAATCTTCTGTTTCATGGTTGTCCTGCAGTCTGTAAACGACTTCTCTGTCCACTTCCAGATCCACATTTAATGCTTCTCTGATTATGTCGGGTTCTTTCTTCCCCTTGTCAACAGAAGATAAAACCCTTACCCCTGTAGGAAGATAATCGTTTACTTCCATAAATCTTAAAGCAATAAAGCGGTTAAACCACGTATAGGCGACCTCTTCCATTACCTGGTCGAAGCCCCTTTCGTTAATTCTTTGAATTAACTTTTCCCGCTGTTCTATCTCATATTTCTTGAATATCCTGCCGTTTTCCCTGCCTTTGACTTTAAAACCGCCATCAAAGGTTTCTATGTCATAAATCCTGTCCTTTGTTATCCCGATTTCATAGGCTTTTTGGGTAACTTCTTCAATCAGTTTTCTTCTTGCCCTTACGGCGAAGTTCTTGATGGCCGTCTTGTTCACTAAATCCCCTCCCCAAATTGCTAAATTAGTTTCAGCACGGTATTTTCTTTCAGTTCTTTTTTCAACTGCTGTCTTATATACTCCAGAAGCTCTTCTATATCATCTTCGGTCTCTATCGTCCTGGCACCGTGGAGAATGTTGGCTATGCTGATGTTAACAACCTTTCTGGGTCTATACTCCGGAGTACCCCCATCATTAATTGTTGTTGGCTGGTCTTTGCCCTGTTCTTTTAATTTCAATTCCCTTTTTTTCTTCTCTATTTCTTCAAAACAACACATTTTCAGCCTGTCTGACTCTTCTTTCATGGCAATGGCTTCATAAAAGTTGTTTGCAGAATCCAATCGGTTCAACAGGTCTTTAAATTTTGCTTCGAATTTTGGGTACAACTCATTTTTAAAATCATACAGGTTAAGTTCATCCTTAACCTTTTGGTAGTCACTTTCAACGACATTCCGAATAGGCCTGCATTCTTCTTCCAGCAACTTCGCAAACCTGCTTCTAAATTCATCGATAAGATGAGGAAGTTTTGATATTTGCGAATAGGGCTTTGGCGATTTAATAATTTTTTCTATTTCCTGTACGATTTTAATTGTTTCACTGTCCAATACATATGATTTGTTCTTCTCATAAATATTTAATTGCTTTAACGCCTTGTCGAACTGTTCCTTTTGATTTTTGAAGAACTTTTTTACATCAAAAACGTCTTCTTCATAGTCCAAAAGTTGATCTTTCAGTTCATACAGTTTTTCGTAGAATTCCATTGCATCATGAATTTTTAAAATTTCCTCAAACAATTCCCTGCCATCTTCCAGTACTTCTTTCCCCGGATAATTGGAGCTTTCATAATAAACTAACAGCCTGTTAATTTCCGACAACTCTTCTTTTGATAATTCCCTGAATTTGTTCATCAAGCCGTCTTCATCGCCTGGTATGACCGTGTAGCCAAATACTTCTCTGACCAATTTCTTTGCATTGTTAATGTGTTTTTCTGGTGTTTTCGTTCTTTTTTTAACGATTAGCCTGTCAACATAATCTCGCTTAGTCATATACTGGATAATATTTTTATCTGAAGTATTGAGGTAGTCGCTTCCAAGTTGGAGTTTGATTTCCTGGGATTTAAACAGTCTTACGATTAATCCGATGATGTCCAACTCTTTCCAGCCATAGGGTGCATTGGAGTAGAATGTAATGATAGATTTTAATGTCACAGGTATATGCCTTTGTGTATTTCTTTCAATATAGTGATTGACTTCTTCTAATGCTAATTTGTTGGGAACTTCTTCATCGTCTGTTAATTTCAACTGCACATCATTTTCCACCAAAAGACCATGCAAATCTTTTGTGCTTTCAATAAAATGGGTGATGTAGTTTAATTTGTTGTAAATATTGCCAATCAATACCTTTAATCCGCTGTTGATTCTTTCAACTGGATTTTTTGACTTGATATCGAGTTTCTGCATATTTACATAAAATTCCGCTTCTTTTAATGCCTCCACAAGGAGGGTTTTTACCCTCTCTTTTCTTTCAGCGACTTCCCTTGATTTTCTAATTTTTATCTCTTCAATTACTTCTGTAGAAGAAGTTCCTCCTTTTCTTAAAAGATATGTTTGAATTTTTAAAATACTTCCCATTTCCTCCAATACGGTGGTATCAGAAGGAAGTTTTATAATCAAATTGTTTTCCCTTGCCGACATCATTTTTAACTCGTGATCCGTCAATTCTACTCCCGTATCAAAGTAGGGAGTAATTACTCTTACACCAATTTCGCTTTTTGGTGATGAAAGCAACCTGTCGTCAATTATTTTGTTAAAGTCAAAGTGGTACCTGGCATTGTATCTAAATTTCTTTTCGCCGTAAATTCCGTTAAATATCTCTTCCCCAATTTTTAAAACGATTTCACCACTATCTACCGGTATATGCTGAATCTCCCTGTTAACCTCCTGCTCTTCATGGGTCAGGAAAATATATTCATCGCCGTTCTTTTGGATCAAGGTCTCTCTCAAGAGTCTTTCCAGGGATTTTTCTACTTCTTTTTTTAATTCAATCTTATCGTCATCTATATGACACACCATCAGGGTTGCGATATTTTCCAAATTAGCGGGCATTTCTTTTACCCATTTAATCAAGAATAAGACTTTAAGCACTTCCACATCCTTATCTGTAAGCCTATCGTTGTCCTGGGCATGAAGAATCACCGTGCGGATGTTATGGTCAAGAAAAGTTTCGATTGTTTCATAAAAAGCCAAAAAAGGTATTAAAGTTCCAACCTCATGGTCGGCATAACGAATTGCCGCTTCCTGGAAAGCACTTAAAAGGGACCTTTCCCCTTCTGAAAGGTGCTTGCCGCTGGCACCGTGTATTCTTATTGCCGTAAATACAGACTGCAGCAAATTGAATTGATAAGGAATAAAGGGATATACTTCTATAAAATCGTCTGCTGACTTATAAGTCTTCATTTCAGCCGTATCTGCCGAGAATGTAATGAGGTTTTTCAAAATTGCTTCTTTTTCGGCATAAAGAAGTTTCAGCGTGTCTTTTGTAACATCATTTTTAAGCAGAATACGTTTTTTGATTACTTCATCCACATTGGCGCTGGAAAGACTCAGTCTTGTATTGAATCTGCCCTGAATCTTTGAAAAGTCATTTCCCTTCACCCTTGTAATAGAGTCAATATCCTGCTGGGAAGTTACGATAACCCATGCTTTTCCCCCACAGTAGGTCCCCAAATCTTCAACAACTGTTTGAAGGTTTAACATTAGACCGGTATCATCACCAATGTACTGCCCCATCTCATCCACCAGGAAAATAACATGGTGATCTTCGCCCTTTGATTCGATGTATTCTTTTACCTTTTTGGCAAACTTCTCGACACTTAAAGAATAGTTTTCTTCCGCTTTGTTGTACCAGTGCCGTGCCGCATCAATACTCATTTTTGTCGTATCAGCCAGTGCTTTTACGATATTGTCTTCTTCAAAATAAAAGTCTTCCCTTGCATCCTCCCATTTGTTCCCTGATAATTCTTCAAATCTTTTCTTGAATGCCTCGTATGTACCCTCTTTTACCATCTGTCTTTCCAATTCTGCAAGCCAGGGCAGCGAGCCGCAAAAACCCTGCATTTCATTGAATACTTTGTTGAATACTTTTACAATAGATTCTTTATTAGTTTTAGAATCAGAGTCTGATTTTGACTCTATATTAAATAAAATGACGTCTGTGCTGACATCTCCCGCCATCTTCATATCGGCAAGGACCATAGGATCGCTGATTTTATCATCAAAGTAAGATACGGCCTTTTTGCCCTTTACTTCTTTATTTTCAAGCAAATAAGATAATATTTTTAAGAAGTGGGATTTACCGCTTCCGAAGAAACCGGAAATCCAAACTCCCATTTTGTCTGTATAATTGTTAATGCTTTTTTTGTAGGCTTCGAAAAAGGTGCTGAAATGCCTGGCCAACTCCCTTGTTACTACGTATTCTTCTAACTCTTGATAGACATTGGCATCATCATCCTGTCCAATCTTTATAACTCCTTTGATCTCTCTCTCAATATCTTTATAAAAAAGTTTCCTAAGTTGCACCGTACTTTTCACCTTCCTTTTATCTCGGAATGAGTTTAAATGCCCTGTAATAGTTCTGGTCCATAATTTCATCAAACAGATTCAGGTCCTGACCTGAATAGGTGCCGGGATAAAACATCACTAAGGGCACATGGTCGATCACGGAATGCAAAGCATTTAAAATTGTGTGGGAGCGAATGATAGGCCATACCTTTCCTACTCCCGTTAAAAACACAATATCATTTTGTTCGACCCTCTGCCTGATATACTCAATGACTAAATCATTTTTTTGAGTAAGCCTCAACGTATTCTTGATTGGTTTTAATATTGCGTTTGTTCCCTTTTTTTCCTCCATTGCGAAGACTTTTCCCAAATATCCCTTGTTTTCCAATATTTCCAGCACAATTTCATATAAATCAAATTCCTTGATTCTAATCTCCGAACTATCAGTGTTTACTTTCTGCTTTAAAAATGCTATATGCTCTCTTACAAGCATCTCATCCTTTGGGTCATAATCAAAGATATAAAATCCTATCTCATTACCTAAACCTTTATTCTCTCTGAACCTCTTATCCATGATTTTAGGAAGAATTTCATCTAGTCTTTCATATATTGTTTTCATCTATATCTCTCCCAACATCGCTTGTAAATAGATTTGATCTCCCTTGCTTTTTAAATGTTCTACTACATCTTCTTCCATGAGGGGTCTTGTAATTCGTATGTTTTTTTTATTCTTTTTAACAAAACCCGCTTGAAGAAGGATCCTTTTATATACCTGCTTCAATTTATATAAAGTGTAATCTTTCCACGAAGCAACCTGCTCACTCTGCTCCGATTTTCTTTGAAAAAACGTATTGAAATCTCTATCGGTTATTATGTAATCTCCAAGCAAATATTTTTCTCGATAAACTTCCTGCATAAATTCGAAAAACAGCCTGTCTGTTTTTAATATTGCATATAGGGCTATCTGTTTGCTCGTTTCTAAATTTCCATTTGTAAGTTTACGGAGTAAAAATTCATCCAATACTTCAATTCTTTTCAGGACTGTTGAAGCAATTTCTTTAATTCTGTTCTCTGTATCCAACAAAAAAATATTTTCTTCCAATGCCTTTTTCTTTATTTCATCTGCTTTCAATCCTTGCAAATAAAGGCCTGAAGCCTTTTTTAGTTCCAAGTACAAAAACGCCATTGATTTGATTGTTGACTTGTATTTTGCCATATTATTCCATATCACCTCGTTTATCGGGCCACTTTTTGTGTTAATTATATTATATCATTTTTTTATTCCAAATACTGTTGTTCATGTAAAAAAACTCTTTCACCTCCTGTTAAAATAAAAAAAAGTTTGCTCGAACACAGAACTTAATCAAAGCCTTGATATTTCTATATTTATTTTATTTTTTTTGGGTTGGTATGAGATGGAGTTACACCTTCGGATGGATTAACCTCATGGGCTGATAACATAGCCGTCTACACACGCAGGCATAAAAAAAATCATGGGATATATA
>DFNM01000126.1:0-533 GCA_002376045.1 Firmicutes bacterium UBA3567
ACTTTGTATCCTCTGTCTTCAGCCCATCTGGTGTACATCCTTAAAAGCATCTCAACCCAGTCCTGAGCTTCCGTGCCTCCTGCACCGGCATGCAGGGAAAGTATGCAGTTGTGGGAATCGTACTCACCGGTGAGCAGGATTGAAAGCTCCATCTGCTCCAAAGTGGCCTTTAGTTTTTTAAGACCACACCTTACTTCCTCTTCTATAGAGCTATCTCCTTCCTCAAGACCCAGTTCTGTCAACACCAGCAGGTCCTCCCATTCCTGTTTCACGTCCTGGTAGGTTTTTACAACGGATTTCAGTCTATTGGATTCCTTAACGATTTTTTGGGCCTGCTGAGGGTTATTCCAGAACTCCGGATGGGACATTTTGTGCTCGAGCTGTTTTATCTTCTCCTGCTTTTTATCCAGGTCAAAGGGAAACCCTCATTTCCTTAATATTTTTTTCCATTTGTTCGAGTTCGTGCCTGTATTCTTCCAGCATATCCCTCACTCCTTTTCCAGATTATTTCCCACAGCATTTTTTGTATTTTT
>DFNM01000126.1:852-6329 GCA_002376045.1 Firmicutes bacterium UBA3567
ACAGCATTTTTTGTATTTTTTCCCGCTTCCACACGGGCAGGGTTCATTCCTGCCGATTTTCTTTCTGCGAATAGGTTTCTTCTTGGTCTCTTCTCCCTGCTGGCCATGGGAAGCCTGGATGTTGCTCACCCTTTTCTGTCTTACAGGTTTGGTGGAAACCTGAGCCTGGAAAATGTACCTCACGGTGTCTTCCCTGATGCTGTAAATCATCTGCTGGTACATCTGATGCCCCTCAAACTTGTATTCCATTACCGGATCTTTCTGACCATATGCTCTAAGCCCTATTCCCTGTCTCAACTGATCCATGGCATCTATGTGGTCCATCCACTTCTGGTCTACAACTCTGAGCATAACAACCCTTTCAAACTCACGCATGACATCAAAACCCAGTTCTTTTTCTTTGGCTTCATACATCTCCAAAGCCTTTTCCATCAACAGCTCTTTCAGGTCCTCTCTCTTCATGTCTTCTACATTTTCAAGCTTTAAAGCCCCTTTAGGCAGGAATATGCTTTCCACATACTCCATCAGGCCATCTATATCCCATTCTTCAGGATATTCCCTTTCTCCTGTGTACATCTCCACAATATAATCGATTACCTTTTCAATCATATCTATGATTGTATCCTTTAGATTGCTGGTATCCAGGATTTTTTGCCGCTGGGAATAAATAACTTCCCTCTGTTTGTTCATCACATCATCGTATTCCAGCACATATTTCCTGGCACTGAAGTTCGCCGCTTCCACTTTCTTCTGGGCATTTTCTATAGAACGGGTAATGAGAGAATGTTCGATGGGCTGGTCTTCTTCCATTCCTATTTTTTCCATGATTCCTTTTATGTTATCCCCTCCGAAAAGCCTCATAAGGTCATCCTCAAGGGATATATAAAAGCGGGACGAACCCGGGTCTCCCTGCCGGCCGGCCCGGCCCCTCAACTGGTTATCGATTCGCCTACTCTCGTGTCTTTCCGTGCCGATAATGTGAAGGCCTCCAAGCTTAACCACCTCATCGTGTTCCTTATCGGTCTGTTTTTTGTATTTCTTGTACAGGTTGTTGTAAACTTTTCTAGCTTCCAGTATTTTGGGGTCACTGGTTTCAGCAAAGCTTGTTGCCTCATTCAGCACCTCTTCACTGTAACCCTTCTTTCTCATCTCCTGCAGGGCCAGAAATTCGGGATTGCCTCCCAGCATGATGTCGGTACCCCGGCCAGCCATGTTGGTAGCAATGGTTACCTGACCAATCCGCCCGGCCTGGGCCACTATCTCCGCTTCTTTTTCATGGTGTTTTGCATTCAACACCTGATGTGGAATACCTCGTTTTTTGAGCATGCTGCTCAGCATCTCAGATTTCTCTATAGATACAGTACCTACAAGGACGGGCTGACCCTTTTTGTAGCACTGGACGATCTCTTCAACAACGGCTTTAAACTTGGCATTCTCCGTTTTGTAAATAACATCAGGATGATCCTGCCTTATCATGGGCTTGTTGGTCGGTATAACGACAACATCGAGACCATATATCTTCTGGAACTCCTCCTCTTCAGTGGCAGCAGTCCCTGTCATGCCTGCAAGCTTGTTGTACATTCTGAAATAGTTCTGAAAGGTAATGGTTGCAAGGGTCTGGCTTTCCCTCTCAACCTTAACTCCTTCCTTGGCTTCAATGGCCTGATGCAGCCCATCACTGTATCGCCGTCCGAACATCAATCTTCCTGTAAATTCATCGACTATTACTACCTGGCCATCCTTCACAACGTAATCCCGGTCTCGTTTCATCAGAACATGGGCTTTTAATGCCTGATTCAGGTGGTGATAGATTTCCATGTATTTCTCATCAAAAAGATTGTCTATGCCTAAAAACTGCTCGGCTTTGGCGATACCTGATTCTGTAAGGGTTACCGTGTTGGCCTTTTCATCAACAGTATAGTCTTCATCCCTTTCCAGTCTAGGCACAAATCTGGCAAACCGGTGGTACATATCCGTTGCTTTTTCTGCAGAACCCGATATGATTAAAGGTGTTCTGGCCTCATCTATCAATATGCTGTCAACCTCATCAATGATGGCATAATTCAATTCCCGCTGCACCATCTGTTCTTTGTATATTGCCATGTTATCCCTGAGATAGTCGAATCCAAACTCATTATTGGTTCCGTAAGTGATATCGGCATTATAGGCAACTTTTCTCTGATTATGGTTCATTCCATGCACAATAACTCCCACATCAAGACCGAGAAAACGGTATATCTTCCCCATCCACTGGCTATCCCTTTTTGCCAGGTAATCATTGACTGTAACTATGTGAACTCCCTTCCCCGCCAGGGCATTCAGGTAAGCAGGCATTGTAGCAGCCAGGGTTTTACCTTCACCCGTTTTCATTTCCGCTATCCGCCCCTGGTGGAGGACGATACCACCCAGCACCTGGACATCATAATGCCGCATGCCGAGAACCCTTTTGGCTGCTTCCCTTACCACAGCAAAAGCCTCCGGCAGGAGATCATCCAGGGATTCGCCTTTTTCAAGCCTCGTCTTAAACTCCACTGTTTTGGCCTTAAGCTGCGTATCCGTTAAAGCCGATACATCCTTTTCAAGGGCATTTACCCTGTCTATATACGGAGAAAGCTTTTTTAATTCTCTATCATTGACACTTCCAAATATCTTTTTGATAATATTAAACATTTGAGTCACTCCATACAGCTAAAAATCAAGGAACCTCACGGTTCCTTACACTGCTCGCAATATATTTTATCACTGTTTTTGGTTTTTTACAACCATGTAGTGCTGAATCAAGAGAAACAGGCCGATTGCCATGATAACATCACCTATGCTGAAAACCCTGGGCCTTGGATAGGGAGGTGGTAATGAAAAAACATCCCCAAGAAACTTGAAATTCATGTGCTGCTTCATTAAAGTGTGAGTGGGATAGCTGTTGGATTTCAGTAGCTCTACCAGGTAGAGCATTTCTGACCTTTCAAGAGCCTCTGTGGAGACGGGCATCTGGCCACCATTGGTAAAAATGGCTATGAAGTTACACAAAACTCCCGTCCCGATAAGCTTCATCTCCCATATATGCCGGTTAATCCACAGGGCAGTAAAAAGCATACAGAAGGAAATAAAGTGCAGGTGAGGTGCATATAAATCAACAAAAGGCAGGTTCTTTCCGCCAAGATAAACGATAAGAAACTGAATCAAAAAAGCCGCTGCGAAAAGATACGGTTTTTTTACAGGCATTTTGCCCAAACCTTTTATAGAACCCTTTCTGACTTTGCCCACAGCTACCGATGCTATTACCGCATCAACCAGCATTTAAACAACACCCTCTTTCTCTAAAACCCTGATAAGAGCATTAACCACATTCGGATTCAATTGGGCTTTTGCTTCCTTTTTGAGCTGGTTCACAGCTTCCTTGATAGACCACGCTTTCCTGTAAGGCCTGTCAGAGGTTAGGGCGTCAAATATGTCAGCAACACTGAGAATCTCCGCACCCAAGGGAATCTGGTCTTGTTTCA
This sequence comes from Firmicutes bacterium UBA3567, assembly GCA_002376045.1. Lineage (GTDB taxonomy): Bacteria > Bacillota > Thermosediminibacteria > Koleobacterales > UBA3567 > UBA3567. The sequence continues at coordinate 4,353 of DFNM01000126.1, forward strand.
ACCCATCGGGATAGCCTGTACCATTTCTTTTTTCATGATGGTGTTTTACCAGTTCAGAAGCCTTCTCCAGAAACCTCACTCCCCTAATTATTTGGGAACCTATAGCTGGATGGGATTTAATGGTTTCAAATTCGATATCTGATAAACTGCCCGGCTTATTAAGTATCCTATCACTAATTCCTATTTTACCTATATCATGAAGCAGGGCAGCATACTGAATAATCTCCACCCTGTCTTCCGGCAGCCCCATTTCCCGGGAAATTTTTACGGCATACTGGGCAACCCTCTCTGAATGGCCTTTGGTGTACGGGTCTTTAGCTTCAATAGCAGAAGCCAGAGCCTGAATGGTTTCAAGGTAAACCTTCCTCATTTCCATGTATAATTTAAAGGAATGCCGTGCAGCCAGAATGGGAATTAACAGCAGCACTACACCCTGGTAACCGAAATTCGTATACGAAAGTCCCAGCAGTATCCCCAGCGGTCCTAAAGCCAGATAATGGGGTGTAGCCCACTTCAGGTTGGATACCCATATGGATACAGGGCGGTTACCGCTGGCAATGGACATCACCACAGTCAACAGAGTTATGTTTATAAAGGCATAAACCAGTATGCTTGCTGCAATAGGAAGCAGGTTTTGCCCCAATTCGATATGACCGGGCATGCCTCCCAAAAGTTTATACACACTACCGGAGGCCCCTGCCATAATGGCAAACATCCCGGCATTAAAGAGCCTTTTATACAAAGGTGTAGAAGAAAAATTATGTAAATCTTTTAATAAAATTCCAACAGCAGCAATCCAGGCACCTGCAGAAGCTCCAAACAGCAATATGGAAGCGAATACAACAGCAAACCCTACTGTTACACCTCCACCGTAAGGCAAATCTACTTTAAAGGATTCCGCCAAAACTGCCAGTATTAAAAAAAACAAAAAATCTCCCAGGTTCGGAATCTTAAAAACATCTATGGATTTAAATAATATCAGCAACCCTATTATATCTATTATTGTGATGTAGAATTTTAGTTTAAATGGTAAATTTTTCAACAGCTTCACCTCAACAATTTGAGGCCGGCGCCTAAAACACATTACCAGTGGAAGTTTGCCCCACCAGCCAGAGCCAGTGTGAGTAGAGTAACTATTACCCATATAAGGTTTCTCACTTAAGAAACCCCCTTTTGTTATTACTCCACCCTTCCGCTAATATGGTGGGCAGTTTCCGCTCCGCTCACAGCTGTCAAAGCGCTGCGCCGGCCAATTCCGTTTACGAATTTAATATTGTCAACTTGCGGTTCAATGCATTGAGGGTTGCCTTCACAACAGCATCAGAGTAATCCCTTTTTACAAGGGAAGCTCCCACAAGGATCTCTTCATCAGTGTTCGTTATCATTGAAACTCCTGCAACTATTACCTCCCTCTTGGCAAGAGTAATGGGTAAGACATCTTCCACAGCAAAGGAACACACACCGTTAAGAAATTCTTCCACCGCAAACAATGCAGCCGCAGCCACAAGCCTGTACCTGTTGCTGGTTGAAGCCGCTCCTCTCGCCACCCCCTGAAATTCCTGGCCATCTCCGTAAACCAGGTCAACCCTGGCTTCTGCTGTCGGACCGGAAGATTTGAAATCAACGCTTTTTAACCTGAGCCGGTATTGCAAAGGGTAACCTTCTTCCATTTCATCGTGTATCTGGGCAATGCTTATCTTCTTATGGTCAATTTCCGCCCCAAACCTGGCCAGGATGGCAGATTCGATATCCCTTACAATCTGTTTTGGGCTTCTCTTGTTGCTGGCGAGAACATGGATTTCTTTAATTCGCCCTTCATCACTGGCGATAATTTTAACAGAAATCACGCCGTTTATCTTCTTAATAATCTCTTCATAACCGGCAATTTTTTCATCGTCTTTGTTCATTTGATCACCTCTGGTTTTTCTAGATGTCACCCAAACATCAAACTTTTTAGGTTCTTCTCCATTTTAATTG
>DFNM01000201.1 GCA_002376045.1 Firmicutes bacterium UBA3567
AAGACAGGACGAAGGAAAGTAATGGCAAAGACCCTGTGAGAAATGATAGGGTAGTCGAGGGTAGAGTATGGGTGAGACAAAGCCCGGGGATTAAAAAGTTTAATAGATTGGCATTCAACCACAATTAGTGGTGGGAGCAGGGCCTTTATCCCTGGCAGGTTTCAGGGGTGAGGGCAAAGGAATAAATGATTGATTGTAGATAAAAACATAGGCTGTAGATATGCCGCAGTTGTGGATTCTGATGGATAACTTTTCAAGTTACCCACAGACTCCACAACTGCTTGGCCAACGCTGTCGCGTTGCCCACATATCCACAGCTTCGGCTACTGCTGATTTTAATACATTTAAAAAACTAAGAAATAAAGAGTTTTAACTTAAAACAATGAGATAGAAGGGTTAATAGTTTTTAAAAGGGCGGATTTAAAATGAAGGAGAGGTTTTTTAATAAAGCTTATTGCCATTTTTGTAATGAAAATACTCAAATAGAATTAAGGGAAGAACTCCAAAAAAATGAAATAAAAGGGCATATAGTAACAACATTAGTTACAAATGCTTATTGTGTCCAATGTGGTAACGAAGTTTATATTCCTCAAATAAATGATGAAAATATTGACAAAATAGACAAACAATATAGAAAAGAAATAGGTATAATTTTAGTATCTGAAATAGAAGAATTACTAGAGAAATATGATATTGGCACTAAACCACTTTCGAATTTACTTGGTTGGGGAGAATGTACCATTCTTAGATATTTAAAAGGACAAATTCCTAACAAAGAGCATAGTGATAAATTAAAAAGTATAAAGAATCCATATAATTTTTTAGAAATTTATAAAAAGAATAAAGAAGTTCTTACTGATGTTGCAAGAAAAAAAATTGAAAAAGCTCTTGCTAATTACATTGAAATGTCGTCTGATGAATCAAATTTAATACCTGAAAAAGGTCTAGTGGAATTTTTTAGCAAGTATCCTCTTAATGAATATAATGGTTTTACAAAATTTAATATAAAAAAACTCATAAATAGTATCTTATTTTTTGCTAACAAATATAGTAAGATCTATAAAACTAAAATGAACAAGTTATTATGGTACTCTGATATGCTTTGTTTTAAAAGAACGTCTCAATCTATTACTGGTTTATGTTATGTTCACGACAAATTTGGCCCTGTTCCATTAAGATACGATTGGATCTTTGGTAGCTTAAGTGATATATATATTAAACTAGAAGATAATGATTATGGTACAATGATTTTACCTAATAAAGACTACGATGAAAGTTGTTTTTCAAAAGAAGAACTTGAGGTACTGGATTATATTGCCAAAAAATTCTATCATTGGTTTTGTAGTGAATTAACTGATTATTCCCATATTGAAAAAGGGTATTTAGAAACTTATCATAAAGAATTAATTTCTTATAAATTTGCTAAAGATTTAAAATTAGAGTAGTTTTTGAGACTCATGAAAGTGTCTCCTTTTTATTAAATTAGAATAAGAATTAGAATGTACAGAATTTTAGAATGTAAGTGTAAGTTCTTTGCTATTTTCTATGGGCAATATATATGTAAATAATCAACATTTATAAGAATGCTGAACACTTTTTCAACTACCTCCAAAACCAAGAAAAATTAATAAATTTTATCTATAGCAAGTACCATTATGTGGTGCTTGTTTTTATTTTCCTTAATTAGCTTCCTAATACTGTATAGGGAAGCTGAATTCTACCGTGTTAGGAGAAAAAAATGAAGGAGATGAGAATGCGTCTTTGAATTTAAGGAAAAACAAATTTTAACATTTTAAATTAATAAAATAAAAAAGAAGGACTTTACAATTTGCATATAGAATTTACAGAATAAATTCAAAATACTTTGGAATTTTGTGTGGCATATTGTGGTATATTTTTAAAAAGAAAAATCTATAAAAACTTAATGGGGTGAAACTTTATGGATTATCACCATAAAATAAAAAGCGAGGCCGTAGACAACCTTTTCAAAGCCATATTGCTGCTGGAAAGCATTGATGAATGTTACAGGTTTTTTGAAGACATATGTACCATCGGAGAGATTCAAGCCATGGCTCAAAGGCTGGAGGTTGCCAGGATGCTAAAAGAGGGTATGACGTACAATGAAATCGTTAAAAAAACGGGAGCGAGCACAGCGACAATCAGCAGGATCAAAAGATACCTGAACTATGGGGCAGATGGATACAATCTGATACTGGAAAGAATGAAAAAGCAGGAGGAAAAACAAAAGAAAAAAGACGAATGACACAGCACATACAAAGCTGTGTCTTCTCTTTTTTGAGGCCCCTCGTTGTGATATAATGAATTTGATTGGATAAAAATAATGTAATGGGGAGAGAAGCTGGGGATGAAATATCTAGAGGGTCTTAACCCGAGACAACAGGAAGCAGTAGAACATACCGAAGGCCCCCTTTTAGTGTTGGCGGGGGCTGGATCAGGTAAAACCAGAGTTATTACCCACAGAATTGCATATCTGATAGAAGAAAAGGGGGTTCCCCCTGAGAAAATCCTTGCTATTACTTTTACCAACAAAGCTGCAGCTGAAATGCGGGAGCGAGTGGATAGGCTTATAAATTCCCCTGTCAGTAAATACATATGGGTGAACACTTTCCACTCCACATGTGTACGAATTCTCCGGCGGGATGCCGATAAAATCAATTATGATCCAAACTTTGCCATCTACGATGCTAAAGATCAGGAAGCTCTGATTAAAGAATGTCTAAGAGAACTGAACATAGATGATAAACGCTTTCCTCCGAGATCTATCATGGCTGAAATCAGTAATGCAAAGGATAATCTGCTGGCACCAGAGGATTATTCCAAAGAGGTCAGAGGAGATTTCAGAAAAGAAATTATTGCCCGGGTTTATGAGAAATATCAGGAGAAGCTTGTAAAAAACAATGGTATGGATTTTGATGACCTGATTTTTAATGCTATTGTGCTTTTGACATTGAGACCCGATGTTCTGGAATATTACCAGAACAGGTTCAAGTTCATCCTTGTAGACGAGTACCAGGATACAAATTATGCCCAGTATGTTCTAGTAAGCAAGCTGGCTCAAAAACACAGAAATCTGTTTGTGGTGGGGGATGATGACCAGAGCATATATCAATGGAGAGGAGCAGATGTTAAAAACATCCTGGAGTTTGAAAAGGATTACCCCGAAGTCAATGTTGTCAAGCTTGAACAAAACTACAGGTCGACAAAGAACATACTGGAAGCCGCCAACAGCATAATAAAGCACAATGTTTTTAGGAAAGACAAGACTCTGTGGACTGAGAACCCTGAAGGAGAAAAGCTGAAGGTGTATAAAGCTCTGGATGAAAGGGATGAAGCCAGGTTCATTGCTTTTAAGATTAAAGAAATGATAAAGGAGGAAGGGAAAGATTATTCGGATTTTGCCCTGCTCTACAGAACAAATGCCCAGTCAAGGGTGCTGGAAGAAGTTTTTATGCAGGAGGGGCTACCTTACAGGTTAGTGGGAGCCACTCAGTTTTACCAGAGGATGGAGATTAAGGATTTAATGGCATATCTGCGGGTGATTTCCAACCCTGCTGATGATTTTAGTTTAAGCAGAATAATCAACACTCCGAGAAGAGGAATCGGCCGTGCCACCCTCCAGGCATTACAGGATTTTGCTCAGCGGCACAATATCAGCCTTTATGAAGCTCTGGTGCGGTATAAAGAAAACAAACATTTGGGCTTAAGGGTACATAAAAACCTGAAGGAGTTTATTGAGTTGTTGGGGGAGCTTAAGGAACAAAGAAATGAACTAGGAGTTATAGAACTGATTGATTTGGTGCTGGAGAAAACCGGCTACCTTTCAGAACTGGAGAGGCAGAACATTCCTGAATCTCGAGGCAGAATAGAAAACCTGCAGGAATTCAAATCCGTGGCATACGAGTTTGAAAAACAGAATCCGGGTCAGGGTTTGGAAGAATTCCTGGCTCATGTATCTTTAGTGACAGATGCTGATACTATAGATGAAAGGGAAAACGCCGTGTTCATGATGACCATGCATAGTGCAAAAGGGTTGGAGTTTCCTGTGGTTTTCATTACAGGACTGGAAGAGGGAATTTTCCCTCACAATAGATGTCTTTTAAAAGAGCTGGAGCTTGAAGAGGAACGCAGGCTGTGTTATGTGGCTGTAACGAGGGCTAAGGAAAAACTGTTTTTAACCCATGCTATGGTGCGTACCATTTATGGAAACCAGAAATACAATATCCCGTCGAGATTTCTGGAAGAAATCCCTGAAGAGCTTCAAGAGGAGGCTGTTTTTGAATCAGCCTTTGAAAAGGAGAGTAAATTTTCCCCAGGTGATCCGGTTTACCATAACAAATTCGGTAAGGGAACCGTTGAAGGTGTTGAGCATGGAAAATCCACCACGATTAAGGTTTATTTTCCGGGGCTAGGTATTAAGAGATTCTGGATTTAAGGTTTGCACCCCTTCAGAAAATATAATGATGTCTTATGAACCTTAAAAAATGAGGTGAGACACAATGGATAAAACTCAAGCGAGGAGAGAAATAAAAAAATTAAGGGAACAAATTCAGTATCATGATTACAAATATTATGTGCTGGATGACCCCGAAATACCTGACAGCGAGTATGACGAAATGATGCGGAGGTTAATACAGCTGGAAAATAAGTTCCCTGACTTGATCACCTCCGATTCTCCTACCCAGAGGGTTGGTGCAGAACCTGTTGAAGCTTTTGATAACGCAAGACACCATGTACCTATGCTCAGCCTTTCCAATGCCTTCGATGAAGCAGAACTGAAGGAATTTCACAGGCGTGTAACCTCAATAGCGGGTGATGAGGTGGAGTATGTAGTTGAATTAAAAATTGATGGTCTGGCGGTTTCCCTTGTATATGAAGATGGTGTTTTTACAAGAGGTGCTACCAGAGGAAACGGAGAGATAGGTGAGGACGTGACCCGGAACCTTAAGACCATCAAAACCATCCCCCTGAGATTAAGATATCCCATACCTTTTCTGGAAGTCCGTGGTGAAGTATACATGCCTAAAAAAGCCTTTGAGGCCCTGAACGAAAAACGGCAGCAGGAAGGCATGCCGCTGTTTGCCAACCCCAGAAACGCAGCGGCTGGTTCCCTGAGACAGCTTGATCCCAGAATAACGGCTTCCAGGCACCTGGAGATATTTACATATGGTATTGGCAGGATTGATGGCAAAGCCCTTTCAACACACAAGCAAGTCCTTGATTATCTGAAAACCCAGGGGTTTAAAGTAAACGAACATGTAAAAGTTTTTAATAACATAGAGGATGTTGCAGCTTACTGTCAGGAATGGGTTAACAAAAGGGATGAATTGCCTTATGAAATCGATGGTATGGTAATCAAAGTGAATTCTATGAAATTACAGGAACAATTAGGAAACACTGCCAAAAGCCCCAGGTGGGCTATCGCATACAAGTTTCCTGCAGAGGAAAAAATCACAAAACTACAGGACATCATCGTGCGTGTTGGAAGAACAGGTGCCCTTACTCCTACAGCCCTGCTTGAGCCCGTAAAGATAATGGGCTCAACCGTTTCAAAGGCCACTCTTCATAATGAAGACTACATTCGACAAAAGGATATACGAATAGGGGATACTGTTGTTGTAAAAAAAGCGGGAGACATTATACCGGAAGTAGTCAGGGTTCTGCCGGAAAAAAGGGATGGAGATGAAATAGAATTTAAAATGCCTCAAAAGTGTCCCGTATGCGGGTCAGATGTGGTAAGATTTGAAGATGAAGCTGCAGCCAAATGTACAGGAGGGGTATCCTGTCCTGCTCAGGTCAAGAGAGGGATAGAACATTTTGCATCCAAAGGTGCAATGGACATAGAAGGCCTGGGGCCAGCAGTGATTGAGCAGTTACTGGTAAACGGGTTAATCAAAGACCCTGTGGATTTATACACACTTAAAAAGGAAGACCTGGTTAATCTGGAAAGAATGGCAGACAAATCAGCCCAAAACCTCCTTGACGCTATCGAAGCAAGCAAAAAAAGACCTCTGGACAAACTGCTTTTTGCCCTGGGGATTCCCTTTGTGGGGGCCAAAGCGGCATCTATTCTAGCAAGACATTACGGGCATATAGATAAATTGATGGAGGCTAGTGAAGATGAACTTACATCAATTCCGGAAATTGGACCCAAAACGGCGAAGAGCATTATCACCTTTTTTAACCAGAAAAGGAACCGGGAATTAATCGAGAGATTAAAAAGACTGGGAATTAATGTGGAAAGCGCCGCTGATGCCGAACCCGATAATCAACCCCTGAAGGGCTTGACCTTTGTTTTAACAGGAAAGTTAAGGGGTTTTACGAGAGATGAAGCAAAGGAAGCTATACATAAGCTGGGAGGCAGGGTCACATCCAGTGTCAGCAAAAACACTGATTATGTGATTATGGGAGAGAACCCGGGGTCTAAGTATGAAAAGGCCCGTAAATTAAACATAAAAATTTTGAGGGAGGAAGAATTCAAAGATTTGTTGCAAAACAATAACTTTATGGAAGGAAGGTGAAGATTATGAAAATCACAAAGAAGGATGTGGAACATGTAGCGATGCTGGCCAGGCTTTATCTTGATGAGGAGGAGAAGGCGAAGTATACACGACAGCTAAACTCCATACTGGATTACATGGAAAAATTGAACCAGCTGGATACTGAAAAGGTAGAACCCACTTCTCATGTGCTTCCTATAAAAAACGTTTTTAGAAAAGACAGGGTAGAAGAGTCTCTGGCGAATGAAGAGGTGCTTGCCAACGCTCCAGATAAAGAAAATGGTTATTTTAAGGTTCCCAAGATCATTGAGGACTGAAACAAAAAGGAGGGTTACAGCAAATGAAGCTTTGTGAATTAACAGCTCATGAGCTGAAGGATATGCTCCGTAAAGGAGAAACTTCATCAAGGGAAATCACGGAATCGGTGCTGGACAGAATACAGGAGGTGGAGGAAAAGGTTAAAGCATATGTAACCATAGACAGGGAAGGGGCTTTGAAACAGGCTGATGAGATTGATGAGAAGCTTAAACAGGGTGAACAGCTGCCTCCCCTTGCTGGAATTCCCATAGCATTAAAGGACAACATGTGCACAAAGGGATTGAAGACCACCTGCTCTTCAAAAATCCTGGAAAACTTTGTTCCACCCTATGATGCGACGGTGGTGGCAAAGCTTAAAGAAAATGGCGCCGTTATTATAGGTAAAACCAATATGGATGAATTCGCCATGGGTTCCTCCACGGAAAACTCCGCTTTTTTTAATACAGCAAATCCCTGGGATTTGACCACCGTTCCGGGAGGTTCGAGCGGAGGTTCTGCTGCAGCAGTAGCAGCAGATGAAGCCGTAATGGCTCTGGGTTCTGACACGGGTGGTTCCATCAGGCAGCCTGCTGCTCTCTGCGGTGTTGTAGGGTTGAAACCCACCTATGGGTTTGTTTCCCGTTATGGATTGATAGCCTTTGCTTCTTCCCTTGACCAGATAGGCCCCATAACCAGGGATGTAACAGATTGTGCCCTGCTGATGAACGTCATTTGTGGACACGACCCCAGGGATTCTACTTCTGCCGATGTGAAAGTGCCTGATTTTACCAGGTTCTTGAGGAATGATGTTAAAGGCTTAAGAATAGGGATTCCCAAGGAATACTTTCCCGAGGGGATAAATCCTGAAGTTGAGAAAGCTGTTATAAACGCCGGGAAGCTGCTGGAGGAATTGGGTGCAGAAATTATAGAAATTTCCCTGCCTCACACGGATTACGCCCTGGCAGATTATTACATCATAGCACCTGCTGAAGCAAGCTCAAACCTTGCAAGATACGATGGTATCCAGTACGGCTATAGATCCCAAGATTATGATGACCTGATAGACCTCTACAAAAAAACCAGGAGCGAGGGTTTCGGGCCGGAAGTAAAGCGGAGGATTATGCTGGGTACATATGCATTGAGTTCAGGATATTATGATGCTTACTATTTAAAAGCATTGAAGGTTAGGACTCTGGTTAAACAGGATTTTGACAGAGCCTTCGAGAAGGTGGACTGCATCATATCTCCTACTTCACCAACACCGGCTTTCAAAATGGGAGAGAAGGTTGATGACCCCCTGGCTATGTATTTATCAGATGTATTTACCCTTCCTGTAAACATGGCCGGAATAGCTGGAATTTCTATACCCTGCGGTTTCTCAAAGGAGGGTCTTCCAATAGGCCTTCAGGTTATCGGCAAACCCTTTGATGAAGGAACCATTATACAGGTAGCCTATACCTTTGAGCAGAACACGGATTTCCACAAAAGAAAACCAGAACTTTGATTTTTAAAAGTTAAGGGAAAACCTTGGAGGTGAAGATTACATGGATTACGAAGTGATTATAGGACTGGAAGTCCATGCAGAGCTTTTGACGGATTCAAAGATATTCTGCTGTTGTACAACAGAGTTTGGTGGAGCCCCTAACACCCACTGCTGTCCTGTGTGTTTGGGCCTTCCCGGGGTGCTGCCTGTTACCAATGAGAAGGTCATAGAGCTGGGAGTAAAGGCAGCTCTGGCTCTGAACTGTGAGATTTCCCCTTACAGCAAGTTTGATAGAAAAAACTACTTTTATCCGGATTTGCCCAAGGCATACCAGATATCCCAGTATGACCTGCCTCTGGCCAGAAACGGATATCTGGAAATTGAAGTGGACGGCAAGACGAAAAAAATAGGCATCACAAGGGTGCACCTTGAAGAGGATGCGGGCAAGCTTGTGCATTCAGAAACCGGCAGCTATTCTCTTGTTGATTACAACAGGACGGGTGTGCCCCTTATCGAAATCGTAACAGAGCCCGATTTAAGGTCTCCGGCTGAAGCAAAAATCTTTTTGGAGAAATTGAAAAGCATTCTGCAGTACGCAGAGGTTTCTGACTGCAAAATGCAGGAGGGTTCATTGAGGTGTGATGCCAATGTTTCAATAAGACCTATGGGTTCAAAGGAGTTCGGCACCAAAACAGAACTTAAAAACATGAACTCTTTTAAAGCGGTTCAGAAGGGCCTTGAATATGAAGTTAAACGCCAGAAAAAACTCCTTGAAAGAGGGAAGAAAATTATCCAGGAAACCCGTCGATGGGACGAAAACAGCAATAAGACTTATACTATGAGGAGCAAAGAAGAAGCCCATGATTACCGCTATTTTCCCGAGCCAGACCTGCCGCCCATCGTTCTGGAGAAAGGTTATATAGAAGAGATAAGAAAGACCCTTCCCGAAATGCCCTATGACAGGAAGAAGCGCTACATAGAAGAGTATGGTTTACCGGAATATGATGCAGGTGTCATTACCAGCTCCAAAGCCCTGGCAGATTTCTTTGAAGAGTGTGTTAAGGAGTATGTTGATGCTAAAACAGTGAGCAACTGGGTTATGGGGGAACTCCTGGGAACTCTCAATGCCATGGATAAAGAAATCGATGAAATACCCCTTACTCCCAAACACCTGGCAGACATGCTCAAGCTGATGGATAAAGGCACCATAAGCGGCAAAATAGCCAAAAAGGTGTTTAAGGAAATGATGGAAACAGGCAGAACTCCCGATGAGATCGTTGAAGAAAAAGGCCTCAAACAGATTGCCGATGAAGGGGAGCTGTCAAAAATAGTAGATAAAGTTATAGCCGATAATCCCAAATCTGTAGAAGATTACCGGGCTGGCAAGAAAAAAGCCATAGGTTACCTGGTTGGCCAGGTGATGAAAGAGACCCGGGGTAAAGCCAATCCCCAGCTTGTCAACAAACTGCTGAGGGAAAAGCTGGAGAGTTAAATTCATAAAAGCCATTAGAACAAAAACAACCGGCGAGTGATCGCCGGTTTTATTGCGGGTGGCATAACTTATCATCCCACAAACGAAAAACAAAACAAACCACTTTTTTGCATATGGGAGAAAAAGTTGTTTCTAACAAAAGCCTTAATGGATGCAGGTTACATTATTATACCGATAGGTTGGCATTCTTATTGCATAATTAGCTCAACAGACTTAGCAAGTTTTCGATTTATAATTTAAAAGAGTTTTTGGCTTAAAAGAATAATTGAGACATAGGAGGAGTTATATGGCAGCAAAAGAGTTAATAATATCCGAAGAATTAATTGTGACTAATATTAATGTGCAAGGCAAGAAGGAAATTATCACCAGGTTGGCAAGTTTATTGTATGAAAAGGGATATGTTACAAATGATTACATTGATGCTGTTTTGGAGAGAGAAAAAAACTATCCAACAGGACTTCCTTCTAAAGAAATAGGAGTCGCAATACCACATGCAGATATCAAATATGTAAAAAAGCCTGGTATTGCTATTGCAGCATTGAATAATCCTGTAACCTTCAGCATAATGGGTAATCCAGATGAAAAAGTAAATGTTGATGTGGTATTCATGCTGGCAATTAAAGAGCCAAAAATGCAAATAAAGATGCTGAAAAATCTTATGGCAATTATACAAAAAGTAGAAGTTTTAAAGAAAATCAAAAAATCAAAACATTCTCGAGAGATTGTAGAAATAATAGAGAAAGAACTGGATAAATTAAAGAAGTCAGCATGATTGGTGTTTTAAGATTGAAAACAAGGGGGTGATAAGTTAAATTAGAATTTTGATTGTAACTTTATTACTTTTTTGTCACACATTTCAGAATGTCCATTCAATCCTGTTATTAACATTCATTTGAACCCTATGCATATCAATTGATAGGAGGGAACCACCAATGAATACTAAAAAAGTTGTAGTCGCATGCGGTACTGGAATAGCTACTTCTACAGTTGTGGCAGATAAAATATCTGAAGCGTGTAAAAAAGAAGGTATTAAAGTAGATATTACTCAGTGTAAGGTAACAGAATTGAGAAGTTATGCTGATGAGGCAGATCTAATTGTTTCTACAACAATATTAAGAGACAAATATGATGTTCCCGTAATAAACGGATTGTCATTGATTACGGGAGTGGGAGAAGATGAGGTACTTAAGAAAATAATTGGGGAATTAAGAAAATAATTTATCACTTTTTTTGCTAATTTTAAAAAGGGGGTCTATTAATGTCTCTAATCAAGTTTATACTTGACTTGGGTGCCGTAGTAATGCTTCCTATAATTATTTTCGTGTTAGGTTTACTTTTTGGGCAAAAACCAGGGAGAGCTTTTAGAGCAGGTATAACTATAGGTATAGGTTTTATCGGAATTAATCTTGTAATAGGCCTTTTGGTTAATAACCTTGGGCCTGCAGCCAAAGCAATGGTTGAGAACATGGGAGTAAGTTTGAATGTTATAGATGTTGGTTGGCCTGCAGCTGCTGCAATAGCTTTTGCTTCAAAAGTGGGGGCATTTGTTATTCCTATCGGATTGGCTGTCAATATTTTAATGCTTGTTACCAGAACTACAAAAACCGTTAATGTTGATTTGTGGAATTATTGGCATTTTGCTTTTACCGGTGCTCTTGTAACTGCAGCTACAGGGAGCTTACCACTGGGTATGGTTGCTGCAGCGATAAATGCAGCAATAGTTTTGAAACTTGGTGACTGGACTGCTCCTATGGTTCAAGAATTTTACGGGTTGCCGGGTATTTCTTTGCCTCATGGATTTTCAGCAGCCTATGTGCCCATAGCTATCCCATTAAACAAATTGATTGATAAAATCCCTGGAATAAACAAAATTGAAGCAAGCCCAGAGCAAATAAGCAAGAGGTTTGGAGTATTTGGAGAACCTGTAATGTTGGGATTAATATTAGGTGTTATTTTGGGTCTGCTGGCAAAATACGATGCAAAAGCCACATTGAATTTAGGGATGTCAATGGCAGGAGTAATGTTCTTGATGCCGCGAATGGTAAAAATTCTTATGGAAGGTCTTATTCCTGTTTCGGAAGCTGCAAAAGCATTTATACAAAAGAGGTTTGCAGGTAAGGAGTTTTATATAGGGTTGGATTCAGCTGTTGCAATAGGTCATCCTGCAGCGATAGCAACGGCGTTGATTCTCGTTCCGATAACGATTTTCTTAGCATTGATTATTCCCGGGAATAGAGTTTTACCCTTTGGTGACCTTGCAACTATACCATTTATGGTTGCTATGGTAGCTCCGATAACCAAAGGAAATGTATTTAGATCAGTTTTAATAGGAGCTGTTGTAATTGCAGTAGGATTACTGATAGCCACAAATGTATCGCCGTTACATACGCAAGCAGCTATTGATGCAGCTTTTAAGTTTCCAGAAGGTGCAACAAACATCTCTAGCATTTGTGATGGTGCGAATCCGTTGACATGGATTTTGCTCAAGTTAATGCAGATATTTGGTTAGATTGTTATTTAAAAAAATGAAAGTTTTTTAAACGTATTAAGTATCCCCGGTTGACGGGGATATTTTTCTCTCTTGTGTTTTCGCTCTTAATACTACCATGTTTAAAAAATCAGCAGTTTGCAAACAGGAGTTTTATATCGGTAAAGGATTTTGAGTTTCTTAAACTTCGTATAAAGTCTTCATCTTGATACAGCCGGTAAAATTCCTGTATGATTTCTATTGAATCGAAAAACAGCACTGGCAGGAATATCAGATCAACGAAATGAGAATTATCCCATTTTATTTTGTTTTGGAGTTTGGCGATCACAAAAACAGGCTTCACTACCACTGAAGGGTCAGCATGAGGAAGGGCCATGCTGTTGCCCAGATAGGTTGATCCCATATTTTCCCTTTCTAGCAGGCAATTGTAGAACTCCTTTTTGACATAACCCAGCTTATACAGTCTGCTGCTGAGCCAGGATAAGAATTCCTGCTTTGAGGAAAATTTTTTGTTTATAAAGGTTGTTTCCCTGGTCAGAAGATGGGCGATCCTGTGTATCCTTTTTTTGGGTTTAATCTCGGTTTTCTCAGTGGCATTGGATATGTGGCGCAGTCTATCAATGCCTGTGCCTTTGATTATTTCTTCTATAGAAATAAATGGTATTCTGTCGATTTCTGGATTGATTGTTCCCACAACGGCAACAACATCTTTGGTTGCAGCGATTTGAGTGATGATGTTTTGGATATTTCCTTCCTTGGCACCCAAAGCAATGAATTCTACGTATTGATCTATATCAGGCAGTATGTTTGTTATGAGTTCTTTTATTTTGACCGCCGAACCTTCACCGGTAATACAGAGGGTTATAACGGCTTTGGGTTTGCTTTTGCTGGAAAGCCTGGTAATACAGGCTGGTTTTTCCTCAAGGGTATCAGCCAGCTCATCCAGAGTAACACCGGGCAGAATAGCCTTTCTAACTGCTTCAATAACGAGCTGGGTATCACATCTGCTTATGGTTCTTGTTTGAATACCTGTTTCATTGGTTATTATTTCACCGAAGGTGACGAGAGAGCCCATGTCTACAAGCAGCAGCACCCCTTTGCCCTCATCGGCCGTTTTTATAACTTTTTTTGTTTTGGCCAGAGCCTTTTCAGGTTCCTCATCAAGAGACATTTCAACATACCTGGCATGGACAACACCCAGCAGCTTGTTTGCCACCTCCACCATTCCTGATGCAACGCGACCATGAGAGAGCACAACAACACCGACTTTTCCCTGAGCAGCGGTTTCTTCTGTTTCGGTGAGAGTCTGCAGGTACATTGTTACAAATCCAATCTCATCTTCAGGAAATTTTACATCAAGGTATTTTTCTGCAACAGATACCATTTCCTTTGCAACTTCAAATTCCTTTGATGCCTGTTTTTTCAGCTTGTTTAATTGAGGATTGATTATTGTTTTTCCCTGTTTCAACCTGTCTAAGGAAGTGCTTAGGTGGACAGCTAACACATGGAAAAGATTTTCGGCATTTATACCCATTTTACCCTGAGCTACTTTCAGCATTTGCTTGACGGCATTAAACACATCAAACCCTACTATTTTTATAAGGTCATCCTGAGCGAGGGGCCTGACGGTTGATTTCACGTGTTTAATAATGCGGCGGAATCGAATTTCTATTTCCCCTCCGATAATATAATTTATGACGTCTTTTGGCAGCCCTTGAGACTTTAACTCGGCATGGCGTTTTTCGATGTATTGATAAATCTCCTTTGGCAGAGTGTAAATATCTTCCTTTGGATATCTGTGCACATAACGCTTGTTGGGAGCTATGAACAAATCATTGTTTACAAGTTTTTCAATCTTTTCCCGCTGAACTTGAATTTTTAAAAGACCTGTTTTTGTATGAGTGGGTAACTGAGTTATCGTCACTTTCATGTTGCTGTCTTTCTTTGTTACATAATCTAAAAAAGCCTTGGCACATGTAACCTGTATGTCGCTTAATAATTGTCCTATATTACCGGGACAATCGTAAAGCAGCAAAGCCATAATAGCTTCTTTGTTAACATGAATGCTAACCCCGATTTTGGTAGCCTCTTTATAAAAGAATTCTACAATCATTTGGTACCTTTCTTTTAAGGGTCTCTGCTCTAAAGGAGGCAGTTCAATAACCATGGGAATTCGACGTCTAAAGGTTTGCAGGAGGGCAGAATCGGGATTTTCCGTTGTAGCTGCAATAATTAATACTTCCGCACTTCTGATGTTTTCCGTTTCACCCAGCCGCCTGAACCTGCCCTTATCTATAAGGTGAAACAGCAGTTCTTGACCTTCTGGGGGAAGGCGGTGGACCTCGTCCAGAAACAGAATACCTTTATGAGCCATTTCTACAAGGCCCTGCTTGCTTGTTTCTGCTCCGGTGTATGCCCCCCTGACATAACCGAACAGTTGAGCAATTAAAAGTTGAGGGTTATCGGCATAATCTGCACAATTGAATACAATGAAAGGTGCATTTTGGGTTAAAACACCAGAGGAAATGGAAAAGTTATACATGGCTTCAGCCAGATCGCTTTTTCCGACACCCGTTGGACCCAGTATCAGTGTGTGAAGGCCATTGGGAGGATACAGAACAGCAGCTTTGGCCAGTTGAATCTGCGGTTTCAGGCTGCCGTCACTGCCGATTATGCTGGAAAAAGCATTATCACCGTTATTAAAGCCCTTTATGGTCCTGGGAGCTTCTTTTCTATAATATACTTTTCCCGGGTAATTTTCTCTGCCCATTGTAACAGGTTCGCGCCCTTTTTCCCTGGAAGTATTTTTAGCAGGGAATTGGGAAATTTCTTTAAGCAGCTGTCTAATTGTGTACCGGGAGACATTGTATCCCAGGTCTTTGATTTTTTTTGTCAGCTTCCTTTCGGAAATACCAGGATCAGATTTTAGAATCCTTGTCATGTCCTTCATGATAAAGGGTTTACGCCTTTCCCGGGAATCCGGGATGCCTCTTTCCAGCCTGATGCTGGTAATTTGTTCTCTTCGGACCTTTAATTGTTTTGCTATTTCCTGGTCTGTCAAGGGGTTTTTCTTGTCCTCATTTTTTATCAGTTCTTTGATCTTTTGGAGCATAAAACATAAACCTCCTGGTGGAATTTGGGAGCATGGAAACAATTATTTTAAACAGGGTCAATCTACCCTGAAAATAACTTATGTACCGAGCTGACCATTCCGGCTTGGCTCCGGTAATTCTTGCGGACCACCCAACACTCAATTCAGTAGAGCAAAGCTGCAAACATCATATGTTCCCCTAAAGTAGTCTGGTCCTTTCTACTTGCGATAACACCGCAC
>DFNM01000199.1 GCA_002376045.1 Firmicutes bacterium UBA3567
CATCAGAGGCAATAAGTACCGCCTCATCCTAGGAAACCTCACGGCGCTGACGCACATGGTTTACCAGATAGTCAAAGAGTGTTTTAGCCTCGATGGTAGCAGCCTCATACCTGATCCGCTGACGATAGAAGGTGGGTCGACCCATAAGTATCACTCTCCCCAGCATTGCTTTTACCAAAGAAATACTGCAAAGGCAACCGGTTATCCTGCTTTGGAGAAAATTTTGGAGTAAAGGGAGTTCTTTCTATTCGGGAATATATTGATAACTTTGCGTTTTGTCTACATATCCTAAGCCACGCCAGCAATTCACCTCCTGATTTCCCGGGGGACTTCCGCCGCGATCCTCAGGGGAAACTAAGTCCTTTTTGTATACCGTCTAAAACCCTAAAACCTTAACCGCCCGTAAAATGTATTAGCGGTTGTTGAAAATAGCATAATAACATAGCATAGCATAGCATATAACTTTTTTATTATGCAATTATTAATATCTGTTTTTTCTAATTTCCATGTTTATAATGCTTTTCGTAAAATAACAATATTTTCTTTATTTATTGTCTTCTCTTTTACACCTTTTACATTAGAAGGAGAATTCTCTTTTGGCATTCTTTTATTAGGAATATTTCTAGGTATATTCGTTATAGTTTTAAGATTATATTTTTCTCCTAGTTGGCTAATTATAACATTTGTCGGAATAGTAATGTTTTTAACAGTTCTATTTCCAATAACCCAACATTGATAACTGTTTTTTTTCATAACTGATGTTATATTTTTTAAACTACTATCGAGATCAATAAAAAATGCTAAAACTTCTGCTGCTCTTTTTCTATCCTTTTTCTCGATAATTTTTAAAGTTCTCATCAATTCTGTTGACGGTAATTCTTCTTTCAATCTTCCACTATTTTTCTCTTTACTACATCTTCCTCCAAGCAAATAATTATCTATTTTATTAAACTCAATATTAGATTTAGCATAATCTGAAACTCCATCTAAATCCAACCATTGTAAAGAAAGCCTAGAAAATTGGCCATAAGCAACTGTTGTACGAGAATCTCCATAAGGGGGAGAGGTTATCATTAAATCCATTTTTTCTTCTAATTTAAAATTTCTAGTATCTTCAGCCATGATTACAGCTTTTCTTATATTATTATAATCATTATAATAATAAGCCATACTTTCTATGTTTTTTTCTAATTTGCACCGAAATACATCAAATACAGAAGGATTAAAATTTTTCAGCATTTCATTTGACATTCTATAAAGTTTAAATTCATTATTTCTAGTATTCGAACAAGCTCTTACAGTTTCTGAAAAAGCCACCCAAAAAAAGTCTCTTATTTTTTTCTCTTTTATCTTCTTAATATTTTGCTTTATTATCTGTAAATCTCTAATGACAAAATCTTTAAACCAATATGTAATATTATTAAAAGATGGTATATTAATATTTAACTTACCTTTTTCAAAATTTTTTTTATCGATTATAATGGCTTCTAATATTCTCTCTTTTTCTCGATTTAACAAAGAAGGATCTATTGGTGTACATTTAACTTTAGCAATCAAACATGCAAGAGGGTTTAAATCTACTCCCCATACATTAAGATTAGCCATTAGTCCTTCTAACAAAACAGTTCCAGACCCCATAAAAGGATCTAATAAATTTTTAATATTTGGCTGACATTCTTTTATTATACGAATTAGTTCCCTTGGAATAGGTGGAATCATCATTGCGGGGTAATTATGTATATCATGAGTGTAATGTTTCTCATAATCAACAAAATCCCAATAATCTAGAGGTAAATCCTTAAAACGTTTTTGTAATTCTTCGTCTACTGCAACAAGTTCATCGTTTGATAATGCAGGTGTATCCTTAACATTTTTACTCACATCAATTCACCCTTTCATTAAAAAAACAATTAAATTTATATCAAACTTTTCCATAAAGCTCTAGAAGAAGGTAAATGAATATTTATAAAATCCGAAAAACCAATGACATAATGATAATCTTCAAATCTTTCATTTTTATATTCATCCCATACTACAAGTGTTACATTATGGGATTTGATTTCTTTAACCTTTGAAGTTGAAATATCATTATCAGCAGTTAAAATGTAAATCTTTCCCGCTCTGGTAGATTGCAACTCTCCTATTACCTGCCTCCATCTTTCCCTTAGCGTTCTTTTAATAGAAATTACAACACAAGCTGTCCTGTTTTTCCTAAAAGCACTTTCACTTGGAATAACATAATCTACCCTACCATTTAAAAAAGTCTGGCTATCAAAAGGATAATCTAAACGTTCAAATAAGAATTTCACATGATTTTCGAAACTACCACCTGCTCTAGTCTTCCGAGATTGAGATATACTTAAAAAGAAATTCCATATATTATCATAATTAGCAATTAAATCTTTGTAAAAAGAGCCGCTACTTTTTAATAGTTTTTTTTGAACAGCCTCTTTAATTATTTTCTCAGAACAAGACTTTTCATATTTTTTATAAATCTTGAATTCTAATTCTAATAACTCTTTTAGATATTTATTAAAATTTTTTTGTATTTGATCTTTTTCCAAACTATAACTTTTACCAAATTTCTGCTGAGCTTCTTTAGCTAACATTTCGCCTGAAGGCATAAGTTCTCTTCTTTTATTTTTTTGAAACTCTATAAAATTCATATATCACCACATCCTTTAATGATAATTTTTCCATGTTTTCTACCATAATTTTATATATTAAACATACCTATAAAATATCCTTTTTAAAATACTACTCGATACTCTATAAATATTTAATTGGTAAATGTTTTTTTGGAAATATCTAACTTTTGATTTTGGTGTAGAAACACCTTTTAGAAGAAATTCGATCTGTATGTTGTGGTTGTGGTTGCATATTATCACAAGATATAGAGTGATTTTATTGAAAAACGGACTTTTTACAGCAGAATCACCTTTACTTTACCAACATTGAATTGTAGAAGCTTTCTTGCAATAATTACTTCTTACCATTCTGTCCTCAGGTCAAGCCAGCTCCTAAGTGGATAAAATAACATGGAACCCCACCCCTGGATTTATTATTTATAAAATCCGTTATCTAAGACTCATCAAAAACCGTATAAAAATAACCCTCGCTCAACGGAGGGTTAAATATTAAACTTTCTTACATCTATTTGAACTTCTTCAAATTTAAAGGAATAACTTTGCCTTCTTGAGTTAAAGTCCCTTTTGGAAGATTACACAAGCTTTCTATTTCATCTACTCCATATGGTAAGTCTTCTAATATCTCATAACTTGTTTTTATATTATTATCTAACAACAATTTCACAGCTTGCCTTAGGACAGAAGGTTGTTCAGGTACTAAAACATCATCTAAAGGTTCTCTTTTCCTCATTCTATTAATGGATAATTGTTTATTTAAATAAAGAATTTGATTTTCAGTAAAAATATCCAGAGTCTCACACCTTTTAATCATAGCGGCTATAGAAACTTTCCATCTTTTTTTCAAAGATATAAAATGTGATAAAGATGTAGATAGAACCTCTTGACTAAAAGAATCTTTAGGTAATAAAAATGCTCCTGCAAATAAATTAGCCTCTTCTTCTATTTTATTCAGCATTTTGGGGGTTCTTAAATCTTCCTGTTCTAAATCCGTATGAAATAGAATGTGTGCTAATTCATGAGCAATATCAAATCTAGATCTAACTGCTGAGTCTTTATCTGATCCTAAAAAGATAAACGGTCTATCATTCCTCCATTGTGAAAAGGCATCTATCTTTTTCTCGCCAAGTTCTAATCTAGAAATTATGAAACCCTTTTTTTCTAGCAATAATGTTAAATTGCTTATAGGGCCTAACCCTAAACCCCAATATTTCCTAACATAAATAGCAATATCTTCAATAATATCCTTATCCAAGCCATCATTAGGGACAAATTTACTCACATCCGGGATGTCTACTTTAGGAAAATCAATAAAATTACTGAGATATAGAAATATATCTCTAACCCAATCTATCCTACAACTACTCATATTTCGTGATTTTTGAGTTGTAGATCTTAGACTTCTAAAAAATATTGCGCTTTTGGGGTTCTGAACATTTTCATTCTCAATTGGCTTAGTAAAAAAAGATAAAGGAAACTTTAACTTCTCTATAATTTTTCTTAGAACTTCTCCGCTAGGAATAGTGCGCCCTAATTCATATTGGGATATTGACTGCCTAGTTACACCAACCATTTCAGCTAACTGTTTTAATGTATATCCCCTAGCAATTCTAGCTTCTCTAAGCCTAGAAGGTATAATATTATTTAATATTTTCCTTTCTTTATTTTTATACTTTATCAATCTTCAACACCTCGTTTTTCAAGTACTGCTTTAAGTCTACCAATTTTTCTTCTTCACTAGTTTCTTCTTCTGAAACAATCTGACAAAGTTCTTGATAAAGATCAATTTGCAAAATCCAACCACTTACATATGGTTCAGGTACTCCTAATCTAACAAATTCAAGTTCATCATTAGGTCCACCATAAGTAAGTATTATGTATTTAGGACTTTCTTTTACTTCTACTAAATCATCTACAATATCAAACATCAGTTGATTACTCAAACTATGATTGGTTCTATAATCCGCATACCTCGGGATCGAAGATTTATTTTGAACTTGACTTATTGTTAATATAGCATTATCTGTTAATACTTCAATATATTTATAATTCTTTTTCTTATTCAAAGCTATACGGTATTTTAAAGGAAGTTGGTTGTTTTCAATCATTTTTTTAAATTGATACCCTACAGCAACATTTCTAAGATAGCCTTCCAAATTATCACCCAAAGGCCAATTCAAGAACTCTACACTTTCTTTTATTTGAGCTACAGCATCATAAGCTCTTTCAATCATTGCCGGAAATTTAGATCTAATTGAAATCGGATATTCCTTATTAATTAAATCATACGCATTTTTATACTTCATTATTAAACCTCCTAAATGCTTTGCCGTTTTGTAAAGTATTTTACTATATAATTGTATATTTGTCAAGTATAAGGCAATAAATCGCTTGTTTGTCAAGAATGTCATAAAATTTTATTAGTAAAAGCTTTTTTAGAAATTTCTTACTCTTACTCTACTAACACTGAATTCAGGAAATTTTCTTACCACAAAAGCCTCCCCAACTCCTAATCTTTTTATCTCATCCGGATGCACGATAAAGCTCTTTTCCTCCTTAACCGTTCCCATACCCGTTGTACTATCATTGTTTACTTGGTAAGTAATGTGGATATCATCTTCGG
Source organism: Firmicutes bacterium UBA3567 (assembly GCA_002376045.1). Classification (GTDB taxonomy): domain Bacteria; phylum Bacillota; class Thermosediminibacteria; order Koleobacterales; family UBA3567; genus UBA3567. Next base: position 5,269 of record DFNM01000199.1, read on the forward strand.
TCCCTATAAGAGATGAAAGTAATTCCGCAGATGAAGGAACATCCTGTCTGTGTATAATTTTAATATTCGTATTACCCAGCACCTGCTCCATTAGTTCTGTTTTTCCATCTACTCTAAGGTCAGCCAGCTCCTGTGTAGATAGAATAACATGAAATCCCGCCCCCCTAGACTTATTGATAAAATCCGTTACCTGAGGTCCCGCAAAAACCCCGAACTCATCAAAAACGGTATAAACCTTCCTTCTCCTACCAAACATCCGGGCTGCGGTGGTTTTTAAATCAATAACGATCAACCTCCCTAAAAGCTTTGAATACTCAGGAAACCTCAGGCTATCCAGGCTGAAAAACACGACTTCACTTTTTTCAACACTTTCAATCAAATCTATGGTACCACTATCTCCTGTATCTGATAACAGCTCCCCGATCTCGCTCTCCGAAAATACAGCAAGCCGGTTTAATAGCCCCCCTACATCCTCATTAATTTCATCTATTATAGAAAAAACCCGTGAAGAAACATCCTCAGGAAGCCTCTTTGCAACCATCTCCAGGTTGTCGGGTTCTATCTTTTCAGCAACATTCACAAGGTCTATTCCTTCCCCCGCCTCCATCAATACCCTTGCAGCCGACTGCAGGTATCTTTCCGACATCAGCTTATAATGAGGCTCCGTCCATTCCGTTATCGAAATCAGTTTATCCTTAATCTCAGTAAAATTCCCGTGCCTGAGGGGGTTATAGTGCAGGCTGTCTCCCTTCATGGAAAACAGCTTAAAATCCCTCCCGAACCTTTCAGCAATTTTTTTAACCCTCTCTGCAAACTCCAGCTCTCCCTTACCGTCAACGATAATCAGCGGTATATTCCTTCCTGCTGCACTTTCAATAAAGTTCATGATCGTTGTAGTCTTTCCCGCACCGGTGGCCCCCAGCACCAGGCAGTGCCCGTTTAGTTCCCTATCGGATACCTTTACTATACCGCCTTCATGATCCAAACCGAGCACCGTGCCATCCTCCGGATGTTCTGCCCTTTCAAGCCTTTTCATCATTCGGCTGCTCACCTTTCCTCTATTTCTCCTCTCCCTCTTCCTGACCCATTCGGGCCTTGACAAAACATACATCCTGTGAAGCAAAAACAAAACGCTACCCGACGGTATGCCTACAGTTATTAGGTCTTTAAAATTAACACTCTGTGGAAGCTTGTTTTCTGAAACGCTTTTAATTATATGCCAGAGGTCCTTAAAATACTGCAATATGATATTCTGGTAATCAATAATCAAAAAATAACACGCAACCGCAAAAGCAGTAGAAGATAACATATAAAAAACTACCTTTTTCTTAATACCCCTATAAAAAATATATAAAACACCAGCATAAACAACCGCCGGCAAAAATAAAACAGCACCCACAGCAGCAGCAATAAAAATAACAAGCCTATCTAAATCGGTAACATTTTTATTCATCCTTTAGCACCTCCTCAAGCAGTTTAACTTTAACGTTGAGCGGCCCCGATAAACGCTCTATCTTTTCCTTAATTCCTATATTTTTAACGATATATAAAACATCATCATACATTCTTGCCCTGCGGTGGGCCTTCATAATCTGCCTGAGCCTCTTTTCTGACTTCGACGTCAGCTCCACTTCCACTGCGGTCCTTCTTCCTTCCCTATCAACGATAATTGCATCCGGAATATGTATGTTGGACCTCTTACCATCCAGTTCCCTATATACTTCACTCCATATTTCCCTTTCGGTTATCCACTTACCCTGGTTTTTAAGCTTAATGCTGATGTCAACAACAGTAAGATGGTGCTCATATGTAGCAAGGTCTATTTTCTTATTGTAATTACTTAATTTTGAATCCGACACGGCCGTTCCGGTACCTGTACACAAATAAACCCCGGGCCTGTTCCTGAAAAACCTTAAATATTTTAAATACCCCCCATCCTTCAATTTTTTCAATCTAACATATGCCGCTGTCCTACCAATGTTAAACTCTTTCATAACCTGCCCTGCTGTAACATATCTGAATCTGTTTATCCACCCCAGAATCTTTTTATCCCTTTCCGTTATCTGTACCAACATAATCACTCCCTTCCAGCAACAAGGCTAAGACACGGTGTGTCCCGAAGGGCACACGGTGTCTCTTTAAGGGCAAAATCAAAAACTGCAGTGTTAAGCATACCGCTTAATACTACAGTTTACCGCTGATTAATATACTTCCCTCTACTTTCTGTTTCTTTGAAACATTTCACCCGCTTTCCACCTTCTCTCTTTAAAGTACTATACTTTCCTCTTCTTCTACAATTCTAAATTGTATTTATCCTTACGATATAGGCACCACACTTCCTTCAAAAACCCCCACCCCCGCCCGTGAAAAAGCAGCCCGCAAACCCTGGAGCTCACGACCCCGGCCTCGTCCCCCGCAGGGGGCATCATACACCGTATGATGAGAGGGCGGGGTCGTGAGCGAAACCCGAAGGCCAAAAGCCTGAGGGCTGCCCTCAAAGAGGGCAGGGGTGAAGCGGGCTGCGGAAAATCTTGGGCGGGGGGTGGGGGTATGAATTTAATTATGAATTTCTAAATTCATACCCTAGTTCATATATAAATTCATATACTTTTCAAAAAAATTCCGCCTTACGGCGGGTTGTTGTTAAAGGTTGATAATATCATTTATACTTTCTACCAGAATTTGTTCTCCTTCATCTGTTTTTTTCTCACTTTCGGCAGCTTTTTCAGCAATTAACGCTACGCCATCAAGCTTTTTCAAAATCTTTTCTATTCCGCTTTCAATTTTTGCTATTTTATCTTCGTATTTAATATAAAAAAACAGCGCTCTCCTTATGAATGAGCTCCTTTCCCTGCCTTTAAGCCCCGATAGGACCTCCTCGATAACCCTATCATCTTCACAATCCGTCAACCTGAAGCTGAATGAAGGCATATAACCACCACCGGTTAAAACTGATAATGTAAACATAAATAAACCCTTTTACAATAGGGGTTTGAAGTATATAAAATTAAAAAATGTAAACAATATATGTTTACATTGATAAACCTTTATATATCAAGAGTTTAATAGGTATAAAAAAGAAAAATGTAAACAAATTCGAGCCCTGGAAAGGCAGTATATGTTTACAAAAATAATAAAAAACCTCCCTAAAACCCGCATAAATACTGGGTTTGAGAATGTATACAGATAATGTTTACAAATTTAAAAATATCCTTTTAAAACCTATATTACATCTAGGTTGAGGTATGTAAACATCATTCGACCCATTTTTCGCAGGTCCTGACAACATACTTAACCTCTCTCAGGGTAAGATACTTCTTCTCCCTGGAATAATAATCTATCATCTGGCAGACCATATTCAAGTTTGGGGCATGCGACAACTTCTCATACCTTCTTGCAATACGAAGAACATCCCTTCTCTTTATATATTTTCTGCTACCTGCTCTCTGGAGCACTTCCGTCAGAAAACACCGGAGGTCCTGAGAATGAACGCACATCACTCTTCCCCTTTACCCTCTATCTCTGCTACTTTTAAAAATCCCCTTGTATTGGCAAACTGGGCATCTTTAACAATAACCGTGTTATCGTATATATCGGTCAGATATCCGCTCAATGCCTTTACTCCGCCTCCGGCAAGAAACACGGTATTGAAGAAGTCCAGCTTACTGCCCCATACAGATTTTATCCTGTCCTTTATGGCCCTAGCCAGCTCATATTTTACCGAATTAAGCTCACCCTCAAAGTTCATCTCCCTTCCTCTGTAAAAAATCCTGTCCTGCCGAACAAGCTCCATCAGCTCCGGTATATCCAGTTTCGTCCCCGTCCTTTCCGTAAACAGCTTATCTGCCGTATTATTTACCTCCGACATCCCAATGTCAAGGGTTCCGGAAAGGTCCTCCCTCAGCGTCAGTTTATCGTTGATATAAAACACTATATAATCAGTTGTTCTAAACCCAATGTCTACAAGCCCAAGGTAGCTTCCTCTGACCAAATATCTCTTCAAATCACCCATAATTGCGTAATAAACCGCTCCCGCCGCCTGGGGAAAAACCGTAACCTTCTCAAACTTGATTATTTTAACAATATCATACCCCTTAAACTCCACAATCAGTTTGTAGCTTTTAAGCATCCCCTTTAGCTCCTCTTTCTGGTGAATATACTGTTCCAGGGGAAGGCCCGAAACCACATGAACGGGTATGTCCTCCTCCGGAAAAAGTAGGCCCGCTGAAGCAGCTATCAGAGCCTTCGTATTTGGGTGGTTTACCTTATGCTCATCGAAGGCATACGAAACATTTCTTCCTTCCCTCCTGGCCAGCTCCCCGACAAAAAACTCCTTTCTGCCCTCGTTGCCGCTAATAACAATGTGCATATTGTTTATAATATCCTCCCTCTTCCTGTCAAAAAGGCCGGATAGACTCCTTTTGTATCCCGTTCCAACCAGTGAAGGGAAAACGATCCTTCTATTCTCCTCGTTGATACCTTTAACATATCCATAACCCAAATCAAGCCCTATTTTGAACATACTCTCTCCTCCCTTATTTTACTTAATAAAGCCTCAACAATCCCGGGGTCAAACTGCTTACCTGTACCTTTTATAAGCTCATTTACGGCCTTTTTGAAACTTCTGGGTCTCCTATACGGCCTCATATTAACCATTGAATCAAATGCATCAGCAACCGAAATAACCCTTGCAAACAGATCTATATCCAATCCCTTTATCCCTTCAGGATAACCCGAACCATCAAATCTCTCGTGGTGGCACAAAACAGCCTTTACGATTTTATCATCAAACCCATTATTCATAAGAAATCTTGAACCCATCACCGGGTGTTTTCTTATTTGTTCCCATTCATAGTGGTTTATGTTTCCCTTCTTAAAGAGAATACGACCGGAAATCCCTAACTTCCCGACATCGTGCAGAAGAGCAGCCTGGTACAAATCATCATCATCCAGTATAGCCCTACATAAATTCCCGGTTCTCTCCATATGTCTCACAACATATCTATTCCAATCCGAAATCTCGTTATCATCCACAACTCTGATAATATCCCGTTCAAGGCATTTCTTACACAACGTGCAATTTCTACTGCACCTACCTTTTTCTATCACAACCCTGTAAAACCCGTCTACCTTCTTCAAAACAACGAATCCCCCAACCAAGTCGCACCTCCTAACCATAGAACATAAGATAAAAAAATAAAAGGCACCATCGGCACCTCTACATTCAACTGTCTTTCTTTAAGAAAAACAATAGTAAAACCCGTTACAAAAACGGGCACAGCAAAAAGCATCATTTCATAAAACCTTTCACCCATAAAAAAGGATAAAACTGTAAGAAGTTTTATATCACCTCTCCCCACACCTCCACGGGTAATGATATTTATTAGAATTAAAACAGTAAAACAGTGTAAAGCCGTGTTAAAGTGCACAGCATAATCTTTAACTAAAAAAAAGGAAAAAACAAAGAGGGCAAGCACCGCCAGGTTCGGTACTTCCCTCTTTTTAATGTCAACATAAGATAGATACGCAAGCATTACCGCTACAGTTGTATATATTATCATTTAATACCCCTTTCACTCTTAATAGCTTCTCAGCCTTGTTTTAAGTTTATTAAGCTGGCTTCCGCTGACATGAACAGTTTTTGTATCCGTTACCGTTCTTATCGTGCCATCATGCCTTCGTTTATAAGCCGTAAAAGTTATGGTGTATGTTCCATCAGGCATATCATAAGGTATAATTACTACCTTGTCGTAATTTCCGCCCAAAACATCATGCCTTGTTTCCCAGCGGTTTATATCAGGTGGTGTTCCTCCTACAGGATGTTCAGGTATTAACTCTGTTACATTGGTATCTGCAAACCCGTTTTCACCGGGTGCCCACCACATTTCCGCTTCAACCTTAAAGGCCTTACCTTCCGTATGTGCTGTAAGGATCATGGCTTCACCGGCTGCGTAGGTATCTCTATCGGTATTACCTTCCACATAAAGCGGATCTTCTATGATAAGTGTTTCTTCAGCCCAATCTGACCATAGAGCAGGTGATAGACCGTTCGGTGATATATCTTTTACTCTTAATCGTATTGTATATTCACCTGCCCCGTCATCACCCCATCCTGTTGCTTCAAATATGCTCGGTGGTGTGGTGTTATGGTATTCTGCCAGCACGTTTCCGTGTTCATCCTTCACCTGCCATACTCTTTCCGAAATACCAGCTCCATCAGGATCGTATGATGTATCGTTGTAGATTACCGGTTCATCAGCAACGGCAGGGTTGGGAGATATGGTAAATCTTGCAACGGGTTTCTGGTTGCCCTGTATGACGTGCAGTATCCTGCTGAACCAGTCAGACCACTTCGGCGTCATCTGTGCAAGTGCAGGCTGGTCTTTTACCCTCAGCCTTACTTCGTAGTCTCCTGTATCCAAAGATGATAGATCGGTGGGGTGTCCGTTCAGCCATGTTGACGAAGACGTTTTCTTATACTGCCATTCCCATGCTACAATCGGATCTCCGTCAGGATCATAGGAATTGTCTATATATCCGAGTTCAACATCTTTGGGGGCAGGATTGTGCGTAAAATCAAAGGATGCTATGGGTTTTTGGTTGTCCGGTATTACCTCAACCGTTTGATAGAAGGGATCCGACCACAAACTGCCGTCGTATACCTCCAGTTCGATCCAGTATTCGCCCAGTTCATTGTAGATATTTTCAGGGAAATTGCTGCCGCAGTCCGTCCAATTGCCATCAGGGGTTTTAACCCTCCAATGATAACCTGTTATAGCATCACCATCAGGGTCATAGCTGTAATCTTCATATTCCAGCGTTTTTCCCTGAGGTAGTGGATTAGGCGTTACTCCAAACTGTGCTATGGGTGCTTTGTTATCGGAAGAAGTATCCAAAAGTTTAACGTCTGCATCAGACCATACTCCCTCTTTATCTTTTACACGCAGGTAAACCATATAGGTTTTGTCTTTTTCTAAAACGGTGGGTTTACCCGTGTGCCAGCTGGATTCATTAATTTCCTTCCATTTCCATTCTTCTTCTACTATACCCTTCTGCGGTTCCGATTCGTGATCCAGATCGTATGAATGATTTGTAAAGTTAACATTGTAGGATGTAATAGTGCCTATAGTATACGTTATTCTAATGTAAGCCCCATCGGGATTACCTCTTGCGCTTCTAGCTCTGTCATACATATTAAAATAAAATTTAACTTTTGTATAACCTTTGCCTTCAACATTTATTGTGTCTGAAATCTGCTCGGATGTATACTCGTATTGGCTTTCATAATCCTTTATTCTATGCCAGTTACCATCTTTATATCCTTCAATGTATAAGTAGTCCCTCCAGTAGTCATCGTATGCGTGCGGTGTCATAAACTCAATAGTCTTAATGGTGCTGCCGTCCGGTGCATCGAATTGAGGATTCCACTGTGCAGTCCTGCCGCCTTCTCCGGAAAAATCTATTTCATGTCGTTCGTACGTATTTACAGTTGTTTCACCATTGGGTATAAGCTGGTAGGTGTATTGTGCAATAGGTTTTCTGTGAACATAAATAATCTTCTTATCAAGGGGCATGTGCGACCATAACCGATAATTATTAAATCTGTCGTCATCCTTCGGATTGTCTTTTGCCTGGAAAAACACCTCATATTTACCCACTTTTGAAAAATACGTTATAGGATCAGGTAGAAACTGGTTGTTAAATCCCGCTTCGCCCATGCTGTTTTCAAAATAATACGGGTCGTGGATATATTTCCATCGCCGGTCATACTCGGGGTCGTTTTCTATATCGGAGTAATATGTTTCGTATTTCACCTTTTCGTTCACAAGGACATAGCTTATCTGATCGGTTTTATCCTGGTTGATGTCGTTTACGATATAATCCGCTGCTCCGTTGAGAGAATTGTCAATATTACTGTTTATAATGAATGTTCCCCTTCCGTTGTTTTTATTAATAAACTCAATCATCTGTGACTGATTGGTTTGCGACCCTAAAACAATTACGGCAGTATTATCTTTTATTAACCTCGAAATAATTAAGCTTGATTTTATCGGATCATCTAGTTCCGGTATTTCTTTATCTGCTATCAAGATTATATAAGGAAAGGTATTGTCTGAAAAATTTATTGTGCTTAATATGAAAGATATACTTCCAACCTGCAGGTCATACATATAACTGATTATATTGTTTGATATAGTTTTCCAGCCGCTATAACTGCCACGTCCTGTAATATAAAATTCTAGCGGATTCCCTGATGCTATCACGTGACCTCTGCCGTAATCAAATTCTATTAATGTAGGGTGACTAGCCGTATCTCTAAGAATAATATTTGTACCGCTTGGAAGGTTGGTAAAATAACCGTGGCTTGCGTAATTTCCTTTTAATGTTCCTGATACTCCTTCTGTTATAGGGCTGTTTTCGTCAACAACATAATTATATCTGTCGAGATCAAATACCCATTCCCAGCCAAAAATATTTCCATCATCTGCATCCATTGGAGAATTCCATCCTCCGTCAGTTCTTTCAAAAAATAAAATACCGCCGTTTCGTACCCAGTCTTCAAATTTTGTTTTATTTTTTCTCAATTCAGTAAAAAATGAAGAAGGTTGGTCGCCTGTAATAACCATGTGAGAATATTTGCTGAAGTCTGCACTTCCCATTTGATCTACGGATATTTTATCGTACGGTATGTTTCTTTCATCCAAAAAACCTGCCCAGGCGCCGGTCATACCCCAACCGCTGTCTACTCCGACAATTGCCCATTTAGAGCTTACTATTCCTTTATAATACCTTGTTGTTGCGATTATCCCATTTGCTCCGAGCTTTTGTGATACTATCGAATTGGTTTTTGATTCAATATCACTTACTCCCTTCATGTCAATAACTGCAATATCGGCTAATTTCTGCGCTATCGGATTGAAGTTTACTAACGGCTGTATATTGATTACTTCAACCGTTTTATCTTCTAGCGGTTTATCATCTGTATTATCGCTTCTCGTATCTTCCGGCGTAATAAATTCGGGTATAGTTGGCTGCCCAAAACTTTCCTCTACATATAGCTCAAACTGATATTTACCCACTTCGGTTGTTTCCAGCTTCGGGTTAAGGTTGTTGCCGTCATCAAGTATCACCCATGTTTCATCGTTAAAATCTCCATCATTATCGCTGTCATAACGGTATTTCCAGATACGCCTGCTTATATCATCGCCGTCTTCCGAGTAAGACCTATCCTGAAGGTATATTGTTGCCTTGTTGTTGTTTTCCGGTTCCCTTCTGATAGTTTTTAACGTATAGAAGTCTGCAACCGGCGGTTTATCCGGCCGGATTTCAATTGTTTCCTCATACCATTCGGAAGTATGCCCTACCGTGTTGGTTACCGCAAGCCTAACCGTATAATTCCCCGGTTTTTTAAACACTACCTCTCTTACAGAAAGATCGCCTGATGATTTGATTTTTATAGCGTCTTCACTCACCCCATCTGGCGGTATGATTTCCCACTGCGTCCGTTCCCATACGATGGGATATCGATCAGGGCTGTAACTATCCGCTGCATCGAATACCATCTTTCTGTTCTGCTTCGGTTCTCCATCCCATGCAAAGAAAGCGGTGGGTATGGCAGGTTTTACGTGTATAGCTGCTTCTGCCGTATCGGTAAGCCCCCATTCATCTTCAACGGTAAGCCTTATGGTATAATCTCCTTCTTTATCAAAGTAGACGGTGCTTTCTTCTCCTTCAACCGTTCCGACTACTGTATCAGAAGGCGTTATTTCCCAGTGATAGGCGACAATTTCTCCGTCAGGATCGTAGGATGTGCTTTTTATCGTAACATCATCGCCCTGCAGTACCTCGGAAGGTACCTTGATTTTCGCCACGGGAGGCTGGTTGGTTATCTCTATTGTCTTCGATGTTTCATCGGTTGCCCCCTGATCATCCGTTACTTCAAGCGTAACAGTATAGGTTCCTTCCCTGGTAAATGTAATTGTTCCTCCATCGAATCCCAAATTATCGTCCACACCGTTTCTGGGCCTTATATCCCAGTCAACATCAACAATTTCTCCATCGTCATAAGACCGGTTAACTACATTTACGGTATCACCCTGTTTTGCACTGGAGGGCATTGAAAACTTTGCTGTTGGTGGTGAATTTGGCGGCGGTGGCGGTGGAGGCGGTGGTGCAGGTTCACCAATATATATAGTTTTAGTTATAGAATCGCTGTTGTTATTGTTATCCCATACGGTTAATGTTACCTCATAAGTTCCTTCTTCTTTGAATATAACCGTTCCGCCCATTTCTCTTAAATCGCTGTCATCATAACTAGATGGAGTTATTTCCCATTCGCTGTGCACTATCCAGTTGTCGCCGCTTGCTGTAGATGTATTTCTTATTTCAATTTCCTGCCCAACTTCACCGCTGTCAGGCATGTCAAAATCCGCCGTGGGCCCCGAATCGTCCGGCGGAGGTGCAGGAGGTTCGGGAGGACTTGCAGGTTCCGAGACGTTTATTGTTTTCTCTACAATGTTTGTTCTCCCAACCATATCACATAAAGCCAGAGTTGCTTTATGCGATCCTCCGCTGCTAAAGGTATAATTTATCTCCTTTTCAAAAACATTTTCACCTGTAATTTCTCCTTCATCGACGAGCTGGCCGTCTATATAGAATTCGTACACTATACCTTTATACTCCGGTGCACATACATACGAGCCCCCTGTTATTTTAATCGTTGTTTCCTCTCCTGCCGTAATACTGTATTCCTTCGGCCAGATACCACCTGATGGGGCTTTTGTTGGTACGACATAAACCTCCCCCTTATCTGCATCCCAGCCCTTTACATAGCCGCCTGAAGCATCAACTACTTCTCTGATATAGTATCTTTGAAATTTCGCACCGTCAGATTTCCTTACGAGTGTATAAGGGCTCAATAATATTTTTGCAACTTTGGGAACACCGTTAAAGGCTTCTATCCAATCATTCAGGTCATCAGCATTTATAAGATTAAACTGCGGATTATCTGTTACTTTTGTTGCTGTGAATGCTGCATCTGTTCCTAAAACCTTTCCGGTAGTATCATCGTATACCGTCCAGTAGCCGTCCAGTACCCATCCTACATCTCTAGTTCCTCGTATATCAAATTTTTCTCCGGGGCTGCCCAGATCCTGAGGATCGGCAATAAATGCTTTTACTCTGTTTAAAGGGATAAAAGATACAATGAATGTTACTATAATCAAAACGGAAACCAGTTTTTTAACGGTTGAATTTATTTTGGCCACCTCCCCTCTTATCTTCTGTTATATATAAAAATGTTGTATATTAAAAAGAGGGGATAAACCCCTCTTTGAAGTGCTCTATTTTTGTATAACAACCTTTCTTTCTTCTCCAAACCATTTAATTTCATATCCAAGATTTTCTCCCACGAACCGTAATGGTATCAGTGTCCTGCCGTTCTCAACAAAAGCGGGTGTGCTTAACTTAACTTCCTTTCCGTTAACAAGTGCTCTGTCGGAATCAAGGGTTAATATTATTGTAGTATCTTCCGTTTCAACGGTTACCCTTCTGGTTTTACCGTCATATCTAAGATCCGCTCCGAACTGGTCGAATACCCCCCGCAGAGGTATAACCGTTGTGTTTTTAACTATTTTGGGAGCAACATTCATAGTGATTTCCTTTATCTTGTTACCGTTTCTATATACATCAACCTTTCCCTTCCCGATTTTTAGCACTACACCGTTTTGTATATTAAATTCTACTTGGGATTTTTGATGAGAACCTTCTTCAACGGATTTTGCAGCCCAATCGATAGGCAGCCCCTTTCTCAAACGTTCTGCCTGTTTTAAAACCTCTTCTCTGCTTCTTTTTTCAACCAGCAGTTCATACCCCAAACCGTTAAATCTGGGATCGTAAACTATCTCGAAATACTCGGGATGTGCTACAAGGGAATCGCTCTGGTGCCCCCATCCTGTATATTTTTCCATTTCTCTCTTTATCAGGTCTGCATACTTTGTTTTCTGCCACGGAACACCGTTTATGCTGACAATTTCATAAGCGGGATAGGACATTACCATGCCGCGTGCTCCAGCTTTCAAACCATTTTCAACGTCCTCTTCGAATGTTATGTTTAATTCTCCTTGATTTAACGGCATTTTGTAAAGGATTCCCCAGCTTTCTGCGCTAAATTCTTTGCCTGCGTTAACAACCGATTTGGTCACTACTATCACGTCTTCGTATTCTTTTCCGTCAATTATTATCGTGCGAGTGAGTTTTTCTTTATTAAATATATCTTTTGGATCTATTTCTTTTTTATAATAATCTTTAAACTGTATCTTATCTGTGCTTTCTTCCGCAAATCCTACAGCTTGTATAATAAACATTAATACCAAAACTGCTCCAAGTATTTTTCTTTTCACCGATACCACCCTCCTCAATATCTAATTTGTTTATATTAATAATACCACAATATGGTTGTATGGTAGACGGTTACCGCTAGTTTTTTCTACTTGTTATTAATCAATGAACCAAATTGAGGAAGGCATTAAATTTATATTTCAACTTCTCTACCCCCTTATTCCTGTTCTAGTAACTCCTCCCCATAATAAACAAACTCCCTTTTTGTTCATAATCCTTTAACTTAACGGCATCTTCTGGCATCAATCCAACCGTCACCGCAGCCGGAATTTTATCTCTGGAAGCAAACTTGTTTTCGTTAGTATCTACCCTGTCTTTCCCCAGCTTATTTGCCTCCTTATCCACAATATTGAAAATCTGAACATTTTCAAACAGCACCTGAGCTTTATACTTCTCCTGTAAAGAAGGCGGAATTCTAGTAGGGTCGAACGACCCAAGTTTGGGAACGAAACCAATATCAACATAATCCCCTATAGAAATATCTCCTGCCAGAGAATTGACCAGGGTGGTTGAAAAGGTAACAGTCCTCATTTCTTCGGATAAGAGGGGTTTCCTTTTGGGAGAAATATCATCAGTAAAAATGGGCCTCCCGGCAGTTATTTCTCTAGCTGCTACCATTCCCTTCAGCTTTGAAGCATCGGTAATCATTGTTTCACACATCATGTTTTTGGGGAAGTTTCTATATTCTACATTGTCTTTTGTAAACGGAGAATTCACAGCAATATCCTGCTTTGCAAATATAACCGGGACCTCTTCAATCTCCGCATATATACTTCTGATATAGCTGGTTTCCAAATATGCTACCGCTATTCCGATTGCAATACACAGAATTATGAGCACCAGCTTTTTCCTTGTAAAAACCAAGATCAACCCTCCCCTTAATTAAGGAATATAGAATCGCTATCCCGATGTATGGTTATATTCAGGGTTTCTCCCAGTAATCCCTTAAAAACCGGTCGTTTAACCGGCACCGTCACTACGCAGTGGATCGTTGTTTCTGTAATTTGATGCCCCCTGGGGCAGGTTGTCGGATAATCACCCGGATTGTATATTATAAACTCATCTACGCTGATAGGGCCTGCTGCTATGCCTTCAAGGTTTGCTGCGAGATAGACTTCAAATACATTTCTGGCACTCGTTTCAGGAAGAACGATCTTCCCGTAGCTTAACTTTTCCTTATCGGCGGTTCCAAAAGCGGCCAGCTGGGCTCCTACAATTGCATCATCAATTTTATCCCTTACTGTAAGTAATATTTTGTATTCCAGAATATACATTGCAAAGGTAAACATAACTACAGCAAAAAGCAGCCCCGCCAGCATTACTGCCGATCCTTTTTTATCTAAAAAGACTTTTCTAATAAAACCTATCATATAACCCGTTGCAAACCACCTCTTATTAATTGTCATAATATTTAGAAGTAGATTTTAAAGGCCCATAAACCATTGAAGAATTTTTTTCTACTCTCTGTATCCCTCCGATCCCAAAAGTATACCTTACTTGAGTATAGTTATAAGTTATGCGGAAGGCTATTTCTTCTCCGAATTCAACAGGATGAGGAGTGTAATCAAGATGGATATTGCTTCTTTCAAAATTACGGTCTTCGAGATAATCCAGTATTCTATCTTTATCTTCTTCCGTCAACCCGCCGGTTACTTCCATTCTCAGCAGTGCTTCCCGTGCTACCTGCTTTAGCATATTATATTTATACAAATCCATATAAACATGAAAGGTATTGAAAACAGGAAAAAGAAGAACGGGAAGCACGAGAATAAAGGCTACAATCTCCGCACTTCCCTTTTTGTTACTCAACATTCTTTATCCCACCCTTGCAAACTTTACTGACCGCTGCTTAACTGCTGTTGCAAATCCTGATTGAGCGTATCGGTACCGCTGGATATTGTACTACCTATATCCTTAATCTTGGGAGCAAGGGCAATTATTATGAACATAAGCAGGATCGCAAAGGCTATAATTTCGGCACTTCCCTTTTTATCTTTTACAAACTCCTTAAACCTTTTAATGTAATCATTTATTTTGCACAGCATTTGAGATACCTCCTTAAAAGATTTTTTGTTAAGATTTACAAAATCTATATAATCTAAAGACCATTTAATCGCATTCGGTTCTTTTACCACCTCCCTGATTTTTGTTGATCGAAGTTAGTGAAAAATATCTTTAAGCCCTGATGATACGTTTGCAAAGAACGGGTACAGATACATTGCGGCAATCCCCACAGCCATCAGTGCACATGCTAAAAGTACCTTGTAGTCAATAAGTTTATCCTCCCTGTGCAGTTTAGCTACTACATTGTCGTGCTGGGCAGAAGCCAGGGATTCCAGCATTCCGTGTGCTCTCCCTGTAATATCCCCTTGCAGTAGGGCGAGCGACAGGATATCTGTATCATACAGTCCTATGTTTTCCCTAAACTGAGTAAGTGCTTTTGTTTTGTCTTTTGTAATTGTGTATTCAGCTGCTAGCAGTGTTAATTCTTTCTTCAGTTCCTTCCCTTCGGCAAAATCTGCCGCCAGCCTGAAAACCTCTCCGATATCGATTCCCGCAGCGGCAGCTGCTTCGAAAATATCCGTGACTTCCGGTATTTCTGCTTCTATTGCCTTTTTTCTATCCTTTTCTGCCATGTTGAGAAACAGTTCTGGAACAAAAAACGTAAGAATAGACATCCCGATCTTCCAGTATAAAGGTGTATCCCAGGTTATTTGTACCAGTAAACTCATTAGAGGTAATGTAAACTTTAAGGATATAAATACCTCAGGCGTCATGTTGAAGGGACTTCCTGCCCTGCGGAGTTTTTTTTCTATATTATCCCTGTCAAAAAACCTTAAAAATCTTCTGCCCAACCCCTCAAAAGCTCTTTTGTATTTATATCTTCCATCTCTTCCCTCTATCCGCTGTAAAAACTTATTACTTTTCAAAGAAATTGTGTCAAATAGTATAAAACATAAAAGACTGAAAAAGAAAATTTTTAACATGAACAATCTATTATCACCCCCTGTTAAGTGAAGTAATAATATAGACTCCTATACCCATAGCCAGAAGATTCCCCAATGATATCATCTGGCCCGTAAATGTTGTTCTCAGCACATGAGCTGTCTCAGGATTCATCGTATATGCTGAAAAGAATGTTACGAGATCAAGAACAATTACCCCGGAAATAATTATCGTTCCGGAAAGAGATGACGCTGCAAGCATAGCACGAGAACTTTCAAGCCTCCTTGCCTGTTCTATTAACTTTCTTAAAGCTTTCCTATAATCTCCACCGTATACAAGGTGGAGCTTGGTAAATTTTATAAACTTCCTGAATTCCCTGTCTTTGATCTGCTTCTCCAAATCATCGAGGCATTCTGTAAATTCCGCATTGGATCTGTTATACTTTAATACTGCCTTTTTTAAAAAGGTCTGTAGAGGTTCCGTTGTGTAGTATGCAGACCTATCCAACGCATGGATAATATCACCGGATATGTTGTAAAAACCGTCAAAGGCATTAAGAAAGCTTAAATAAAGCCTTCTGATTTTTTTTGTATTTGAAGCTGACATTATATCCAGCACTACTTTTGGTATAAGGCCAGACATAAGCCCCATGAAGAAAGAGGTCGGTATGCTGCCGGTGATCGTAAAGCCAATAAACGCTACTAAAATAAAAATTGTCAGTGTTAAAACAATAAACACCGACAGATCCATGAAGGGAATATATTTTTGTATGTTTGATGATTGGATGGATACGTCCAGCACCTCTAGAAGCTTACCCAGGCAGCCTTTCTTTTTCCTGTTTTCAAACAGCCTATCAATCGCCTCTTTTAGCTGTCTTCCGCCTTTGAACGGTTTAATCCCTGTTTTCTTGGTTGTTAGTATCAAATAAAGCGAAAGGGCTACAAAGGTTACTTTGAGAATGAATGTAAAACTCATATACCCACCTTCTTTTTAGCCTTATTGTTGATAGAAAGCATGTTATTTTTTCCGTTTTCCCTGTTATAAATGGTTCTGTATGCTACCTCCTTTTTTTCTTCGTTATATCCGCAGATTTCTTTTATTTCCACGACTTTATAGTTTTTCATATATATAACAATATCCAGCGAATTGGCCAGGAGCTGCTTTAAGTATTCTCCGGAAAGGTCCGTATCCGCCCTCTTCATCAAAAGAACCAGCCTGTCTATCGTTTCACCTGCAGAGTTTGAATGAACCGTGGCCATAGATCCGCTGTGCCCCGTAAAAACCGCATTAAAAAAGTCGAATGCCTCCCGGTCCTTCATCTCTCCTATAAAGAAACGGTCAAGGCTCATTAAAAGCCCGAATCTTGTCAGGTCAAAGAGGGTGTATTCCTTTCCGCCAAACCCATCGGTTATCTTCACCAATTGAGACACTATATCGGGGTGTTTAACATTGATTTCATTCGTTTCCTGTATCAGAAGACCCCTTTCATCGTGGGGCACCTTATGTATAAGTGCACCCAACAGGGTAGTTTTCCCGGCTCCTCCTTTCCCTGCAATTATGATCGTTTTTCTGCTCCTTACCTGTTCTATAAGATATTCTGCTATTTCCTTTGTAAGCATTCCCTGTTCTACGAGTTCATCCAGAGTGTATCCTGCCCCCTGGACTCGTATTGTGATTGATGGGCTTCCAACCGTTATAGGAGGTATTGATACTACTATCCGCAGGTTTCTCTTCCTGTCAGTAACAACGGTCTGCGCCTCGTCCTCGTTGATTCTTCCTCCGCATATTGCTACGATTTTCTTGCAGTAGTTTAGCAGTCTTTTATTGTCGCCGAAGGATACCGGTATCCTTTGTTTTTTCCCTTTTTTCTTTATAAAAACTGTATTTGGGCCATTTATCATAATATCGGATATTGTTTTGTCCTGTAGGTAGGGTTCAATAGGCCCATACCCAAATATACTGTTCATAGCCTCTTTTATAATCGTCTCCCTTTCGTGCTTTTTGGCTTCTTCCATGTCGTCAAGTATTGAAATAATTTCTGCTTTCAGCATTTCTTTTGATTTTTTCCCTGCTTCAACTTCTGCAATCAGATCAGTATGTTCAAAAACAAGTTTGGAGGTCAGGGCATCAATAATATACTCAATACTGTTTTTACAGGAAGGTTTCAGATTGTTGTGACTTATCTTAAAAGGGTTAATTTGCGCCAACGGCATCCCCCCGCTTTCTCCCGAACAAACCCAGAAGCCCTCTCCTTCTTTTAACCCTGACTCCCAGGTCCTTCAAAAGCACCTCCATCCCCTTTGTATACGGCCTGCCCGAATTCAGAGCATTCATTACCTTCGGATCGTATTTGACAACTCCAGCTATCTCAACACCATTAAGGCCGCTCCTGATGGTATCGAGGTCCAGCCCCTCAAAGCACATCTTGTTGACGTATACCCTTAAGATTTCCCGGGGAATCTTCCACGTTTTGACAATAAAATCTATCATCTCCCTCGCATCATACAGAGCCCTGTATAAAGGCTCCACCACAACGTTAACAACGCCAGCCTTCCTCAGCGCCGCGTAGCTGGAAGCAAAAAACACCGACGGATTAGTATCTATAACAACATAGGGATACGTTGTCAGCGCATCGATGATGGCGGTATAATGCTCTATTTTAAAGTTTTCGTGCCTCCCGAAGGGCACCCCCGTAAATACCCTCAGATTCGGTATCTTCGGATGCATTACCATGCTCTCCTCCAGCGTTTCAACCCCGAGCTCACCCTTCTCTATTGCATCATATAACTGCATCGGGTCATACGGTTCCAGACCCAGGTACCAGCTGCAGTGCGGCGTAACCTCACTGAAGTCCAGCAGCGCCACCTTCTCCTTCGTTTCCCTTGCAAGAAGGTACGCCTGCGCCACCGCAAGGGTTGTCTTACCCTCCCCGCCGGATGCAGACCACCACGTAACGACCTGCTGCCTTGTCACCGTCCTGACCTCTTTAAGAACGATTCTCTCTTCCTTCCCTTTGCCGTCTTCATCCTCAACCCCATCGTCATCTTCTCCTGAAACCACCAGACTTGCAACATCCCTGAACGTCTTCGGGTTCCGCAAAATATCTATTACATCAGCACATCTTACAGGATCAAAGAGAATATCGTAAACACCCATGTTTACGATCTGTTTAAGTTCACTACCACCCATCGTCCCCGCCAGCAGAATTACCCTGATATCCCTTTCCCTTAAAGAATACACCAGGTCAACCATGTCCCGTTCCCCCGGTAAAGCGGGTGAAAGTACTACAGTATCGAAGCCGCTCATATCCATTTCCCTGTAATACCCCTCGGTAACATCATACCCCAGGGAAACCAGCTCATCCTTCAACCTCTTCTCAAATTTTTCAATTCCCGTCGCAAGCAGAATCTTCACTCTCATCCCCTCCTTTATTCGGTCCATCTCTATTTTTAGGCGTGCTTTTCTTCCTTCGAACTATCCACGGATTGATCTCCCTTATCAATTCAGGCCCCCTGTTGGGACCTGCCCTTTCCGACCTGCCGTAGCTTTCCAGAAGCCTCCTCGTTTCCTCGATCCTCCGTTCGATCCTCACCCTGCTTCTGTCAAGCCTGTACGTTTCCCAGTTCTCCCTCAATGCCTGAATAAGAAAACCTTCGGGATTATCCACCACATTGTTTTCAGAAAACCTCTTCAGATACTCAAGCTGCTTGAATATCTCAGTTGAGTCGTAGACCTTTAATAACTTTTCAAACAGAGACCGTTTGCTTCTTCCCGTTATCTCAAAAAATAACTTATCCAATTCAACAACAACCCCGGCCTCCGGCCGGGTATCATTTCCGCCGTCTTCTGACGGCGGGTTGTTGTCTGTACCTTGTACGGTACTTACAGTATCTTTAATGTTGTTGTTTATTTTTATATTGTTAATATTAGTACTGTTAATATTAGTTTCCTGATTTTCCGTATACGGATTTCCCGTATCCGGATTTTCAGGAAACGGTGAATCTTGTGAATCTTCCTGTCGGCGGTGCCTTGTATCCACTTCCCTTAAAACAGGTTTCTGTACGAGAGTGTAAACGTTATTTAAGAACCTTCCGTCCTCGCCCCTTTTCTTTTCCACCCTGATGTAACCGCGTGTAACCAGTATATTAAAATGCCTGTAATATCTATCCTTACTCATACACAGATCATACATTATCTTCTCAACAGCAGGGAACGCATTCGTCCCGCTCCCCGCATAGCTGCAGAAATACGCATAGATTGCCTTGGCCTCGGGGGTAAGCTCCCTATCCTGCATTACCGCCTTGGGTATCGTTCCGAATCCCCTTGCATTTACTCCCTCAACCTTAAGAATATCCCTGAGTTCCCTGTTATCCTTCATATCTAGACGACCCCTTTTATGACAATCTCATAAACCATAGTTTTGCCCTCTATTCGATGCTTCAGCCGTATATAGTCCTTTTTAACCAGTTCCTTAAGATACCTCCTGAAGGCTTTTCTGCTGATGCCGAGATCCCTGCAGATCTTTTCCATTTCGGGTAGCCTATCACTACCCTCACCTGCAAAACTGCAGAAATAACTGTAAAGTACCTTAGCCATCGGACAGATATCCCTGTCCGCCATAACCCTTCTCGGAACAATACCGTAACCCTCAGACAGGATACCGGGTATCATCAGAACATCGCCGTTTCTATCCTTTTTTTCAACCACTCAAACTCACTCCTCTATAAAACATAACAAAATCTATTATTAAAATAAGGTTTTGAACCTTTCCACATACTATCGTACTTTTTCCTTTAACCACTCCAGGCTGCTTTTCCCTTTCATAAAGGCGGAAGCAGTTTCGAGGACCATCCTCCTGTCAACAGGATTAACTATATTTAAAATCCCTCCAGGTACTTCTATATTCCCCAGAGGGTTTACCGATCTGCCGTTTATTCTTACCTCAAAGTGAAGGTGGGGCCCGGTAGACTTTCCCGCACTACCCACCTCGGCAATCTTTTGGCCTCTCTTTACCGCTTCCCCCTGTTCCACAATATTTTTCGAATTGTGAGCGTAAAGCGTCTGGACGTTGCCGGGGTGCTGCAGTATCACGCACTTTCCGAAAGCGCCCAACCTCCCTGCAAAGGCCACAACACCATCGGCAGCTGCTACCACATCATCACCGATATTCGCAGCTATATCTATACCCGTATGAAACCTGTATACCTTATCTACCGGATGAAACCTGTATCCAAAATTAGAAGTCACAACCCTTCCTGAAGGCAGGGGCCATGTAAGCTCCCCACCCTCGACTTCGAAACCTCTTATATCAGGAAACCTTTTTTTCACTTCAGCAAGCAATACTTTATCCAATTTGAAGTAATCCTCATAAAACTCCACTTCATCCGGCACTACGTATATGTGCTCCTTCCTATGCCTCTCTGTTTCCTCTCCATTACTTACGTAGAAATACGTAATATCCCTCTTTTCCCTGTAGCTGAATACATACCTGCCTTTATACGTATCGACCTCTATAAGAAGTGTTACGGGATGTTCTACTTCCCTGTAAAGATGATTGCTCTCGTCATAGTAACACGTTTTTTCAATATATTCTCTATAAGAAAACTCCGGCTTCAACCCTTCGATTATTCTTTTAATCCTTTCCATATCGATATTTCTTTTCCATCCGTTGGCGTACATCTCTACCGCATATACGATACCCCAGTCAAGATCAAAATCCTGCTCTTGACCGTACTCTGATTTAATCTCCGGTTCCACCCGTTCCACCATACTGATTACCTGTTCTTTATCTCTTTCAGCCCCCGATTCCACCGGAGCAGCTCCAAAAACGGAAAGAATAACAACTACCGACACAATAAATATAAACAAATAGGGCAATAAAATTAACAGTACCCTTTTGAAAACTCGCTTTAAAGAATATAATATCAACCTCTTCACAACGTTCTTTAAAGCTTCCGTTATCCTATTCAAAACCTTCACTCCCGAATAGAAACAGTATTCTTCCTAATACCAATCGAAACAAACCACACTCTTTTGGTTTAATTTCTCGGTTATCAATTTATTATTTTTAGAACCCCGTCCAGAATTGAACCGGTCTTTTCAAAAAAGGTGCCCAGGTTTTCCCTCAGAAAGAATTCTGTTTCAACAAGCTTCTGCAAAATCTTATCAAGAACGGGCAGCAGCAGGATCAGGGGAATGCCGTATCCGTAACACTTCGCTCCATCTCCCTCAGTAAAACAAAACTCTTCAGGCAGTTCCCCCTGGCTTTCGTATTCTTCCTGTGCCCTTTTCAAAATTATCATCCTTTCAAGCTCGCTTTTGGCATCCTTTAATTCATACATCCGAATCACCTCCACCTGAAAACATCAGGGTCCGTAGTTATCATAGGAAGCATATACGACGCAACCCTTACTGCCGGCCCTCCGGCCTTCATTCCCAGCTCTGCACCCCTTTCGCCGAATGCAGCACCCAGGGTAGCTCCCGCAACCCTTCCGGCCATATCAATATAATCCGAAGGCGAAGTAATGGTGTTTACTCCAACGGTTTTACCCAGGCTTTTGGCGAAACCCTCACCGGTCTTCCTGCTGTTATCCATAGCAGTCTTTATTATGCTTCCTCCGGTTCCGATCTGACGTCCGATGACCGTCCCTGCAGCAGAACCTAGCCTTTCGCCGATCTTCGAGAAGGCCTCCCTTGCTCCCGGGCTTGCCGCAAGCGGAAGACTCATTACCGTTCCTGCTGCCTTCCCGATGAAGCCCCCGACGCTACCGGCTGCGGACCCGACCCTCATGCCGGATGATATAGGTGAAACTGGAGAACCTCCGCTCCCTCCACCGCTGCCTGAAGACCCTCCGCCTCCTCCGGTGTTGAGGAATGAGGCAGAAGGTTTGGGGGCAACAGCGGTTTTGCCTATATTCACCAGCCCGGCAAACCCCATAAGCCCCATGGTAGCAAGCCCTGCCCATTTTTCTTCGTTCACGCCCAAAAATCTCAGCCATCCCTGCAGAAGGTTCCTTATCGCGTTAGCCGTTGGTATCAAACACACCATACCGAATATCTGTGCCCACCAGGGCGAAAAATCGGTAGAAATACCCTTAGCAATCAAAGTCAGATACATCGAAAGCACCAGCGCATGAGCAGCCTGCATGAAGGCGTTTGAAGCAACCTCGCCTATTACAACCCCTATACCTTCCTTCCTGCCTGAAATCGTCCACGACCACGCCACAATTGGCGTTATTATGAACATTGAAGTCAGCACGAATTTCCGAATCAGATACAGGAAATTAAAATATAGCAGCAGCCCTACGTAGCCCAGCCTTATAACAGCCGTTGCCAGCACATTCCCCGTCTCGATATCATCCAGGCTGAACACCTCTCCCATATCTCCAATATGCCTTGCTATTCCGTAAAAAAAATCTACCAGAACATTGTTGGCCAGAAAGATAACCCTGACTGCATACGGCATGAACAGTATTATCGCAAAGGCATAAACCATGTTCTCAATGCTATTGTATAGACCTATCCTGCTGGCGGGATTGTATGACGACCTCATATGCCTTATCCCCGCCACCGCAACAGCAATCACCATCAGCACCCATACGCCGTCCCTGATTCCGTTATACCATGTCATAACAACATCCCACTCATCGGGGTTAAAAGGCGTCATCGGTCCGTATTCATTGTTGAATATCAATTCGTCAAAGCCCTTTAGCCCCAGCAGCATCAGGGCGTTATACAGCCCGTTTATCGGAAGGGAGATCAGTTCCTCTATCAACGATCCCTCTTCCGTCTGGTTATTGTCGCCGCCCCTGTAATCAACAACATCCGCATATACAGCCGGGGCCATAACCAAAAGCAAAATCATCGTAAACAAAACAATCCTACCTGTTCGGGTTTGTCTCGATAAAATTCCTCTCATAGTCACTGGCCACCACCTTAGCAGCGGTTTTGTTTGCACCCGCCATGAAAAGCGCCTCTCCAACACCGCACGACATCAGAAAATCCCTTTCGCCCCCCGAAAGGCTGAACGTCTCCTGAACAGAATCTATATCCGTTTTCGCCTGCTTCATCAAAACAACCGTCGCAAGATTGGTTAAGACCGCCTTACCCTCATCGCTTCCCGAAAACTCTATGAAACTCTGGGAGGCTACGGTAAGGGAGGTATTCCTTTTCCTTGCCCTTCGTGCCATATTCTCCAAAAAGGCTGCAGTATCCTTATACTTCATGAACATCCACGCTTCATCCACGACTACCCTCTTTTTCTGCCTGACGTTTTTCTTTACGAATTTCTCCCATACCCAGTTTGTTATAACATACATCGCATACGTCTTTAAAAATTCATCCCGTATCTCCTTGATATTGAAGTTAATGAGGGGCACATCCTTCAAATTGATGTTGGTCTGCCCGTCGAAAATTCCAAGGGTCCCGTCCTTTAGAAAGGGTTTCAGGATGGTTGCGATCCTCTCCCCATCCTTCTTTCCGGAAAGCCTTTGTGTGAAGCTGGAAAGCGTCGGCATTTCCTTCTTTTTTTTGCCGACAAAAACCTCATCCCCATCCGCAACCCCTTCAACATACAGAGAATCGGGTTCCCTGCTTATCCCCCTTTCCCTGTATTCTTCCATAGCAGTTTCCTCAATCACAGAAAGCTCTACTGCATTGAGTCTGTCTTTTGAAACGCCCTCTACCATCATGCCCACCAGGTTTTTTATTTCCGACACCTTCTGAAGTATATCCACCACCCTGCTGCCGTCTTCGTTTTCCTCTTCCTCAATATCAAAGGGGTTTAATATGGTCCTGCAGTCCGGTTTTATATCAATGTTAGTCCCCCCAACTTTTTTTGTTAGTGCAGCGTATTCACCGTCCGGGTCTATGAATGCGGTACGTATACTGAAGAGCGCCCCCCTCATGGAAAGCAACTTAACCAGGAAGGATTTCCCCGCCCCTGAAGTTGCGAAAATGCCCACGTTGTAGTTCGATAGCTTCGGCGGCCCTATGAAATTATCGAAAACAAGCGGGCTGCCCGTAAATAGATTGACGCCCAGCGGTATCCCCTTCTTATGCGAAAATTCGGGTGATGCAAAGGGGAATAAGCTTATTGCAGCACCGTTGTTAAAGTTCCTCGCAAGGTCCTCAACGTTGTTCTCCAGTATGGGTGCCAGAGTTTTAAAAGCCTGGTCCTGCCTGAGGAATGCCTCCCTTACCCTCATTGATTTCCCTGCCAGCAGTTCCTCAAGTATTTTTGAATTCTTCTCCAGTTCGTCCGGGGTTTCAGCCGAAACACCAACGACAAGAGTTACATAATATAATCTGTCTCTGTTCATCTGTATATCCTCCCGGAGCTTCTCAAGAGACTGTGCGGCCTGCTTCGTTATCCCCAGCTCGTATATGTTCCCCTTCTCCTCATCGATCATCGCCTGGGAGGTATATTGAGTTATCTTTGCCGTCAGCTGGTTGATTACATCCCTCCTGTTCCCGGGAAATATATGAATCGAAAGGTCTACATTCTCCATCTGTTTTATATCCTCTAGCCAGCCTATATACACCGATTGAGGGTAATCCAGAATCACGTAGAGCTTATAATATTTCTTACTCACCTGTATATAATTTTTGTCTATGTGATAACCGTCGGGAGCAACAAGCTCTACGATAGTCGGAACGTTTTTGAATAATTTCCCTTCCTTAACAACCTTTTTTACTTTTTTCCTTTTCAAAAAAGGAATTTTCACCCTTTTTCACACCTCCCTTTACCAGTTCCAGAGCACCTGCCTTTACAAGTTCCTTCATGCGGATTGTGCTTCCCTTATTTAAAAAAGAATACAGAAACTGCAGCAGATCATCCGTATCCAGCATCCTCGGGACAAGGCCGCATTTTGACAGGCCCTCCATCACAACCTGCACCCTGCGCATCAGCTCGCCCCTTGCCCTGTAGTAATCTCTCCGCCTGTCGTCATACGGTATCACCAGGTAGGCTTCCGAGATATTAATCTGCCCCGCAAAATACAAAAGAAACTTTTTCAGTTCTTCTCCATATTCCCTCAGTGCCGGGTTGCTGTTTCCGGCCGTAATATCTTCCAGCACATCCCGCATATCCACCGGAACAGACCGGATGAGTAGCTGCACCGGAAACGAAAGCCCCATCAGAAGGTTTCCGAAGGCGTCCTCGATACCGTTCTGTTCTTCATCGGAAAGAAGGGGGAAGTTCACAGGGTCGGCCGTCAGGACCGCCCTGTACCTCCCTCCCTTCAGGATGATCATTCCGTTCCTGACGTCTTCTATCGGTAAAAAATTTACACTTGAAATATTTATTCACCTCCTCCATAAAACGGCCAGTCTTTTTTTGCCGTTAAATACCTGAAAAGCATGATTACATATGTATCTATGTCGTATTCTCTCTTCACCCTGTAGAATGCCAGAAAACAACCCAAAACACAAAAAAGCCCCCACACCAGGGCTGCCAGATAAAGGCTCATTCTATATAATCCCAAAAAACATAAAGCACCGAAACCGCCGCCGACAACAAGGAATATCATCTTTCGCAGCGAAAGGCTCCCTCCAAACATCTTTTCCTCGGAATCCAGCTGGATGGGCACCTCGAAGATACGCATCAACCTCACCGCCTTACATGGGTTTGAGGCCGAGGATTATTCCTGCGAAAAATTTGGCCCCCACTACGATTATTCCGCCCAGGATGCTCCAGAACAGGCCCGTCATGGCTTCTGTCCTTTTCTGTGGATTATTAGAACTCGTATAGAATCTATACCCATTTATAGCTATAAAAATTACCGCAACAACAATTCCAACATTCATGATCAAATTCGCTATATTCCAAAGGAACCCAGATAGCTCATTGGCTCCGACAACGGGAATATTATTCATTTGGTCACCTCCTCTCCTTTATTCTCTTCGTTCTTCCTGTAGTCAAGGAAATCCACCCTGCTGGCCACGACTTCGGTCATCCATACGGTCCTGTCATCCTTTTCATAGCTTCTGACCTGAATTCGCCCCGTCACACCTACAAGACTACCCTTTATCAAGTAATTTTTCATGTTCTCGGCGGTCTTATTCCACGAAACAACCCTTATAAAATCCGTTTCTCTCTCGCCGTTTTCATCGGTAAACGGTCTGTCAACGGCAACTGTAAAGCTGCAGTATGGTTTGCCGTTCGGCGTATACTTTAATTCCGGATCCCTTGTCAGCCTTCCCACCAGCACGACACTATTAATCACAAAAACCACTCCTTTTAATTTTTTTACAGAAATTGATATATACTAGCAGCCGTAGGAGCTGTGGGTATGTGGGCAACGCAAAGCGTTGTCCAAGCGGCTGTGGAGTCTGTGGGTAACCCGAAGGGTTATCCATCAGAATCCACAGATGCGGCATATCCACAGCCAGATCCGAAATCCTCAATCCCGGAGAAAAACCTAACAGCCTTACCCAGCTTCCTGGCTTCTTTCACCTCCATTCTGCAGCCTTCGCTTTCCTTCCAGCTTCCAAAAACCCATACCTCATCACACAGGCTTAAAACCCTCAGGCAGTACCCAAGGGCCTTCCTCCTTTCATATTTGTTGCTGTCATTTAAAAAAGAAAACATATTTAGCGGCGAAACTGGAAGTATATGAGGCATATTCAATGCTATATGCCTGCAGATACTATAGACGGACCTCATATTTTTCTTCGGATTGTTTTTAAAAGGATGTGATATATATACCTTCTTCAAAATATCACCACCCTTTTTTAAATCAATCAGTATAGAAAAACGGAGAAATCGGGAGAAAAACGGAGATCGCATTTTAATAAAAAAGACCCCAAAAAGGGTTTTTTTGGATTTTTGCCAATCGGCTCTCACGGCCAATAATTGCCGAAAATGGCGGTTTTTGATCTTGAATGGTTTACATAATATAAATTATAACCACCTGCCTTATTCATTTTTTAGTCCTCAAAAAGCTTTCTTTGATATATTCATTGATCAAAACATCAAGTTCCTTACTTTTTAAAACGACCTCAACATCGGTTAAATCCTTATTTTCAATAAGCTCATTCATCTGTTCCCGGATTTCCTTAATTTTTTTTGATAACACTTCCAATCAGATCACACTTTTCCCCTTGTTAAAGAAATGTAGAACAAAATATAGAGAAAAAACTTCCCTTAAAAGATTAAAAAGACCTTTCGGTCTTTATCTCCTTGAGCACTGTTTTGTTCTATTAAAATCTGCTTTTTGTACACACTTTACCTGTAACCGGTTTTCCTACAAATTTGGTAACATTTTTCTAATTTTACTCATCTGCTTTCTTACGTTACCATACGAAGACCCAAGCTTTTCTGCTATCTGCTTACACTCCATCCCTTTCTTAAAATGCAAAACATATATTTTTTCCTGCTGCGGACTCAACCCTACCGGAATACCTTCTGACCGCTGTCTTTTTGCCTTTTTGACCTTCCTTACAGCCTGTTTAAAAATTGTAAAGATTGTTTTAGATGACATACCAAGCATTTTTGCGATTTCAGTATATGTATATCTCTGTCTTAGTTCAGCAATTTCTCTCTGCTTATCTGTAAGTAAGGATAATTCTTCGTCAGACAGGGAGTTAAATTCATACATGACTTTTCTTTTAATAATCCTCCTAGTCTCGTTTACCTCTCCGATCATTCCTCCAATCACTTCTTTATCCACCAGACTACAGGTATCATTTCTATCTTTAATCTTCTCTTTAGCCTTTTTTAATTTTTCCCCCGTCTCTTTGTACTGTTCCTCTAGCGTTGCCCAGCTTGACCAGGACATTCTCTTCCTCCTCTCCCGATTAATAAACTCAACTTCCACCTGCCCCCAACATTTTCGATTCTAACCCTATTCTTTCTCATAATCCGCTCTGCCACCCTTACAACGACATCCCTATTTTTCACCGGTTTGAAGGAAACCCACATTCGAACCCTCTCCCTGTTGCTTTTTTAGTTTTTTCTGTTTAATGATTCTAATAATCGCTTTAGCATATATATCTGCTGCCTCTTCTATTGCTTTATTAGCCTCCTCACTGTTACCGGCAAGATATATATTTATTTTATTAATTTTACATACTGCCAACCAACTCCCCTCCCCAACAAAATGATATTTTTAACATTTAATAAAAGGATTATAAAATATTACGCCAAATCATTTGATGAAGGGTATTATTTTATAATTAGAGAATAATAATAGAAGTGAGAAACCAAGTATAGACACAGCTCTGTTCCGTAATGCTGCGGATTTCTTCTCTTGTGAGTGCAGGTTTCATGATACTACATCTGATTCAAAGATAGGTTTATACCCAAATGTTTTTGCTGGAGCTAAATTGACGTATCTTGCCAATCGTCTTTCCTCTTCGGGTATTAGATCATATACGTTATTTACTGTACCGTCAGGAAATTCTATTTTGGGCATATCACTACCCCTAGCTGTATTTTTTCTTGCGTTCTCGATCTCGCCCAACAAAGAGTTGTTTATATTTTTAAAAAAATTTCTTCTACGCTTTTACCAAAAAAGTCAGCAATTTTCTTTGCTACTTCTAATGTAGGAGTTCTTACCCCCTGCTCTATCATACCGTAGTAGCTAGTTGTGATGCCTACAGCTTTGGCTATATCTTTTTGTTTTAAGTTCCTTGAATTTCTTAAATCTACTAAAATTTTTCTTTTTTTCATACTTACACCTCCTGGCAAACAACTCTCTGTTGAATTGTTAATTTAATTATAGCCAACTATTTGTTGTTTGTCAATGTATTTTTCAACTTTTTGTTGTTTTTTATTTATATTTACAACTGTAAGTTGTATAATGTTTATACATATTTACTTTGGAGGATTAACATGAAACTCGGGAAACGATTAAAAGAACTAAGAGAAGAAAAAGGATTACTTCAAAAAGATGTGGCTAAATATCTGAAAATAACCACTAGTGCATATGGATATTATGAACAAGGTAAAAGAGATCCAGATACAGAAACCCTCCAAAAACTGGCAGATTTTTTTAACGTATCGGTAGACTACCTCCTGGGTCGTACAGATATAAAAAACCCTTACATTAATAATGAATACAGAGAAAAATTTAGAGTAACAAAGAGAGATTTAGAGCAATACGAAAACTTTATAAAACACGTCGAAGCATTTTTTATGAATGACGAAGTAGGAGAAGAAGATAAAGAAGCACTTTTTAGAGATATATCGGAGCTTTTCTGGAAGGCTAAAGAGAAGAATAAGAAAAAGTATGAAAAGAAGAAAAACAAAGAATAAAGGGGGCTGATAATTTGAGCCAACAAAAACCCCCTAAAATCTTTAAAAGGATAAAATCAAAGGTCAAAAAACTAATAACTACCCATAAAACCCGCAATCCCTTCGAAATAGCAAAAAATCTCAATATTAACATCGAGTATAAACCTTATTCACCTTACACGAAGGGATATTTTATTAAAGCACTTCGAAATAAATTTATAGTAATCAATTCAAACCTTGATGAACACTCCCAAAACATAGTAATGGCCCACGAGCTAGGACATGCCATTCTTCATTCCTCTCAAAATATATGTTTCATTAGGGAACATACCCTCTTCCCAACCGGTATATTAGAAAACGAAGCAAATAGATTTGCTGCCGAATTGCTCATACCGGACTTTAATATAAAGGAATATATGGGATATACCGTTGAGCAGATAGCTTCGATAAAAAAGGTACATCCCGAATTAATAAGACTCAAATTTTTTGAGTATTTTTTATAGCCTAATGCGGTAAATTTTTCTTATTATGGATAATATCGGATTTTGTCGAAATTTGTTATGTGTTAAATTATAAAAGGAGAGGAGAATTGGCCATGTCTATTAAAGATTATGAATATGAAGACCAATTATATCTCGCTCTTATCTGTTCACAAAATAAAATCTCATCAAATCCTATGGGTGTTTATTGGATAAAAAACAAATTTTAAATTTAATTAATATTGAACAAACCGAAACAACTCAATCATTAACTGTTTATTATGAACCAAATAAATGGTTATCAGCGCGAGGTAGCAATACTAGCGAAGAAATGAAAATACCCAGAAACAGAATTGATTCCATTAAAATACCCGAATAAAAATAAAAAACTACCACTTTGTGTGGTAGTTGCGGCGGTAGGAATTAAGCGCTCTCCTGAGCGGATACTTCCTACCTCAGTAGGGTTCGCATTCACCTGAATGAGAACCTTCTACTGTATTATTATATTACTACAATTAACTTTATTTGTCAATCAGACGAAGAGGGATCGGTATGAAAAAGAAAAAAGTTCAGGTAAATTTATTTTTTGACGAAAGCGGTAAGAAAAATGATAGGCCTACAATAATGGGAGGATTATTTATACCGCAATCATTATATAATACCGATGATTTTATAAACTTTTCCTCTCAACTTAGAAATAAAAAACTCAAATTACATTGGAATAGATATAGCGGTTACCAATATCAAAAAGAAAATATAATTGAAGTAATATCTACTTTAATGAAATATTACACGATGTTCAAATTTAATGTCATCAATTATACTAAACTTTTATAGAAGATATTAATTTATTTATCAAAATGATCTATACAAAATTACCCGAAAGAATTTTATATGGGCTGTTAAGACATTACGGGAATAACGTATATTTAGAAGCAAATATTTTTATCGAATATTCAACCGAATATCAAAAAAATGAATTACACAAAAAAGTAAAGGAGCAATTGAATATCCAATCACTATATAGAGGGGAACGTTTTAAAGTAAGGTTCTTCTCCATTTTAGTTGAGTAAAATGCCATGCAAACCCAATCCGGTCAATAGTTAAATCATTATAGCTTTCTCCTAGGTTCTGTCAGGGTAAAGGCTGCGCCCCCGGCACTCAATTAACTTTTGAGTGCCGGGCCCTTGACAGA
>DFNM01000143.1 GCA_002376045.1 Firmicutes bacterium UBA3567
TGGAAGAAAAAATTTCTGAACTATCAAGAAAAATAGGTAAAAAATTAAACTCATATATTACTGAAACATCATTGATGGTAAAAAATCTCAACATAGGTATTATCATATTGGCTTTAATAATCATTATGGTTATTCTATTATCCATCTACTACAATAACCCGATGAAGATACAGCAGGAATAGATGCCTCTACTTCCCGTACAGCTAAAAACATTGTAAACCCACCCGGCTTTAATATGTTTTTGGGTCATATTCCAGCCTGATTCGTATACCCAGCTATTTTTTGCTTTCGGATATTTTTCTATACAAGGTTAGTTCAAGCCCTTTTTCGGGAGTGTAGTGTATTTGGGCTTTGTCTGTCATAATACCGATAAGAGTAAATTCATCACAGTAGTCAGACTCGCCTAGTAATTCCCAGTAATATTCTTCTACCTCTCTTTGTTTCGGTGCGCTCAACAGCTGTTTGATTTTTTTTATTCTTTCCTC
This sequence comes from Firmicutes bacterium UBA3567, assembly GCA_002376045.1. Lineage (GTDB taxonomy): Bacteria > Bacillota > Thermosediminibacteria > Koleobacterales > UBA3567 > UBA3567. The sequence continues at coordinate 486 of DFNM01000143.1, forward strand.
TGATATTCCGCTGGAATTATCTTTAAAATAGATTTTAGTCTCATTACCATTGGATTTAATATCAATATGCATTTCTGTAGCGCCATTTTTAAAAGAAAAGTTTAGAATTTCATCGAGTATTTTTACAATACGCATTTTTTCATGCTTCATGTTTGTTCATCCTTTCTTATGGAATCTAATATTGGAAACAGGAAGGCAGCAACGATTCCGCCTGCGAAACCGTTATTATAAAGATTCAAACCTCCGTGCAAATAACCAACCATCATGACAACAGACAAATGCAAAAAACCTGCAAAAGTTCCGCTTAAAAAGCCAAAAAAGCCTGAAATGGGTGCGAGTGTCGTAGAAAAAAGTGCAGCAATTATAAACGATGGTTCATTAAGCCCTCCTAGTTTTATAATCCCTCCGATTACAACACCCAAAACAACTGGAAGAGTATTCAATGGATGCTTACCAAAAGCAGAAAAGCCTACTATAGTAAAAATCCCACCTACTGTAGGGCCGTTCAGTGGAAATCCCATTACCAGCACAAAAAGTGTATACAAAATTCCCATCAAACCCATATTAATCAGAGTTGGAAAAAAACCTTCGCTTATTGTGAAATCCGTAATCGCTCTGCCGGTTTTTTTCCAGATGTTTTTTAGACCGATAAGAGAACCTCTATCGCACAAGCAGCCTAAGACTATCATAGATAGAAAGTATATCAAAAGAAATATGGCTAAAGGCTCTGTGTATTCGGTTGTCCATACAAACTGCTTCGCCGTATCAAAACCATATGACCGAAATACTGAAACATATATTGTGCCGATTATTCCTCCTGTAAATCCAATGTTGTAAAGATTGAAACCCTGGTGTGTTCTTAATAAGTGTGCTGCAACAGGCGGAAGAATAAAGCCCGCTGTAATACCTGCAAGGATGCCCGCCAGATATCCCCAGTAAGAATAGCCGGAAAAGTAAACAAATTGGCTCACCATAGGTGACAGTGTAGTACCAAAAAGAGCAATGATCACAAAATTACCAAAGGTTTCTCTTTGATATAAGGAATACAGCCATACTCCAATAATTATAGGCCAGACATTCAAAATATCTTTTCCAAACAAAGAAAATCCTATAACTGTGAACAGTGCTGCAATACTGGCACCGTTTAATTTGACCTTATTAAATTTTAGAATTATTAAGCCCGATAATGCAAGAAAGCCTGCATTGAAAAAGGTTGCCCCTATTCCACCAACTCCCAAGTAATCAGTTATTAATAGATCGGGCGATAAAACTATGGCGCCAATTCCCTTTATTATGTTTCCGGGTTTATCCACGAGAAGGCCTAATAAAAATAATGCCAGAATATATGATAAAATTATCCTTAATTTTACCTTCTCTGATAAGTTAAAATTCACAATTATCCCCCCTTCATCTTGATTATAATAGAGTTTGTCAAATCATAGGATACCCGCATCCTATTTCCCATTACATACCAAATAATTTTGGTAAAAAAGTAGAAACTGCAGGTATATATGTAATGATTAATATATCTATAATCATAGCTATTAAGAAAGGCCAGACTGCTTTTGTTATGTCTTCTAAAGTTATACCGGCAATACTACAGCCCACAAAAAGACAGACCCCTAAAGGAGGAGTAACCATTCCTATAGCTAGATTAACCACTACAATTAAACCAAAATGGAGTGGATCAATACCTATCTGAGATATTATAGGCATTAATACGGGTACTACAATAATGATTGCCGCAATGGTTTCCATAAAGGTGCCCAGGAAAAGGAGCAATATGTTAATCAGTGCCATAATTACAATAGGATTTTTTGAAATTGACAGAATTGCAGAAGCAATAACCTGAGGTATCTGCTCAGATGCAAGTATCCAACCGAAAATGGAAGCAGTAGCAATAATGAACATGATCATTGCAGTGCTAACTACAGTATTCGTAAGAATGTCTTTTAAATCCTTTAACTTCAATTCCCTGTAAACAAAAAAACCAATTAAAAATCCGTATACAACAGCTATAACAGCAGCTTCAGTTGGAGTAAAAACACCACCATAAATGCCTCCTAATATAATTATAGGCATTAAAAGAGCCAAAATAGCTTCCTTAAATGTTTCAAATACCTTCTTTAAACTTGGTTTTTCATCTCCTTTGTATCCTCGTTTTTTTGCAATTTTGAATGCTACCAGCATTAAAGAACATCCAACAAGGATGCCGGGAATGATTCCTCCCACGAAAAGAGCACCTATAGAAACTCCCGTAAGAACTCCGTATATAACCATTGGAATACTGGGAGGTATCATAACCCCCAGGGTACCTGCTGTCGCCTGAACAGCAG
>DFNM01000239.1 GCA_002376045.1 Firmicutes bacterium UBA3567
ATCGGCTCGGCAGACATGCCGGCCAAACAAACAAAAAAGGAGACATACGTCTCCTTTTGCATACATTAACCTGCTTTCTATCCCCCTCCAATAGTGGGAATTACTTCCACCCAATCTCCATCATTTAAAGTCGCATTCAAGTCCGCTCGTTGACCGTTTTTCGATACATAATTCACTTCAGCAATTGGAACCTTTAATTCTTCAAGCAACTCTTTGATAGTTGTGCCTTCTTTAACCTGTAATTTGTGTTGTTTTTGTTTTTGATCGGGATACCACATCAGATGGCCTAAAAGTTTTACGGCTACACTAATTTTAGACATCTTTTTTCTCCTCTTCTATTTGATCAGTTCCTCTAATCCGAGTTCTTCGAGCTTTTCTTTTGTGGGTATGCCTTCCGGGTTCCAGCCTCTGAATTCGTAATAATCACTTAATATCCGCCCGATATGGGGTAGGCTTCCCCCTGCTTTTCCGGTCTTTCTATCATGGGTTAACAGTCTCGGTGGCAGGGTATCATCTTTACGGCTGATTCCTAATCTGACGTTATACATCCGTTTGAGGTTATGTAATCTCTCACCTATAAGCAGAAATTCCTCGCTGGTTAAATTCCATCCGGTCACTGCATTAACCCAGTTTTTGATGATCTCTGGACTGGCCTTACCCCTTATGAGAAATTTGCAGAGCCCCAGGGCATTGAACAGGTTCATGAAGTTCTGCATCCTTGCTGCTAGTTCTCCTTTGTGCTGATATCCATGTGGATCTGTTTGTTTATTAAATCCGATTAATTCCGGTGGGAATGCCCCTCCTTCTGCAAAATAGGATAATGCTTCTAGATGACAGGCCCCCCTGTTTGCCGTTGCATAGTTGGCTGCCATGCTGGTAAAAGCCCTAGGATCATGAAAGGCATAAGATAGGCCTTTGGTATGAACGGCATATTCGTGAGCAAGACCTCCTATTTCTTCTGCTGCTTTTTTAACTCCTTCGGCGAATACTTTTCCAATGTCTTTTTTGTAGGCGATTTTTTGAATAAGCTCTAAAACTGCTTCTCCGTTGCCCCAGGTAAGTTCAATTCCTCCGGTGTCTTCTCTGGTAATGAGCCCTTTTTCATAACATTCAATGGCCATGGCTACTGCGTTACCGGTAGAGATGGTATCTAAACCATATCGGTTGCAAAGATCATTCGCAGCACACAGGTAATCTAGATCTTCGTTTAGTATGTTGGAACCAAAGGCCGCACAGGTCTCATATTCGGGACCATGGCCCACTGAACCTTTGTATGGTCCCACTCTAACTTCTACATCTTTCCCGCAGCGAATGGGACAGGCATAACAGGCATAGTGACCGGTCTGAACGGTCTCTGCTATTTTCTGACCACAGGTTTTGGCGGCTCCTTTTTCCCATGACCCCAACGTCCAGTTCTTGATGGGCAAGTCTCCATTGGCTTCAACTGCTTGAACTCCTCCTGCTGTACCAAAATCATATAATCCCTGGGTGTTTTTCTTCAATTCTGGCATGAATTTTTTGATTAATTCCGTTAGTCTTTCTTTGTCATATACGGGCACTTTGTTTGTTCCTTTTACTACGATTCCTTTGAGATTCTTGGAACCCATCACTGCTCCAACTCCGCATCTTCCCGCTGCCCTTGTGTCTCTTCCTCCTATCATAATACCTGCTATTTTGACCAGGTTTTCTCCAGCAGGACCGATGCAGGCTACTTCCGCATTTTTGTCTGTTTTTTGTCTTAACTTTTCTTCTGTTTCGTATACGTCTTTGCCCCATAGGCCTTCAGCATCGATAAATTCGATCTTTTCATCATTGATATACAATGCTACGGGTTTTTCTGATTTGCCTTTTACGATGATCCCATCATAACCGGCTTTTTTAAGCTGTGGACCCCAAAACCCACCAACAGTTGCTTCACCCCAAATTCCTGTTAAGGGAGATTTGGTAACTACTGAACTTTTGGCAGAAGTGGGAACCGGTGTACCTGTTAATATACCCGCCATGAATATTAAGGGATTCTCTCCTGATAAAGGGTCTACTTTGTAATCAAAATCACTATACAATAGCTTACCAGCCAAACCGCTTCCACCTAAATATTTTCTGTAATCGCCATCTTTAATTGGAATCTTCTTATATGTTCTGGTATCAATGTCTACCTCAATAATCCTTCCCCAGTATCCGTAAGTCATATCTTATTCTCTCCTTTCTAAAAAGATTTTTTATCCATTTTTTAATTTTTAAAATGAGGAATTTTTTTCTTTTTTTGAGGATCCCCTAACATTAATACATATCTATTTCCTCAAATATCTTCCTCCTAAAAGCTCTTTAGAGAAGTAGATCTAGAACCGCTTACCCAGAGAGCTAGTAATCATACTCCCAATACGGTCAGCTAAAATAATGGAAGCAATTATCTGGTTAGGGTCAACTTTAAAAAACATATTCGAGGCAGTTCCCTGTTCCCAAGCAATGTTAGCCAACTTTTCAATCTCATGTTTATTGTTACGCTCTATACCTAGCTGTCTAAGCGTACAAGGTAAGCCAACATCTTTAAAGAAGTTAATTATTTGCATAAGCTCTTCTTTAGGCCGATTTTCTAAAAGTATTTCTACTAATGTACCAAATGCCACCACTTCACCATGAAGGCTATTCTTTTTACCAAGGCTCCTATATCCGTGATAAATGCTATGAGCTAAAGCAAGTCCTCCACTTTCAAAACCGATACCGCTTAATAACAGATTGGCTTCTACACTTCTTTCAATAGCAGGACTCCATACCCCGTTTTCCGCAGATAGCTTAGCCATGTTCCCATACTCCAGAAGAATTTTTCGAGCCATCCGAGCACATTGCACAGCTAGGAGAAACGAACGACCGCCAGAAGTTGTCTTGGCTCCCGACCTGTAACAAGCTTCTGCCTCGTAACTAACCCCTATGGCACCTCCCATTCCAGATACCAAAAAACGTATTGGCGCTTTGGTAATGATCTCAGTATCTACCAAGACGATATCAGGATTACGTTTATAGCACTCATAATGGCTAAATCTTCCATCATCAGTATATACTACGGAGATAGCACTTGTAGGAGCATCAGTTGAAGCTACTGTTGGGATTATCCCAACAGGTTTATCCAAATAATGCGCCACTGCTTTGGCAGTATCGATAGCCTTTCCGCCACCAATCCCTATAACAGCCATAACATCGTTTTTCTGCCCCAAACTAACCAAACGCTCAATTTCCCGTTGCGTACACTCTCCTGCAAAGACTTCTGTGATCCAACTTATCCCAGCAATCTTAAGGGAATTGGTAAGGGAAGTTTCAACAGCAGCCAATGCCCTCATTCCGCCCAAAATCAAAAACTTGTCTCCTAAGGAACCAAAAAACTCTCCTGCCTGATTCAGGCTTCCGGGACCTTGAATGTATTTTCCAGGGAAAGCTGCTACAGATGGAAGATTAGAGCACGCTATTTCCTCGCTTTTTAAGGTTTTAACATTGCGATCTTTCATAAAAACACCTCCATCTTAATATTTCGTAGCGTCAGATAAGACGCTATATTTTTGTTGCGGTCGATGCAACGACCTGTCAATAAGCAATCTACTCAGTGTGCTTCCCAAATAAGGGAACAACAATCTGTGGTGCACCAGGCCGCTGAGGTCCGTCTTGATATCGGGTTCGAAGCACCATAATAAATCGACCTTATTTCACAACCGCAAAAGCATTATTCCACATTAACCTGTTTTCATTCTTCTAATGGTGCTATATTATAGCATAAAGGTCTAAAGCTTCCTAATTTTGCCCCTATATGTTGCTCACCTTCGGGAGTGATATTTCTTAGTATCGGGCAATGTTATTAAAAATTACCGCGGATAATAGTAATATTTTTTAATTATTGGCATATCAGACAAATATTTATATGGGTTTTGTTTTATCACGTATTTAGGTGATACTAAATTGCAATATTTGCCAAATCGTCAAAGATTAAATTAGTATTTTGCAATTTATGTTATGTATTTTAAATAATTCTTTAATTAAATTCAAATCATCTTTAGTAGGTAATTTTAAACTTTTGAGTTCGTACCGCTTGCCTATCATTTTATATTTGTCAACTCCTAGCCGATGGTAAGGTAAAAGTTCTACACGTATTAACCGAAGTTCTTTGAGGAATTCTATTAATTTATTAATGTTTTCTCTGGAATTGTTTACTCCTGGGATTATGGGTACCCGTATTATCATGGGAACATTTTTCTGACTTATTCTTTTTGCATTTTCAAGTATAATTTCATTGGTAACTCCTGTATACTTCTGGTGTTCAATAGGATCTATATGTTTTATATCATAGAGCACTAAGTCAGTGTACTTTAGAACTCCTTCTATTTCTCCATATCCGGATGTATCTAACACCGTGTGAATTCCCCTTTTTTTACAAGATTTTAAGAGTTCTTGAGTAAACCCTGGGTTTGTTAAAGGCTCACCACCTGATACTGTTATTCCACCACCTGTTTCTTGATAAAATAAAACATCTTTTTTTACTTCTTTTAAAACCTTTTCAACCGTAACTCTCTCTCCCACCTTTATTAGTGATTGGGCATGACATACTTCTAGACATCTATAGCATCTTATACAGCGGTCCATATTAAATACAATTTTTCCTTCTGTGTTTCTACTAATGGCATTCGTAGGACACACTCTTATACATTCTTCACATCCTTTAATACAAAGAGATTCATTATAAACCTTTTCAGGATATGGATTTTGGCCTTCTGGATTCGAACACCATAAACATCGCAATGGACATCCCTTTACAAAAATCGTTGTTCTGATTCCCGGACCATCATCCAACCTAAATCTTTCTATCTTGAAAATAATACCCTCCTGTTCTCCCACTCTTTTCACCTCCTTATCTCATTGTGAGCTCTCTCGAAAACTCTCAAGGTATAATGAATTCTCCATTCAAAATTTGGAAAATTCCCGTTTCACCTTAAAAGTTTCCATGATTATAAAATTCTATGATAATGCTCATAATCAAAAGATATTATGAGTATTATCTTTATTTTTACTTGCAATCACGCCAAATCAAACTTGACAATTTCATTCACCCCCCACAATCGAAATGGAAACATTTTTTTAACCAATAATCCTGATTGTGGGGAGTGATTTCTATGCTGTCTGTTAAGTATTCTCACGAAAAGTATCAATCTTTTGTTCGTGACTTCTTAAACGAGTATTTTATTAGACGGGGCCATATTCGCATTATCTGGACTTTCGCACCTCTTATCATCAAATTGTGGCTCTGTGATCTTACCAACATTGTCTTTTTGGTTAAAGATTGCTACTCAACTTCTAATAAAGGAGCCCTACCTAAAGATGTTGTGGCACTGTTTCGCTCTCTTATCCTGATGACTCTATCACGCACCTTCAACACCCATAATTTCAAAAACAAGATAATTTTTTAGAAAAAAATTTAAAAGCTAGTTGTTTTCCAGATATTACCTTATACTTTCGCCCTGGTTGTTGTATTATAGAACCAGGGGAGTGAGTTAAATGGCAGAAGTATATCATTCAGGCCCGGCAGATCTAATAGGTGCACTGTTTGAT
>DFNM01000255.1 GCA_002376045.1 Firmicutes bacterium UBA3567
GGTTAGTTATGATTGAATGCAGGCTTTATGTGTTATAATGCTGAATTGTATGAATTTTCTGAGGGACTTTTCGAGTGGACTCCTAGTGCCTGGCGAAAGGTAACACTGGTTGAAATCCCATTTAACTATATCATTGATTATCTTACCAAAATTCAACTGATCAAACAGTGTACTTAATATACTTCTACCATTTAACTTGCTCCCTGGTTATATATACAACAACCAGGACAAAAGCATAAGTAAAATTCTGGAAAATAACCGGCTTTTTTGAATTTTTTCTATAAAAAATTAAAAATCAGCTTGTTTTTAGAATTAGAGGTGTTGAAGACTTGTTTGAAAATAACATCAAAAAAAGTAATAATTTATGAAACCATATAAAAAAATTGACCTTTTTTTGACGCTAATTGTTTATAATAATATTTAAATAATAGTATAAATATTTGGGAAAATTTGAGCTTGAGCTGTTAGATCATTAAATTACTTATGAAAGGGGAATTGCTGGAATGAGCAAAATTCTGGAATGTATTCCTAATTTCAGCGAAGGCAGAGACTGGGAGAAGATAGAAAAAATCGTTGAGCCCTTTCGAAAAACAGAAGGAGTAAAGCTCCTAGATTATTCAGCGGACAAAGATCACAATCGGCTGGTTGTTACGGTGATCGGGAAACCTTCAGGATTAAGGGCTGCCGTGCTGGAAGCGATGGATGTTGCCATCGATGTGATTGACATGCACAAACACAAAGGTGAACACCCCCGAATGGGGGCGGTGGATGTGGTTCCCTTTACCCCGGTGAGAAATGTGACTATGGAAGAAGCCGTAGAGCTGGCAAGGGAGGTTGCTAAAGAGGCAGCCGAACGGTTTGATTTACCCATTTACCTGTATGAAGAAGCAGCAACAAAACCAGAACGCAGGGATCTGGCTAACATAAGAAGGGGAGAGTTCGAAGGTTTTGCCGAGAAGATCAAAAAACCTGAGTGGAAACCCGATTTTGGACCGGCCCGGCTGCATCCCACGGCAGGAGCAACGGTGGTGGGTGCACGCATGCCTCTCGTTGCATTTAATATCAATCTTGATACTGACGACCTGGAAATAGCCAGAGCGATTGCCCGGAAGGTTCGCCATTCTGGAGGAGGATTGCGCTATTGTAAGGCCATAGGGGTTGCTTTAAAAGAGAGAGGAATTGTGCAGGTTTCTATGAACATGACAGATTACACCAAAACCTCCCTTTATCAGAGTTTTGAGATGGTGAAGTTTGAGGCTCAGAGATATGGAGTTAATGTTGTGGGCAGTGAGTTGATTGGTCTGCTTCCCGCCCAAGCTCTTTTCGATGTTGCCGAGTACTATTTAAGGCTTGAGAACTTTTCCCCACAGCAGGTTATGGAAAACAGGCTGCTGGAGGAACTGTGATGGATAAGGTATTTATAAAAAACGCAGGTCAGCTGGTCACCTGTGCCGGGAGCAGAGATTTGATGATCATCGAGGATGGAGCGGTAATTATCGAGAATGGTGTTATCAGCAGAGTGGGCAAAACCCGAGAACTGATTACTGAAGTTGATGAAAATCAGTGTGATGTGATTGATGCTGGGGGCAAACCAGTGCTTCCGGGTTTTGTGGATTGTCACACCCATTTTTGTTTTGCTGGTTACAGGGATGATGAGTTTAGATGGAGGCTACAGGGCATGTCCTATACCGAGATAATGAGGCGAGGGGGCGGAATTGTAAGAACAGTCCAGTCAACCAGAGCAGCTTCTTTTGAAGAATTGAAATCTTTGAGTTCCAGACGGCTGAATTCAATGCTGTCTTTCGGAGTAACTACGGTTGAGGGCAAAACGGGTTATGGCCTGGATCTGGAAACCGAACTCAAACAGGTAAAGGTGATGAAGGAACTCAGCAGAGAACATCCTGTTGATATTGCCATTACCTTTTTGGGGGCCCACGCAGTTCCTTCAGAATACAAAGACAATCCCGATGAGTATATAAATTATCTGATTCAAGAGGTCATGCCGGTGATAGTTGAGGAGGGGGGAGTGGATTTCTGTGATGTGTTCTGTGATCAGGGAGTTTTCACCGTTGAGCAGACCCGGCAAATTCTGCTTAGAGGTCAGGAGCTGGGGTTAAAATCCAGGCTCCATGCTGATGAGATTGCTCAGGTAGGGGGAGCTGAGCTGGCAGCGGAAATGGGGGCTGTATCCGCTGACCACCTTTTAAAGGTATCGGATAAAGGAATTGAGATGATGGCTGAAGCTGGAGTTGTTGCGGTGCTGCTTCCCATTACTGCCTTCAGCCTGAAGGAACCTTACGCCCCTGCCAGGAAAATGCTTGGTGCAGGTCTGCGTGTTGCTCTGGCAACTGATCTGAATCCCGGCAGTTGTTATTCGGAATCCATTCCTTTGCTCTTTGCCCTATCCACTCTCTACATGGGCCTAACAATAGAGGAAGCCGTACTTGGTTTAACCATTAATGCAGCCGCTGCTATCGCTAGAGATAGAGAGATCGGCAGCATTGAAGTGGGCAAACTGGGAGATGTAATCATCCTTGATGCTCCGTCCTATACCCATCTTGCTTATCATATTGGAGTAAATATTGTGGAAAAGGTTATCAAAAAGGGCCAGATAGTGTTTGATAAGGGGGAAGAGTAGATTCATGGTTAAACTGGAAGCAACGCTTTTAGGCCTTCCTGTTATAAAAGTAAATGGGAAACCTGTAAAGTTTCCTTATAAAAAAGTAGAAGCCCTTTTGTATTACCTTCTTGTCAACAGGAAAACATCCCGTGAAAAAATTGCTTCTCTGTTGTGGGGTAATATGCTTGATGATGATGCCAGAAAAAATCTGAGAAATGCTCTATACCAGTTAAAACAGAAGGCGGGAACCTCTCTGATTAACACTCCCGACCACTCAACTGTGGAGCTTAATGCAGAGATGGAGATTGTAACGGATGTGGATGTATTTTTGACAGGAGAGGGCCCCGGGGCTATTGAAGTTTACAAAGGTGAATTTTTGCAGGGCCTTGAAGTAAAAAAAGCACCTGACTTCTCCAACTGGTTGAGTGAACAGAGAAGCTATTACCGTGAACTCTACATACGAAAGCTGAATCATTATATTGATGAGTTGAAAACAAAAAAAGACTGGCGGCAGGCAGCCTTTTATCTGAATCTATTGATAGAAGTGGATGAGTTTAATGAAACGGCTTACCGGGATTTGATGAGTGTGTATGCTGCCCAGGGGGTTGCAGCCAAAGCCATTGAAGCTTACAGAGGGCTGGAACAGCGGTTAGATGAAGAAATGGGGATAGCTCCCGATCCGGCCACCACGGAACTCTACAAGAGAATACAAAAAAGTGTTTCCTCAAAAAAGACCGCTGGAAGGGATTTCATATGTCGAAAAAAAGAACTAGATAATCTAACTGAAACTCTCCAGAACTTCATCACAGGTAAAACGCCCTCTTCAGTAATTGTTATGGGAGAGGCAGGAATAGGTAAAACGGCTCTGGTTGAGAAGGCCCTTTCCTCGGTGAATCTCAGGGACTGCTTGGTGTTAAAAAGCAACTGCTATTCTGCTGAAGAACGATATATTTATAAGCCGTGGAAGAACATTCTCGAGAAAATAAAAGCAAAAGTCGATATAGAGAAAATAGATTCATCCTTGCCCTGGAAGAGGATCATATCCTTTCTGTTTCCTTCCTTTTTAGCAGAAGATGAAGCCATTTTTTATGAGGAGCTGAACTTTGAATCCATTCAGCACCAATCGGCTGTTGATGCCCTGCTCCACTTTTTGACAGAGGTCGCTAAACAAAAAAAGCTGATTTTTGTGTTTGAAGACCTGCAATGGTGTGATAATAAAAGCCTGGAGCTTTTAAAGCTTTTAATTGAACACAACAAAAACACAAACATTCTCCTTGTGCTGACTACCCGCAATGAACGTAAGGAAAGACTGATGAGGTTTTTATGTAACCTGTATCACAGAGGTTTGATGCAGGAGATCAATTTGAAGCGATTTAATTTTTTAGAGGTTAAAAGATTTGTCAATAAAAAACTGCCGAATTACCATTTTTCAGAGGATTTACTCAAAACCATCTATAATGAGACGGAGGGTAATCCCTTTTTTCTTGAAGAATGCCTCAAGCTTTTTGAGCAAAACAAAGGAAAAGAAGATCTTTCTGATTTTTTGACCAGCAAAAGCCGGGATATATTACGAGAAAGAATCTTTTCTGTTTCCGAACAGGCTCGTAGGATTTTGACTTTGGTTGCAATTCCCTTTGATTGTATGAGTTATGATGTGCTGTTGAAGCTGAGTGGCAAAGATGAGCTGACCCTTGTAAAACTACTGGAGGAACTGGTAGACCACTATTTATTAACCGAGGTAATTGATGATAAAAGAGGCAAACCCTGTTACAAATTTACCCATACCAGGATACGGGATTATGTTTATAAAAGCCTGACCTATTCCAGAGCGCGGTTATTGCATGAAAAAATAGCCAGAATCCTTGAAGACAAATTGAGTGAGGGGAAAAACTCAAGGGAGTATTATACAAGATTGATTTATCATTATCAGAGGGCCGGAAACAAGGTTAAACACCTGGAATATCTGATAAAAGAAGCTGATATATATTTTCACAAAACCCATGAGCTTTTTCCCATTGTTAATGATGATGAACTGAGAAAGGATAAAATTCTAGCCCTTAATCAGAAAGAATCTCAGCGCTACTTGGGGGAAATAGAAGAGGTGCTGTCCACGTTAAGAGAAGAAGAATATGCTGAAGATTTGATGAAACAGGAAATAAAGTATTTAAACATGAAGGCCCTTTACCTCATCTGCCACGGCAGCTATGATAAAGCACTGACATATCTTACAAAGATGGTTAACAGAGCGTGCTTGCTAAAAGACTGGCCAAGTGCTATCGAAGCCTACCAGCAGATGGCGGGTTTGGGTATTCAAAAAGAAAACGAAAGACTGATCGAAGACAGCGGAAAAAAGATGTATAGGCTGGCTAAAACAATGAAGATGGATAAAAAGATGGGGGTTGCCTTGAGATTTCTGGGGATAAGCAGCCTTTATAAAAGGAAGTATCAAATAGCGGAAAGAATGTTCAACAATTCAATACAAATCTTCAAGAAACTTGAAAGAGGCAGGGAGAAATACACATTGGCCATTGCCGCTCTTTATAATTACCTGGGTGAAGTAAAGAGGCACAAAGGTCGATTCAATGAGGCCCTCAGCTATTACGAAAGGTGTATAGGTCTGTGTGAGGCCCGAAATATTGTGTGTGGACTGGGAGTGTTCTATACCAATGCCGGTCAGGTGTGTTTTGAACTCCAGGATTATGCTCGTGCCGAACAATACTTCAAAAGGGCTGTTGAGATTTTCCAGCAGTTGAATACCATCTGGGGATATTCCACCATAGCCAACGGCTTTCTCGCTCTGCTGGCAGTGCTGGGAGGGAACTATCTTAGGGCGTATTCCTACCTGCAGACCGCAGACAGGATTATAAACAAGCATTATAAAAGGTACTGGGCAGGCATTTTGTTCCGCATTAAAACCGAGATTTCCTGTAGAATGCAGAAAGACAAAGGCTTGCGGAAGGTTCTCGGCCATTATCTTTCCATGAAACCAGAGGAATATGGCCTGAATGCTCTGGATGTGTTTAAGGTTATAGGAGCACCTTATGAAATAAAAACTGTGAGGAATTTAATACAACAATAATTTTCCTTGGGCAGCACAAAAAATATGGAGGGGTTTAGCGATGATAACCATAACGGGGGACAGCTTGACAATAAACGAGGTTTTAAAAGTGGTAAGAGACGGGGAAAAAGTTCTGCTCAGTGAGGAATCAATATCTAGAATAAAGAAATCCAGGAGTATGGTGGATAAATTGTTAAAAGAAAGCAAAGTAGTTTACGGTATTACAACGGGTTTTGGAAAATTCAGCGATGTAAAAATTTCATGTTCCCAGGCTCTGCAGCTTCAGGAGAACCTGATAAAAAGCCATTCGGCCGGTGTGGGGAAACCTTTGCCCATTGAAGTGGTAAAAGCCATGATGCTCCTGAGGATAAACGCACTGGCCAGAGGTTTTTCGGGAGTAAGGCTCCAAACGCTGCAACTGCTGTTGGATATGCTGAACAACAGCGTTGTACCCTGGGTGCCGGAACAGGGGTCGGTGGGAGCCAGTGGTGATTTAATCCCATTAGCCCATATGGTTTTAGCCATGTTAGGTAAAGGCAGGGTATATATCGATGGGAAATTGATGGATAGTAAACTTGCACTGCGCAAAAAGGGATTGGCCCCTATAGCCCTAGAAAGCAAGGAAGGGCTTGCCCTGATCAATGGTACCCAGATGATGGCGGCTTTAGGGACCCTGGCTGTTTACGACAGCCTGAACATCGCGTCTGCTGCCGATATAGCTTTAAGCCTATCTCTGGAAGCTCTAAAGGGAATACTGGCAGCATTTGATGATGATATTTATCAATTAAGGCCTCACCCGGGGCACTACAAGGTTGTCAAAAATGTCCAGAATATAACCAGAGGCAGCAAATTGGTTCTTTACAAACAGCCCGACAGAGTCCAGGATGCCTATTCCCTGCGCTGTGCCCCTCAGGTGCATGGTGCTTCGAGAGATGCTATTGACCACGTTAAAGAGATTATACAGAGGGAAATCAATTCGGTGACAGATAACCCGTTGCTGTTTCCGGACAAAGGTAAAGTCATTTCCGGTGGTAATTTTCATGGCCAGCCACTAGCTCTGGGACTGGATTACCTGGGAATGGCAGTAAGTGAATTAGGAAATATCTCTGAAAGGAGGGTCGCCCGTCTCCTGGATGCTTCCCTCAGCAACGGCCTGAATATGTTTTTGACAAAACACGGAGGGCTCAATTCCGGTTATATGATTGCTCAATACGCTGCTGCTTCTCTGGTAGCAGAAAACAAGGTTCTTTCAAATCCAGCCAGCACGGATTCAATCCCCACCTGTGCGAACCAGGAGGACCATGTCAGCTTTGGATCAATCAGTGCACGTAAGGCCCGACAGATTGTTGAAAATACAGAACTGGTTTTAGCAATAGAACTTATAACAGCCTGTCAAGGAATAGACCTCCGGGCAGATCAGCCTCTAAGGGATTTGGGACATGGAAGCAGAATAGCCTATAGTATCATTAGGGAATTGATTCCTCCTTTGCAGGAAGACAGGATTCTGTATTCGGAAATAAAAAAAGTTAAAGATTTAATTCACAGTGGTGAACTGGTAAAGGCGGTTAGAGGAGAGTTGGACATTTTATAAAATCAAATATGGCTACCATGGAAACAACCTCCAAAAAATGTATTTGTATGAAAGTTTCTCTTTTTGCAGCTTGAAAATTTGCGACTGGTGCAATAACCTTTTAGGGATATTCTACCTTGTGTACTTCCCTTAAGGGAACAACAATCTGTAATGTTCCAGATTACTATGGTCAGTCTTACAGGCGGGCTCAAAGCAAGCGAACTAGAGCTACATTCGCCAGCTGCAAAAAGGGTTTTATCCTTCCGATGGTGCTGCAGTTGCAGCATTGTGTCTGCAGGTAACAGCAATATTTCTGCGTGACGAAGCTCAATTCTCAAATTTAATTCAAGATGTAAACACAAAGTTGAGTGTCGGAGACATTGATTAAGGCCATACTATATATAAAAAATTGCTGATTAAAAGGTGTAGCCATAAAACCAAAAACCATTCTGAAAGGAGAGAAAAAAATGGATTTTGATGCGTCGAAAATCAAAAGGATTAAGCTGCCTGATGAACTGCCTGAGAAGCCCGAATTCAAAGAAGGTATCAGGCGTGCACCCAAGCGGGAACTCAACCTTACAAAAGAACAGATGAAAACTGCCCTTAAGAATGCTTTGCGGTATATTCCAGAACATCTTCATGAAAAACTGGCTCCCGAGTTTATGGAAGAGTTGCTAACCCGAGGCAGGATTTACGGCTACAGGTACCGACCCAAAGGGGAGATAAAGGCAAAACCCATTGACCAGTACGAAGGCCGAACACTTGAAGGTAGAGCTATACAGCTCATGATTGACAACAATCTGGATTTTAATGTAGCTTTATATCCCTATGAGCTGGTAACCTATGGCGAATCGGGGCAGGTGTGTCAGAACTGGATGCAATATAGGCTGATCAAAAAATATCTTCAGGTAATGACAGGAAATCAGACTCTGGTGGTTCATTCCGGCCATCCTTTGGGGCTTTTCCCTTCAAGGCCTGAAAGTCCCAGAGTGATTGTTACGAACGCTTTAATGATTGGAATGTATGATAATGAGGAGTGGTTCAACAAGGCAGCCGCTATGGGTGTGGCCAATTACGGGCAGATGACTGCGGGCGGTTGGATGTACATTGGCCCCCAGGGGATAGTGCACGGCACCTATATTACCCTGTTGAATGCAGGACGACTCTTTTTGGGGATATCTGAGGATAAGGATTTAAGAGGGCATTTGTTTGTCAGCTCCGGTCTGGGTGGGATGAGTGGTGCTCAAACCAAAGCCATAGAAATAGCTGGTGGTGTGGGGGTAATAGCAGAAGTTGATGAATCCAGGATTAAGACCCGATATGACCAGGGCTGGGTCAGCAGGGTTTCGGATAATTTGGATGAAATATTTAAATGGGTAGAGGAATACCGAAGAAGAAAAGAACCTGCTTCCATAGCTTTTTGCGGCAATATTGTTGATCTTTTGGAATACATTGTCAACAACAGGATTGATGTTGAACTCATATCTGACCAGACTTCATGCCATGCAGCTTACAGCGGAGGCTACACTCCAGCCGGCTATACTTATAAAGAAGGCAGGGAGCTTTTGAAAAATAACCCTGCCCAATTCAGGGAGGAGGTTAACAGAAGCCTGCGGAAGCACTTTTACCTAATCAAGGAGCTGGTAGATAGGGGGGCTCATTTCTGGGATTATGGCAACAGCTTCATGAAAGCTATCTTTGATGCTGGAGTAAAGGAGATTGCTAGGAACGGCAGGGATACCACAGAAGGTTTTATCTTTCCTTCGTACGTTGAAAACATAATGGGGCCCCTGTGCTTTGATTACGGATATGGTCCTTTCCGGTGGGTGTGTCTGAGCGGCCGGGATGAAGACTTGAGAAAGACAGATAAAGCTGCAATGAGCTGTATAGATCCAAACCGCAGGGCTCAGGACCGTGATAATTATTACTGGATAAAGGATGCGGAAAAGAACAACCTGGTTGTGGGATCCAAGGCCCGTATTCTTTACACTGATGGCCCGGGTCGTATAAAAATAGCTCTCAAGTTCAATGAAATGGTGCGCAATGGTGAAATAGGCCCGATAATGCTGGGACGTGACCATCATGACGTGGGTGGCACGGATTCCCCCTTCAGAGAAACTGCGAACATCAAGGACGGCAGCAACATGATGGCGGAGATGTCCATACATTGTTTTGCCGGTAATGCCGCCCGGGGAATGACCATGGTGGTTCAGAGCAATGGTGGTGGTGTCGGTATAGGCAAGGCCTTTAACAGCGGTTTTGGTCTGGTACTGGATGGAAGCAGGAGGGTGGATGAAACAATTAAACTGGCCATGGATTGGGATGTGAACGGAGGTATTGCCAGAAGGGCATGGGCCAGGAACAAGCATGCTATAGAAACGGCGATTGAATGGAACAGGGAGAAAAAAGGTGCAGGCCACATCACATTACCCTTCATAGCTAAAGATGAGCTCATCGATGAAGTTGTTGACAACTATGTTAAGGATTAATTCTCGATTAACAGGAGGTTGAGATCATGAAATTTGCAGAGCACACTTTGAAAGATTTTACAGCAGAAGTTGCCAGCCAACAGCCAACACCCGGTGGTGGAAGCGTGGCGGGTTTGTGCGGAGCCCTGAGTGCCAGCCTGCTTTCCATGGTTGTCGCCCTGACAAAAAACCAATCCCTGAATGAGTATGCTGATGAATTAGAGGCTATTAGAAAAGAAGCCTTAGAGCTGATGGATAAAGATGCGGCGAGCTTTGATGAAGTAATGGCCGCCTTCAGGATGCCGAAGGAGACCGAGGAAGAAAAAGAGAAACGCAGGGCAGGGATTCAATCTGCACTAAAACAGGCAAGCATTGTGCCTTTAGATACGATGAAACTGGGGCTAAAATTGTTGGAGATAGCCCGACATGTTGTAGAAAAAGGCAACCCCAATGCCGTTTCAGATGTAGGGGTAGCAGGTCTTGCAGCAATGACAGCCATCAAGGGTGGAGGTTACAATGTGCTGATCAATGCCTATTCACTGGATAACAGGGAAATACTACAGAAGCTCGTTGATGAAGTTGAGGAAATAGTTGAGGAAGGTGAAAAGCTGTTGGCAGAAATAGAGAAGATTACTACCCATAAGATTACAGGCAGCAAATAATCGCTATCATACTCCCCTGAGTTTTATTCATAAACTCCTGCAGCAACCCTATCTATAGATGTGGATTAAGATAACATATAAGCCTTTGGTTTTGTTTGTAAACAAGACCAAAGGCTTTGTAGATTCATTATACTCACTGCTGTACCGTGTTAAAAGGGGATGTCCTAAATGATGTTCACCTACTGCGGTTATTCCCGATTTTAAAGCTGTCAGCAAATTGCATATTCCTGACATCTGTTGAGCGGACCCATAGGTTTTATGCAGTTGAATTGTGGCATATTCCATCAGATGGGTATGGCAGTCTACTAAACCGGGCATAACCAGCATTCCATCAGCATCGTTTTTTTTCTTCACATCTACAGCTTCGGGAGGTGAACCTCTATTTATATCAAAAATTTTTATTCTACTGTAAAAAGTCCATTTTTCAATAAAATCACTCTATATCTTGTGATAATATGAAACCACAACCACAACATATAGATCGAATTTCTTCTAAAAGGTGTTTCTACACCAAAAACAAATTTTACCTTCCTTTATCAATATGTATCCTTTTTTAATATTGCCCATGCTGCTTAGGGTTAAAATCTCAGTATTATACACCAGCAAATCAAACGTTCGAATCTCCCTCCTATCTCATTGTTTTA
>DFNM01000080.1 GCA_002376045.1 Firmicutes bacterium UBA3567
CCCAGGGGTGGGTAAATCCAATCCAGAAAGGAGCGAAATCCTGGTCATGGGGAGGCCGCCTGACTGTTTTAAAAAACAGTTAAGTTTTTTGAACCAGGGATAAACTTGAGAAAACCTTTCCCCTCGTGGTTGAAGAAGAGAGTATCCTTTAATGAAGACTACCTGGAGACCAGCAAGCTTTTAAAAAGGCTTAAGCTCAACACCGTGTGTCAGAGCGCCAGCTGTCCCAATATAGGGGAATGTTTTGCAAACAGAACGGCAACCTTTATGATTCTCGGAAATGTGTGCACCCGCAACTGCCGGTTCTGCAATGTGGCCGGAGGAACTCCTGAATCCCTGGATGATGAAGAACCCCGAAGGGTAGCTCGAGCTGCAGTCGAACTGGGATTAAAGCATGTGGTAATAACTTCAGTAACAAGGGATGACCTCCCGGATGGTGGAGCAGGCCACTTTGCCAGGACCATAGAAGCAATAAGGGAAGCAAAACCCGATGCAATAATAGAGGTGTTGACTCCTGATTTCAAAGGAGACTCCAATGCTGTTGAAAAAGTGGTGAAAGCCTTGCCTCACATTTACAACCACAATGTGGAAACAGTTCCCGAATTCTACGATATAGTTAGACCTCAGGCTGATTACCAGAGGTCTTTAGACCTGCTGAAATATGTAAAACAGATTAATGAAGGCATATACACCAAATCAGGGTTGATGGTGGGTCTGGGAGAAACCATGGAACAGGTAACAGGGGTTATGAGAGATTTAAGAGAAGTGGGATGTGACATCCTCACAATAGGTCAGTACCTGCAGCCTTCCAGAGACCACATTGAAATTAAAGAATTCATTAGGCCCAAGGTTTTCAAGAAGTATGAAGAAATAGGATATGAAATGGGGTTTAAATACGTAGCATCTGCCCCTTTCGTAAGGAGTTCCTTCCATGCTGAAGACTTTTCTAAGAAATTTATGAACAGCTGAGCTTTAAACAAGCCCAGCTGTTTTTCCTTTTTCGGCAACTCTGATGGCCTTGCCTTCACTGCGTTTGATGGTTTTGGGTTTAAGCACCTTAACTTCTATCCTTATACCCACTACTGTAAAAACGTGTTTCTGGATCTTGTTTTCCAGTTTTTTCTGCACATCTGCGGTGACGGGATGTTTGGTTTCTACCCACAGCTCGAGGTCTTTTAGTGCATGCTGTTTCTCAATTACCAGCAGATAGTGGGGGCCGATCCCTTCCATTTCCATGAGCACTGATTCGATCTGGGATGGGAAAACGTTTACTCCCCGAACTATCAACATATCATCTGTCCTGCCCTTGATTTTATCCATCCTCACATGGATGCTTCCACATTCACACCTTTTTTTGATCAGCCTTGTTATGTCACCGGTCCTGTATCTTATTACCGGCAGAGCTTCCTTTGTAAGAGAAGTGAGCACCAGTTCCCCGGTTTTACCATAGGGCAGCACTTCTTCCGTTTCAGGATCGATGATTTCAGCAATAAAATGGTCTTCAAAGATGTGAAGGCCCTGCTGTTTGAGGCATTCACAGGCCACTCCCGGTCCGATAACTTCACTCAAACCGTATATATCCAGGGCTTTGATTCCCAACCGGTTTTCAATCTCCTTCCTCATATTCGCTGACCAGGGTTCTGCTCCGAAAATTCCAACCTTTAACGGGAGTTCCCTTATATCAATTCCCATGCTTTCCGCCGTTTCAGCAATATGCAGGGCATAGGAAGGAGTGCATGCCAGCACTGTTGCCCCCAGATCCTTCATAAGGCTGACCTGCCGACGGGTATTTCCCCCGGAGATGGGAATGGTTACACACCCCAGCTTTTCTGCCCCATAATGAAATCCCAGACCACCGGTAAAAAGTCCATATCCGTAAGCATTGTGCAGCACATCCCTTTCCGTCACTCCTGCATACCGCAGCACCCTTTCCATCAACTCTGCCCAGGTTTGTATATCTTTTCTGGTATAGCCCACAACAGTGGGTTTGCCCGTTGTTCCGGAAGATGCATGAATTCTTACGATTTTTTCCACAGGTTCAGCCAGCATGCTGTAGGGATAGTTCTTCCGGAAATCATCCTTTTTTGTAAAGGGAAGCTTTTTTAAATCCTCCAGGGTATTGATGTCATCGGGAGTAATTCCCCTCTCATCGAAAACCTTTCGATAATGCCCCACATTGTTGTAAACCTTTTTAACTACTTTTTTGAGCCTTTTAAGCTGTAATTTTTTGATATCCATATAATGAACATCCTCCTTTTTTGAAATATTTTTCGGCATGCCTAAAAATAAAATTTCCCGGGAAATTAAAAACCTCTCGCCCCTTAGGGACGAGAGGTTAGCTCGCGGTACCACCCTGCTTGATTTACCCTGGAGGTAAATCCCCTCTGTTGGAATACGGGAAACTCTAAAAGGTTTCCGATATCCCTCTTCTTTTAACGGCGAAGACTCCATTCCTGCCTACTTCTGTGTTCAGCGGGACAACTCCGGGGAGAACTTCAATGAGCCCTCCACTGCCGGTCTTCCACCATCACCGGCTCGCTAACAGCTTCAAACTCATCTACTTTTCCCCTTCACAGCTTTTTGTAAAATTAAATTTTTTTATATTATAGCATAGAAATAAAATTATTCAAGAGATAACCGAAAAAAACAGAGGTGAAGCATGAAAAATGCTCAAAATCCTTTAT
>DFNM01000184.1 GCA_002376045.1 Firmicutes bacterium UBA3567
CGTAACAGAAATAATCGAGTAATCATAGTAAGGCTGGATTGGACATCCAGCCTTATTTATTTAAAGAGAAATGGAGGACGAAAATATGACAAACTTTTTGTTTGCTGTGTTGACCATGATCTTGTGGGGAATAGCTCCTGTTTTTGGGAAACTTGGCCTGGGGAAGCTGGAACCTTACACGGCGCTGACGCTTAGAAGCTTAACAATAAGCTTAATACTTTTAATTTATGGTGCAGCCGCTGGAAAAGTTGGAGCTTTAGGGAGGATGGACCCTGCCTCAGGTGGCTTGATCATACTGGAAGGTATTCTAGGTTCACTGGTTGGTCATTTGATGTATTTTTATGCATTAAAATACGGGGAGACATCCAGAATGGTTCCTATAACTGCTGCTTTTCCCATAGTAACTTTCTTTGTAGGAATACTGTTTTTGGGTGAAAAATTTTCATGGGATAAACTGCTGGGAGCTGTTCTTATAATTACGGGTATATTGATTATAAAAAGGTAACACCAGGGTTGTATGACACGGAAGCAGCTTAGGCCTTTGTGGTTGGGAAGAGTAGTGTATTTATTAATGTTGACATTCATTTCAAATTATGATAAATTGTATAAAGTAATAATCTGTGTACCATTGGTAGTATTGGTTTGCTACGTATGGTGACTAAAGGCGGGTGCTTTAGGAGGTGCAGCAAAATGAGGATAAACATTACTTTAGCGTGTACTGAATGCAAACAGAGGAATTACACAACGACAAAAAACAAAAGAAACACGCCTGACCGTTTGGAACTCAGGAAGTACTGCAAATTCTGCAAAAAGCATACTCTGCACAAAGAAACCAGATAAAGTGAGCAGCTTTCAGCATCATGTTAAAAAGGATTAAGGATGTGAGGTCATGGGTAATAAAAAGAAAGAAAAGAAGGGTTTTTTAGGAAAGATTATTCAGTATTTCAAGGAAGTACGCTCTGAACTCAGAAAGGTTACCTGGCCTAACAGAAAAGAATTGACCCAATACACTACTGTAGTATTTGTATCGGTTTTTGTTATGGCTTTTATTATCTGGATAGTGGACTCCGCTTTCACCGGTTTGTTAAATCTAATACTCAAGTAAAAGGGAGGTTCAGGGGTTTATCCCCTCTACTATGTCATCAAAAAACTGGTATGTGATTCACACCTATTCAGGGTATGAGAACAAAGTGAAGGTAAATCTAGAAAAAAGAGTAGAATCCATGGGGATGCAGGATAAAATATTCAGAGTACTGGTACCCATGGAAGAGCAGATAGAGGTTAAGAATGGCAAACCCCAAAAAACCATGAAAAAGATATTCCCGGGTTATGTTCTGGTTGAAATGATTGTTGATGACGATTCATGGTATGTGGTAAGGAATACCCCGGGTGTAACGGGTTTTGTTGGGTCAGGAACCAAACCGATACCTTTAGAAGAAAAAGAAATTAAAGCCATATTGAAACAGATGGGTATGGAAGAAGCCAAGCCCAAGATTGATGTAGAAATAGGCCAGAACGTTAAAATAATATCCGGACCTTTTGAAAACTTTATAGGTAAAATTGTAGCAGTAGACCATGATAAAGGCAAAGTAAAGCTGCTTGTTTCTATGTTTGGAAGAGAAACACCTGTTGAACTTGAATTTTCTCAGATCGAAAAGGAATAAAGATGCGAAATAATGGAGGTGAAACACATGGCAAAAAAAGTAATAGGTGTAATTAAGTTGCAAATACCTGCTGGAAAAGCCACGCCAGCACCTCCTGTTGGCCCGGCTTTAGGGCAACATGGAGTTAATATAATGGCATTCTGTAAAGAATTTAATGAACGAACCAAGAACGATGCAGGTTTGATTATTCCTGTAGAAATAACGGTATATCAGGATAGATCCTTTAGCTTTATTACTAAAACGCCACCAGCGGCTGTATTATTAAAAAAGGCTGCAGGAATAGATAAGGGTTCAGGTGAGCCCAATCTTAAGAAAGTAGCTAAGGTAACCAAAAAGGATATTAAAGAGATTGCTGAATTGAAAATGAAGGATTTAAACACAACGGACATAGAAGCAGCAATGCGGATGATAGAAGGTACAGCCAGAAGCATGGGTATCGTTGTTGAAGGATAAATCGGCGATAAGTATGTAGTTTGCAGTTCTGTTGGAGTGGGAGGGTTTTCCCGATAAAACCACAAAGGAGGATGTGGATCATGGCAAAAAGAAGCAAAAGGTTCAGAGAAACGCTGTCAAAAGTTGACCGTAACAAACTTTATGATCTCGAAGAAGCATTTAAGCTCGTCAAAGAGACAGCGACTGCCAATTTTGATGAAACGATAGAACTTTCTGTAAAACTTGGAGTAGATCCAAAACACGCTGATCAACAGGTTAGAGGTGCTGTCGTTTTGCCCCATGGGACTGGAAAAGAAGTTAAAGTGCTGGTTTTCGCCAAAGGAGAAAAAGCCGATGAAGCCAGGGAAGCAGGAGCAGATTATGTTGGTGGTCAGGAGTATGCCGAAAAAATAGGGCAGGGATGGCTGGACTTCGATGTAGCGGTGGCTACCCCTGATATGATGAGTGTAGTGGGTAAGCTGGGTAGAATCCTTGGGCCTAAAGGATTGATGCCCAATCCCAAATCTGGAACCGTAACTTTTGATATTGCCAGAGCTATTAAAGATATAAAAGCAGGCAAAATAGAATACAGAGTTGATAAACACGGCATAATTCATGTGCCTATCGGCAAAAAATCCTTTGAGAACGAAAAACTCCTGGAAAACTTCAAGACGGTTATGGAAGCCTTGATAAAAGCCAGACCGGCTGCTGCTAAAGGTCAGTACCTGAGGAGTGTGGTTGTTTCCAGCACTATGGGGCCGGGGATAAAAATCAATCCTCAAAAAGTTGTAGAAAAGTAGTTTAAAGCTGTTGTTTTAAATAAATGTTTATGATATAATTACAAAGTGCTGGTTGTTTTTTGAATCCTAAAACCGAATACATTGCTTGTAGCTGTAGACAGCAGGTACCCAAAAGGGTTTAAAGAGGCCTGCCGAGGCTAGGGAGCTTCCAGAGGGATTTTGCGCTCACAAGAGAGCCTTTCCTGCCTATGTCTGCGGAAAGGCTCTTTATTTTGCGGGTGTTAAGGAGGTGAAGACCGCCTGATGGGTAGGGCATTAGAACAAAAGAAGAAAGTTGTAGCGGAATTGAAGGATAAATTTGATCAATCCAAAACCATAATCCTTACAGATTATAGAGGTTTGAATGTAGCAGAAATGACTGAACTGAGAAGACAGTTGCGTGAAGCGGGTGTGGACTACAAAGTGGTGAAGAATACCCTGGTGAGAATAGCAGCCAGAGATCTGGGTCTGGATTTTTTAGACAGCTACTTGGTTGGGCCAACAGCAATAGCCTTTAGTGAAGACCCGGTTGCACCTGCCAAAGTTTTGTGCAAATTTGCCGATGATCACCAGGCTTTAGAACTCAAAGCGGGAATAATGGATGGTAAATTAATTGGTATGGATTCAATTAAACAGTTAGCCAATTTACCATCACGAGAAATGCTGCTTGCTCAGGTTCTGGCCGGTATGAAGGCACCTATAACGGGTTTGGTAAATGTGCTTAATGGTCCTCTGAGAAGCCTGGTTTATGTATTACAGGCTGTTAAAGATAAAAAAGAAAAACAGCAATAATGATATCTTTGCAGGGAGGTGAAAACAATGACCAAAGAGGAAATCATTAAAGCGATAGAGAATATGACTGTTTTGGAACTTTCCGAGCTTGTAAAGGAACTGGAAGATAAGTTTGGTGTAACAGCTGCAGCACCTGTTGCGATGGCTGTTGCTCCTGCTGGAGGGGCTGCTGAAGCAGCACAGGAGGAACAAACTGAGTTCGATGTTGTGCTTTCCAATGTTGGAAGCCAGAAAATCAAGGTTATCAAGGTTGTTAGAGAGATCACCGGTCTAGGTCTTAAAGAAGCGAAGAGCCTTGTTGATAGTGCTCCAAAACCAGTTAAAGAAAAAATCAGCAAAGAGGAAGCAGAAGAAATCAAAGCCAAACTTGAGGAAGTTGGCGCTGCTGTAGAAATCAAATAACAAGTGAGATAAATGACAAAGGCGTCTGATACATTCAGACGCCTTTGTCATTAAAGAGTAGAGGCATTTGC
>DFNM01000236.1 GCA_002376045.1 Firmicutes bacterium UBA3567
AGACACATGAAGAATTTTTAGCAAAACTCTTAGAGCTTGAAATTGAAAACAGGGCGGTAAGAAGGAAAAACAGACTTTTAAAGCAGGCGAACTTTGACGTGTTTAAGACTTTTGAAGGATACAAATTTGATAATGTGGATATTTCGGAAAGCATAACTCTAGAAGATATAAAAAATGCAGAATTCGTAAACAGGAAAGAAAACCTCATACTGTATGGAGCAGTAGGGACAGGTAATTATAGAAAGTTTTTGTTTATGGAAAGATTTTAGACAAATGCCAATAAAATCAACAAATATGTCTGAAAATCTTTCCATAATATTTTTATTTACAGAAGCTTTGCAACCAGTTTAACAAATCTTTATCTTCACTCCAAGGAGGAACATCTTCCGTTACCACTTCAATATAAGCAGATTCTAACGCTTTTCGTTTCATATCAGAATTGGCCTTTGCGTAAAGTTCTGTTGTTGTCACATTGACATGTCCTAAAAAAACTCGTATATATATTAAATTTACACCAGCTTCCAGCAAATGCATTGCTTTTGTATGTCTCATCATATGGGGGTTCAGTTTGTCCGGAAATAGTATTTCTGGGTTTAATTCTTTCGCTTTTTTTAGATTCTTCTCCAAAATATATGTTATTCCTGGTCGCGTGAAAGGATGTCTGCCACTATTATAGAACAGAGGATGATTCTGCTTACCATTATCTAATAGGTGATTCTCTTCTAAATAGTTTTTTAATAAGTCACTGGTTTTTCCTATTATTGGAACGTATCTCTTTTTATTGCCTTTCCCCGTCAGTAATACAGTAGCTGGTTTCGAGAGACGAATATTGCATACTTTCAAATCGATTAACTCTTGTACCCGTGCTCCGGTGTCATAAAGAAGAACCATCATTGTTAGATCACGTCGACCTTTTGTTGTATCTGTATCTGGTTGTTCAAACAGAAGTTTTAGACTTTCCTGAGACAGATAATCAATTGGCTTGATTTCCCGCTTTTTAAAAGGAATACACAAAATCTTCTGGCATTCAAACATGATTTCCGGATTTTCTGACTGTACATATCGATAGAAACTATGAATAGCTGCTAAACGTTGGTTACGTGTATTAATGCTGATTTCTTTTGACTTTTCAAGCCAAAGTAAGAAGTTTTGTATTGTCTCGGTTTTTATCTTATTAAGTGTTAGGTATTCCGGACTGATATTCAACTGAGTATCGCAAAACATCAGTAGCTGTTTAAATGTATCCCGGTATGACTTGATTGTATTCATACTGACATTTCTTTGCCCAGGTAGATACTGTGATAAGTACCGAGTCAGTGTCTTTGCAAAATCAGTCTGCTTCATGGAATTTCACCTCTGGTATTAAGGATGAAAAGTGCTTTTCCACAGAAACAGTGATCGTTGGATATAAGTCAGCGGTAAGTCTTAGATAATGTTGAGTACCTCTTAAATCAACATGGCCTAAATAAGTAGACAGATACGGAAGGAGATTGGTGAGATCTTCTCCCTTTAATACCCATTTTTTTAAACAATGGACTGAAAAGGTGTGCCTTAAATCATGAAGTCTTGGTCCTTTACCGCTATGGGAAATACCAGCTTTCCATAGTAAATCTCTAAAGAGTTTATATATAGTGCTTTCCTTATAATGTCCACCATAAGGAGATGGGAAAAAGTAAGTATTAGATACTCATACTTATGGACTTCATGGGAATACTGACGACATCGCTCTGTTAATGTCTTAGCCATTGGAACTACTCGTTCCTTTCCAAACTTAGCATCTCGTATAAAAAGAATTCCATTTTCTAAATCTACATCATGCCGTTTCAAGTTTAAAGCTTCTGAGATTCTCAGACCACATCCATACAGCATTCGTATAAGGAGTTGCAAAACAAGATGTCTGTTAGGAGAAACATTGGAAACAGGATAATTGTCACAAACAATAAAAATATTTCGCATTTCTTCCTCTGTAAAAATATACGGTACATAGGAATATCTTGTTATCGTAACAGCTGCAGCCGGATATATATATGCTTCATATCCGAGACGAACCATGTATTTGGCAAAGCCTCTCGCTATTGAAATTCTTCCACTTCTTGTACTGTCAGTTTCATTAGGCTTCTTTTCCGTCCATAATAGAACCATTTCTTTGGGAAGTCTTTTTTCTGTCAGATTATTCTTCTCGAGAAATATATCAAGCTTCTTCAGAAGCGAGGCACCTTTGATATACTTGTAACCGATAGCCCTCTGTTCTTTTACATATCCATCTAAAAGATTACTGAGATTGCTGGTAAACATAACATTATCTTGAGGCATCTTTAAGCACCTCCTCCGGATCAAGGGAACATTGTCTTAAACCTTCGATTGAATGGGGATATATTCCCCTAAATCGTGAGGGTGCACAGTTATTATTTCAAGTAATAGCTGGGTGTTATGAAAAAAGGAGTGTCATAATTACGACAAACTTAGAGTTCAGTAGATGGAATAGCATATTCTACGATGAGAGACTAACCAGTGCAATAATTGAC
>DFNM01000017.1:0-9992 GCA_002376045.1 Firmicutes bacterium UBA3567
AAAGTTTGTTAGATATATTAGCTTAACCCTTAACCAACTGTTTTGGAGAAGAACCATAAAAAAAAGAAAGCAGGATACATTAGTCGAACAACCAATTATCCTACTTCGTTTCATGTAGAAGTTTATTATAAAAGCACCCTGCTTATTCAACAGTATATGGCAACAGGGCAATATTCCTCGCCCTTTTAATGGCTCGTGTCAACTGCCTCTGATGAATGGCACAGTTGCCATTAATCCTCCGGGGCAGGATCTTACCTCTTTCGGTAATGTATTTTTTCAAGGTGTTAACATCCTTGTAATCTATCTTCTCCATATTGTTTATGCAAAACTGGCATACTCTTTTCTTCTTTTTACGTCTTACCACGGGTTCCCCTCCTTCTCAAAATGGCATATCATCTCCATGGTCGTCAAAATCCGGTGGAAACTCACTATCTTCCATTGGCTTATCCTTTTTAGGCCAATCGAGAAACTTAACCTCTTCAGCTATCACTTCTGTCACCCAGCGCCTCTGGCCATCCTGGGTTTCATAGCTTCTGACTTCCATCCGGCCGCATACTCCAACAAGCCTTCCTTTCCCGAGGTTGTTGGCACAAACTTCGCCCAGTTTTCTCCATGCAACGATTCTGATAAAATCCGTATCCCTTTCTCCCTGTTTGTTAGTATAAGGTCTGTCTACGGCTATGGTGAAATTGGCCACGGCTGCCCCACTTGGTGTATAACGAAGTTCTGGATCACCGGTCAAACGGCCTATTAAAATCACTTTGTTCATCACAATAAACACCTCATTTTGTAAATATTAATCATCTTGGCGGACAATGAGGTATCTGATTACACCATCTGTTATTTTGAATACCCTTTCAAGGTCCTGAGCAGCCTCTGGATTGCCTGTGAAATTCATCAAAACATAATAACCTTCTGTGTGTTGTTTTATTCTGTATGCAAGCTTTCTTCTACCCCATTCATCTATGTTATCTATCTGGCCGCCAAAAGCCTCAACTACACCCTTGAACTTTTCCACAAGTTCTTTGAACTTTTCCTCCTCAAGGGTGGGATCCAACACAAAAAGGGTTTCATAATTCCTCACTACTTTCACCTCCTCCCCTCGGTCTAAACGGCCCCATGACAAAGCATAGAGCAGGGATTACGCCCACATTATACCACTAAATCCCCACAATTGCAACACTATGAAACATTAAACAGAGGTGAAGCATGAATTTTGAAACGTAGAACTATCAAGGCTTGCAGGAATAGTAAAGCAAAAACTTTTCGCTGTATTTTCCGCATAAAATCGTGAAAGATAAAGAATTTTGAGCATTTTTCATGCTTCAACTCTGAACATTAAACCTAAAATGAATAATGTCTCCGTCTTCAACGATATAGGCCCTACCTTCAAGCCTGATTAACCCCTTTTCCCTCGCTGCAGTGAAATTTCCGGTTTTAACCAGATCATCATAAGAGACTACTTCAGCCCGAATAAAACCCTTCTGTATGTCGGTATGGATCTTGCCGGCTGCATCCACAGCAGGTGTGCCTTGTTTCAGGGTCCAGGCCCTTACTTCCTTTCCTCCCGTGGTGGTAAAAAATGTAATCAATCGGAGGATTCCATATCCTTTTTTGATAAGGCGTTTGAGCCCCGGTTCTTTTAAATCAAAATCCTCTAAAAAAGGGGCTTTTTCATCTTCTTCTAGCTGCGCCAGCTCCATCTCGAATCTGGCGCAAATATCCAGCACCTGTGATGAATCCATTGCCGCAAATTCTTTTATCTGCTCAATGAAAGGGGATTGCTTCCCCAAATCTCTTTCATTTATGTTCACAACATATATTACAGGCTTTTGCGTGAGGAGGCCAAGGCCTTTAACAAACTCCTGATAATTCTCGGGAATATCTTGATTTCGTAAAGGGATTTCCCTTTCCAGGTCTTCCCTTATATCAAGTAAAACCTTTTGTTGTTCTCTATACACCTTTTCACCTGTTTTCACCAGCTTTTCAAGTTTCTGCAGCCGCTTCTCTACCAGCTCCAGATCGGATAAAATCAATTCAGTGTTAACAATTTCTATATCCCTCAAAGGGTCAATTCTGCCTTCAACATGGGAAACATTCTCTTCTTCAAAAGCCCTCACAACATGTGCAATAGCATCAACGGCTCTGATGTGGGAGAGAAACTGATTTCCAAGGCCTTCACCGCGGCTTGCCCCCTTCACAAGCCCGGCAATATCGACGAATTGAATGGTTGCCGGGGTAACTTTTTGAGGCTTGACTATCTGGCTAATCTTGATCAGTCTTTCATCAGGAACTTCCACCACACCTATATTGGGATCAATCGTACAGAAGGGGTAGTTTTCCGCCTGGACTTCAGAAGCCGTTAGTGCATTAAAAAGGGTGGATTTGCCCGAATTGGGCAGTCCAACTATACCTATTCGCATCAACTGCCTTCACCTGCTTTTTCAACTATCTTTTTAGCATGTCTCTCAAACTTTCTTCTCGGAATCATAACCTTACGACCGCATTTCTTGCACTGAATGCCTATATCCATACCCGTTCTCCAGATCTGCCAGTGATAGCTGCCACAGGGATGCTTTTTCTTCATTTCTACAACATCACCCAGGCTAAAATCCTTTAACATGGAAAACAAACACCTCCATCAGCTTTTTGGTTTTTGTTGAATTATCACCCTTCTGGGATATGGTATTTCTATTCCCCGCTCATCAAAGGTTTCTTTAATCCTTTTTCTGAGTTCCCTTTCCACACTCCACTGCTGAAGAGGAACCGTTTTTGCTATAATGCGGATAACCACACTGGAGGAACCCAGTTCCTGAACCCCTAAAACCGTCGGCCCTTCAACTATATCCTCGCGCTCTTGGGCCATTTGCTGGCATACCTCATTAAGGGTTTTCAGGGCACGGTCAATATCTTCTTCGTATGCAATATCCACATCCACCAGGGCCCTGATGCTTCCCCGGCTGTGGTTGGTCACTTTGTTTATCTCACCATTGGGAATAATGTGAAGTTCTCCACTGAAAGACCTTAATTTTGTAACCCTGAGACCCATTTCTTCAACGAAACCCGTTAAACCCGCTGTCTCAATATAATCCCCTACACTGAACTGGTCTTCAAAAAGGATAAAGAAACCCGTGATAACATCCCTGACTAGATTCTGGGCTCCGAAACCGATAGCCAGGCCTCCTATACCTGCCGTTGCGATTATTGATTCGGTGGGAATACCGAAAATGCGAAGTACAGTAACCCCTGCTATAAAATATATGACATACTTTAACATACTTTTCAGCAGCACAGCAATGGTCTTGATTTTTCGTTCATCAAATTTTATTTTTCCTTCTTTTTCCGCCTTCAGGAACTTATCTACAATGAGGTAGCCGAATCTCAGGATTATCTTGGCTACTATTAAAGTAGCTAAAATCTTTACTCCAACACTAGCGGCATTCACGGCCAGCTCCAGCCATTGTTCTCTCATTGCCATATCAATAAAATTCTGAACAAAGGCAGGAATCATTTTCTCCAGACTCCTTCTGTTTGGATTTTACTATTTATAGCTACTCATTCTCAGATATTTATTACCTTCTGCACTTCCATGAGCTTCTCTACAATGGTATACATGTTGGTAACCCCTCCTATGAGGAGTTTATCTTTTAAGTTGTAGTAATCAAGGCATGTGCCGCAGGAAAGAATCTCCACCCCTCTGTTTTCCATGACCTTCAAAGTATCAATAACCTCTGAACCTTCAGTGGTCAATCTCACACCACTGTTGATGAATATCATGCTCCTTGGCAGTTGTTTTTGTTCTGAAAGGGAATACATAAAACTTTTCATCAGCACAGTTCCCAATTCTCGGCTGCCTTTACCCAATTCATCTGTAGTAATGAGGTAAACATCAGAAGAGGTTTCTGATGTATCAAGGGATTCATCTATCTCCACGGGTTCTCCTTTGATTATACCGATGTGATATTCATTGTTAATCTTTTCTATATTAACACTGCAGTTCATGCTTTTGGCAAGTTTTACCACATTGTTCTTTGCTATTTCATTATCTACAACGGCAACCACTTCACCTTTTTCTAGTTCCTCAAGGGCTTTTTTGGTGATGATAACAGGCTGGGGACAGGCCAGACCTCTAGCATCCACCTGTTTTTTCATTAACCGACACCTCCATACAAAAATTTATAGATTAAAGGGGTAATAATGTTGTATCTGTAAAAGTACTGAGCCAGCAGGGAATCCTGCAGGGATGTGACCCAAAAATCAAAAGT
The DNA here is from genome assembly GCA_002376045.1 of Firmicutes bacterium UBA3567. Classification (GTDB taxonomy): domain Bacteria; phylum Bacillota; class Thermosediminibacteria; order Koleobacterales; family UBA3567; genus UBA3567. Next base: position 4,266 of record DFNM01000017.1, read on the forward strand.
ATTCAGCGAAGCAATGGGCATTAAAAGGGCGAACACAATCATAATCAGCAGGGTTCCCCGCACTGCACCAAAAAACATTCCACACGCCCTGTTAATCAAACTGAGGGACCTGTGTTGTGTCAGGGAATTTAAGAGAAAGCATACCAGGCTTAAAACAGCTTTAACAAAAAGGAAAATAATTAAAAAGCTCAAAGCACTTACAAACATACTGCTCAAAAAATCCGAAAGGAACCCACCAAGGGTTGATATTCCTTCAAAAGCCTGCTGTTGAATTTTATCCATATTCATTACAAACAGCCCCTTGAGCATTTCGGGTATGCTGGAGTTATCAATTATTTCCATGAGCTTGTCCCTGGTTACACTCTCTATGCTCATCCTGCTTGCCTCTAATCCTATGGCTATATGCAGTGTCAGGGCTTCTCTGATTTTGTGTTTCAGTCCAAAAGCATCATTCAAAAACGCAGCCAACACCGGGTTGTATACAACACCTCCATAAATGGCGGCAACAAACCCCATGGTGATGAACAGAGAGGTAATGAAACCCTTTCTGAAACCATCCACAACATTGATCAACAGGGCTATTAATACCAACCAGTCAAGCCAGTTCAAGATTTCTCCTCCATCCTTTCAAGAACTTAAAGGTGTTCACAGGTTTTTATCCACTACCATCCCTGTATTTTCACATTCCACATACACGGGAAACACATTTTCCGATGGCAAAACTCTGATAATCCTATCCTGGATCTTGCAGTAGCCCACAACCTCAACGTATTTAAGGTTGACAACGTATATGGTATGGTCGGTAAACAAAATGAGGTTTTTGTCTCCTGTAACTTCCATGCCCTCAACAAACCCCGAAACAGAAAAATTCAGCTGTTTCAGGCCTTTAATATCATACATTTCAACAACGGTCTTGTTGTCACTCAAAATACTGCTTTCAGGGGTAGTGAGCCTTGTTATAACAGGGAATCCCTCCGGTGTTACTGTAGCCCTTTTTATACACCCCCCTGTATCGATCTCTTTTGTGCTGCCGGTTTTTAAGTCAACAAACAGCAGCTTTGTTTTGAAAACTGCCAGCAAATCATCCTTTGATAAAAATTTTACATATCCACACAAACCATCCTCGAATTTTCTACCCCATACAGTCTGTCCTTCCTGGTTCAGCAGCACAACCCTTCCGGCAGCATCCCTATCTTTAATCGATAGCAGGCTCAGCACCAAGAGTTTTTCAGAATCATGGTAATCTCCGGTCAGCAGGTATTCATCTTGTTGTTTTTGGGAAAAAACCGGTTTCCCTTCTCCGTCCAACACCGTTATATACCTGGTTCGTTCCTGAGAATACTCAAGGAGAAGGCCGCTTCCCTTCAGAGGGACAGCATGGGTAATCTCTCCTTCCAGCATTGTTGTATAAACCTTTCTACCCCGGGTATCAAACTTTTTTACAAGATTTCCCTGAATGATTACAATGCCCTGATTTATTAAGTATCTTCCCTTAGCTGGAACTTCAACAGCCCATTCTTTTTCACCTTCAAGGGTTTCTCCTATGATTTTATTCATGGTGTAATATGCTTTAATTTTTGATGAAACAAAAATGGGAATGGGCTTCTCATAACTTTGTGTAACGAGTTTGCTATCGGCTGAAAGTTTTGTTTCTATGTTTTTGACACCAAAATCTACAATCCATATCTTATAAACACACAAAAAAACAATAAAAATCCCCATTAACATTAAAAAGCCCTTTTTTGTATTCATCCAATCTCTCCTTTTACACCATGAGAAGGAACAGAATCACACCGATAACCACCACTGCAACAACACAAATTGTTGTGGTAAACCGGCTTGTAATCCCTGCTCTGGCCTTTTCCTCATACCGGGCTTTTTCTAGCTGCTGATATTTTTTGTAAGTTGATACAAAGCGCTGTATATCACCCTTTTTCTTGTAAACCACCGCAAGGTTGTTGTAGGGTACAGGGTTTTCTGCATCAAGCTGTATTGCCTTTTTGTAGCACTCCTCCGCCTTTTCAAAATCACCCTTCTCTAAATATATGTTCCCCAAATTGCTATAAGCCTGAGAAAAATCAGGGTTGTTTTGAATGCTTTTTCTGAAAAAGCTTTCTCCCTGTTCGTAATTCCTCTGTTTGACTTGTATTATTCCTAATTTGTTATAAGCAGCAGCAATTTCATAGCCTGCTTCTATACACTCCATAAACCTGTTTTCCGCTTCTTTCAAAAGGCCTCTATCAAGCAACTGCTGCCCTTCCTCAAAACGCTCTGCATATATGGATAATTTCTTCTCTTTAGTCACTTTGTTTCACCCAGACATAAAATAGTATTGTTTCAGTTTAATTATATTTTATTCTTTCCTTAATTGCAAAGTCCTTTTAGTAATAGTCAAGTAAAGGTTTGTATCACAAACAGAAGTAAAAACATCTCCAAAATCATCCCAAAACATATCTAGAAACAAAAAAACACATATATATATTATTGAAACGCATATTTCGCACTATTAAATATTTTTTGTGCCTTCAGGTGTATTGAATCGCAAGCTCCTGGATAAACTTTGAAAGAAAATACGGTGTTTTTTGGGGTGAAGATGGTGTTCAACCAACAAAAAGCATTAGCTGTAAAAGAACAAAAAATCGATACAAACGAACCCGATGCGGCCAAAAAAATAACAGAAGCTTTTTCCCGATTTTTTTGCAGCGTGCTGGGAAATAATGATTCCATAATCCTGCTGTGCATAGGCACAGACAGGTCTACTGGAGACTGTCTTGGTCCTCTGGTGGGCACCAAGTTGATCCAGGCAGGTATTCCCTGCATAACCGTGATGGGAAACCTGGAGGAACCCGTGCATGCTAAAAACCTGAAATGTGTGCTTAAAAAAATTGACAACAAATATTCCAATCCTCTTATCATAGCTGTTGATGCATGTCTGGGCAAACTGGATCATGTGGGGTATGTAACCATCGGCCTGGGTCCCTTAAAACCAGGGGCCGGTGTAAAAAAAGACCTGCCTCCAGTAGGAAAAATTTATTTAACAGGTATTGTTAACATAGGTGGGTTCATGGAATACCTTGTGCTGCAAAACACCAGGCTCAGCAGGGTAATGAAAATGGCTGATACCATGGCTCAAGCATTGATAGATTTCTTCAAAAATTTCAAAGGCCCGGTCAGCAAATAATTCTGACCGGGTCTTCTTAGATATTCCTTCGCCTTAGCTCTTTCACTATTTCTTCAGGGGATCTTCCAGAGGCTTCGATAACCGGAGCTTTGGTCATGGTATCCTGCATATTCATAAAATTATCATCAATACTGTTGACAATTATAGCTCCCACATGATCATAATCTGCTTCCTGAAGTTTGACGGTATTGTAACCTTCCTGCTTTAATCTCTTTTCCAGTGGTTTCAATGCATCATCTACAGCAACAACTTTTTTCAACAATACCACCTCCGTTTGTTTTGTCTGTGGTTTTATTATCTGTTTTCCCTTTGGATTTTATGCCGGTTTTCCATTAATCTGATGACTTCTTCGTCTTCCACCTGATCAAAATCCTCATAAAACTGACCTACTGCGAAAAAAACTTGAGGAACCTTTAAGCACACTACCTCATCCGTCAATTCCACCATTTTTTCATAGGTATCAGGAGGCATTACAGGCACCGCCAGGATTATTTTAGTCGGGTGCTGTCGTTTAATATAGTCAAGAGCCGCCTTTACTGTAAAACCCGTGGCTATTCCGTCATCAACCAATATAACGATTTTGTCTTCAATATCAGGGTCATCCGTGCTTTTGCGGTATTTTTTGAGTCTGCGTCTAATCTCTTCAACCTGATTTTCCGTTTCTTTTTTTATGTATTCATCTTCAACACCTAGCCTTGAAACAAGTTCATTGTTTAGAATGGAAGTACCATCCTGCATTACTGCACCTATGGCTAATTCCGGATTGTGGGGAGCACCAATTTTCCTTGGAATAACCAGATCCATCTGGGTTTTTAAGCTCTTTGCAATTTCCCATCCAACAACAACTCCACCTCTGGGTATAGCAAGCACAATCAAGTCTTTCAAAGCTTTATACTTCTTTAATTTTTCAGCAAGTTCTTTCCCCGCTTCAGTTCTGTTGCTAAACATTTTAAAAAACCTCCTAAAGGATAGGTTTCAATTCAGGTATAGTATACCCTACTAACCGTATTTTTTTAAACTGATAACCTATGTCTGGCTACATTTTTTCCAACATCAGTTATACCAGGGTTACGAGTTTTTTCCACTGAAATCTCTTTGCTCGCTGAAGGTTCTACAAAATCAAGGGTTTAAGAGTCTAATTTGATTTCGCTACTACTTTTCGTTAACAATCTTGAAATTCTTGCCGGGTAATGACTGGTAAATTTTAGAGATCTCATACAGATAATCAAACTGTTTGTGAATGAGATCTCTAAATTCCAGGGTTATGAAGCCAGGTTATTATTTAAAATGGCTATACCTTTTAATCAGCAACCTTTATTTATATTGAGGCTGGACTTAATCAACATCTCCGGCACTCAACTCAATGTGTGTTTTTTGGGTAACAGCAGTACTTCTGTATAACGATACTAAATTCTTAAATTCAACTCAACAGGCAAAAACCAAGTTGAGTGCTGGAGACCGGATTCAATACGGCCTCATACCGGCAAATCCTTTCGGGGGCGTCTGCCCCCCTCATTCTGATTTTGCTCCTTCTTTTCGGCGGGTTCCATTTACTAAAAACCTATAATGCTCATTCTGATTAAGTCCAGCCTTTTTAGTGCGCCATTTAACGTCTGTAAGCTTAATGAATAATACCGAATTAACAGGATATTCATATATGTGCTCATATTATTTAACTCAACTTTCGCATCAACAAATGGGCTTTGAATGCTCGAAAACACTGACAAAACCAGTGCTTGAATAACAAAAACACCCCTCGCTTTATAAACTAAGATTAACAACTACAAAAACCCTAAATTACCAAGCGGAGGGAAAATGGAGAATGTCTATGAATCCTATTTTGCCAAAAAATCATTAAGATACCAAGCTTGTTGAACGTTCGGCCTCTTGATGAGGCTGTTAAAAAATTATTCGCAAAAATATCTGCTTCTATCTGGTGTTGAAACAGATAAGCTGCTCAACTATTTTATAGCCGAATTGTCAGTGTCTTTAAAGGTCCGACTACAACTTTCAGTATGCGAAAGTTGAGTTATTTAATTTTCTCAGCTCTTGCTGTTGATGGTATCACCTTTGTCGTTTTTCATCTCACACTTGCCATCAAAAACAGCTCCATCATTTATAAGCAGGCTTGAAACCTCTATATCTCCGAAAAGCTTACCAGTTGATATTATTTCAAGCCTCCCTCGAACAGTGGCATTACCGTGCATTTCTCCTGCTAAAGTAATGTGCCGGGCTTTTATATTACCGATTATTTTGCCTGTTTCTCCTACTATTACATCTCCCTGGGTCAGTATTTCTCCATCCACTTTCCCATCTATTCTTATAATTCCCTTGGCCTGAAGGGTTCCGTTAAACTCGGTATCCTTACCGATTATGGTATCCACTTTATCAGTGTTTACTTTTAGTGGTGTGTCATCTTTTTTACCAAACATATATTCTCTCCTTTCTTTTTTGAGGTGTTTGTAGCATTTATGGTTTTTCTCCATTTTGGTTGGTTTTAATTTTATGGTTCTTCTCCAAAACAGTTGGTTAAGGGTTAAGCTAAT
>DFNM01000017.1:10303-12730 GCA_002376045.1 Firmicutes bacterium UBA3567
CAGTTGGTTAAGGGTTAAGCTAATGCTGCGTCTCACAATCGCATCTGCGCTTTGACAAAATATGAAACATTTATGTGGAACATTTTAGAGGAGAAAGATACAGCCTTTTTATTACGGGGGAAGCGTTTTTATTAGCTGTTTAGCAGTTTGAATGCCCATTAAGCCAGAGAAAACATTTGTCTTGACTCCTTTAAGTTGGTTGATACAGCACTAATATATCTAACAAATTTTAGCTCTACAACGCAACAAATTTTCTCCTAACCAATTTTAAAAAAACTATGGTGAGATTTATGTAATGGGTTTCGGATAGCTGAATCAATTTTACCATAACATTACAAAATCGAGTTATGAGCTATTATGGCTTTCCTGCGTTCAATATACAGCTAATCAAACCCAAAATGAGTCAGTTAAAAAAAATCGCTCTGTCTATTTATCTCACAGAAAGAGAACACAGGCTATACTGCAAAAGTTTATTGTTTAAAATGGCTATACCCTTTAATCAGCAACCTTTATTTATATTGAGGATAGACTTAATCAACGTTGCGTATGGCTTTTTGGATGGAATTCAGCACTCAGCCTAGTGTTTGCTTGTTGAGTTGAATTTGAGAATGGCGTATCGTTATACAGGAGTATAGTTGTTACCCGTAAGACGCACATTGAGTTGAGTGCCGGATAATGCTCCTTTTGATTAAGTCCAGCCTCTTTAGTGTACCATTTAACGTCTGTAAGCTTAATGAATAATGCTGAATTAATGGGATTACCATATTGTTTAATTTAGGCTCCTAGTAGGTTGGAATATTTTTATCTGTTGTTTTGCGTTGTAGTGATAGAGAGGTACGTGGATTGGTTAGATAGCCTTGCCTGGCTCAAGAATTTTTACACCGGCCTGCTTCAGAAGTCAAGGCAACCCTTAGGGGTGTTGACTGCTTCATTGCCCGATGTGGATACAAGCCAACCGGCCAAAGGAATTGAATCAGCAGTTTTATCCAGGCACCAATTTCACAGCTCCCTGTAAATTCCCTGGAGATAAAAACAAAATGTAAAAAGAGGATAACCCCATCTGTTCGAGAAAAGTTTCCGACGCACCTTTTGATGCAGGTTAACCAACTATCAATACAATGCTATTTGTGTATTAGTTTGATACCCTAAAATCGTAAATAACCAAACCAAAAGCAACACAAAATTAAATTGGATACCGGGCCTTTCCAGCAAACCTCTCCGACTCACAACATTTCCAACAAACACAGCTCTTTGGTGCTACACCATGCTCAAATAGAACTTCAAAAACCCTTTAAGGGAGATAGCTTTTAGGATTTACAGCTACATCATTTACTCTTATTTCATAGTGGAGATGGGGACCTGTGCTGCGGCCTGAATTACCCAGCCTGGCTATTACATCTCCCTTTTTAACCCTGTCCCCAGTTTTAACAAGGTTTCTGGCATTGTGCCCGTATAAGACGGTGAAACCATACCTGTTGCTTACTATTATTGTCCTTCCATAACCATGCTTCCACCCGGAAAACTTTACAATACCGTCACATGTAGCATACACAGGAGCACCATAATAGCTTGCTATATCTATACCGTGATGAAACTCTCTACGTCCGCTGAAGGGTGATTTCCTCCACCCAAAACGCGAAGTGATTCTGGGATTTTTGACAGGCCATATTGAAGGAGTTGCTGCCAGGCGGGCATGTCTTTCTTTTATTCCCGACCTTAAACTCTCAAGGCTCTCTTCCCTCAGTTCCATTTCCTGTTTTATCTGCTGTAGATTGCTTACCATTCTATCCTTTAAACTTAAGCTCTGACCCCCGATTCCTCCACCTCTCGAAACCTGTGCAATAGTAAACAGGTAGCTTTCATTTTTGATTTTTTTAATGGCCGGGTCGTTCTTCATAAGATCCCTTAAATCAGCATCCAGTTTTTCCAGGTTTTTTAACTTCTCCTGCAGTATAGCCGTTTCTTTAGCGAAATAATCGATCTGTTCTTTTAACGCTCTGAACTCCTGATTTTTATGACGCAAGGTAACAACTTCGGTCTTCAACCTTTGATAGGAACTGGTAAAAACCAGAGATGTTACGAACAATCCTACGATCAACAATCCCACGATTTGAAACAAACAAAGGGGCAATTGAAAAGATAAAATCGTTTTTTCTGAATGAGGAATTATCATGATAGTAAAGCTTTTTGATTTTGTTTTCGGCTTCACCCGGGGCATCACCACCTTACCACTTGATTGGACATGCTTTGTTTGTGTGTTTATTCTACACTTAAGGTCGAATATCCTGCTAATTTTTTTGGTTCTTCTCCATTCTAGTTGAGTTAAATGTCATGCAAATCTAATCCGGTCAATAGTTAAATCATTATGGCTTTCTCCCGGGTTCTGTCAAGGGTAAAGGCTGCGCCCCCAGCACTCAATCAACTTTT
>DFNM01000014.1 GCA_002376045.1 Firmicutes bacterium UBA3567
TTTTATTATGCAATAAACAAACCATCCACACATTACCATATTTAATGAGAATAAAAAAATAACCAAGTGCTCAAACACTTGGTGTAATAAGCTTTTATGGTGCCGAAGGTGGGAGTCGAACCCACACGGGTTTTAAGGCCCACCGGATTTTGAGTCCGGCGCGTCTGCCAGTTCCGCCACTTCGGCACTATCTATTCAATTGACAATTTATATATTAACACAGTTTTTTTTTATTTTCAAGAGATAAGGCATTATTTTTAATCTATTTAATCAAACAAATGTTCGTATATTTGTATTCTTTTATAATTTGTTTTTTTTGACTGCTTCTAAAAACCTGTTTCAGGTTTTTTTTTACACATTTTACCGGTAACTCGAAAAATATACTAAAAGATATTTTCGTAAATACGTAAACCATGATGCAGAAATTTGGATGGATAATCTGAAATTAGTTTTAAAAACTAAGCCATATACATATTTATGAATATTGATGGAGCTTAGGGTAAAAATATCTAAAGATTAAGGGAATGGAGGTGGAGCAGTGGAATTTAAAAAAGCAGTAGGATCCATTATTGTATTTCTAATATTTTTAATACTACCTTGTTCCACTCTGGCGGAGGGAGGGGATGAGGTTAAACATAACAACGCTGCAGAGAATATTTACCAGAGTGAAGAAGCTGAATCCATTAAGAATAAAAACAAAGGGATAAAAAAAATTGAATTAAACATTCCCGCTCTAACCCTTAAGTTAAAGCAGGGTTCAAAAACATTAAGAGAATATACTGTTGCTGTAGGGAAGAGTTTTTATCAGACACCCATTGGGAAATACAGCATAAAAAACAAAATAATACACCCAACATGGTATCCAGAAGGAAGGGAACCAATCCCTCCGGGTCCCCAAAATCCTTTAGGCACGAGATGGCTTGGAATACATAATGGTTACGGTATACATGGTAATAGTAACCCTGAATCCATAGGAACTTTTATTTCTAAAGGCTGCATCAGATTATACAATAAAGATGTGGAAGAACTTTTTGATTTGGTGGAAATAGGAACTCCCGTAGAAATCATCTATGAAACGATTTTATTAAAGAAGGATGACTTTACTCAAACAAATTACCTTGAGATCTATCCAGATGTTTACAATTTGGGGATAAACAAAAAAGAGAATATCATAAGCATGCTGGAAGAAAACTCTATTGCTGTATCTGAACATAAACTTAACAACCTGCTCAACCAGATAAATAAGGCAAAGGTAATATTTTCAATCACCCCTGTGTTGCAAATAAATAGATGTACATTGACAAATGACGTTATTGTAAACAATAATATATATTATGTTAACTTCGCAGCTGTATCCAGGTATTTGAGATTGGATGTAAACCTGAATAAGGATTTACAAGAGATATTCCTGAGGCAAAACCCTATTGCGTTTTATTCTGAAAATGGTAAGTATTACATTGCAATAGATGATGTTGCAAGATTCCTGAATTCAACAGCAGCTGTAGATAAAGAATGTGAATTGATTAGTATAAATGCCTGTTATGTGGTTGCTAATAATAAATTTTTGACTTCGAATGTGATTGTATTCCGGGGAAAGCCTTTGGTGGTTTTGAGAGAAATCGCTGAGTTTTTCAATGTTGATGTTTTTTGGGATGAAGAAAACAGGAAAATACTCCTTGAAGGTAAGGAAATTGATGCCAGATTAATTCAACAAAAGGCTTATATTAATCTCCATGAAGTTGAAAAGCTTTTTGGCGTTGAAACACATTGGAATAAAAACACGGGTGTAGTGAGACTCACAAAATACCATGGATTTATCAATGGAGAAACCAGTATTCCACAGCTTGTTGTAAAGGGTGGGTTGTATCCTTTAATTCCAGTCAGGTTTGTGGGTGAATACTTTGGATATAGTGTAGAATGGAATGGGAAGAGTGCGGTAGTTAACGATCGGGAGGTTAAAACTGTTCTTATTAATGGTAAATCTTATGCTTTGGCTTCTGAATTAAAGGAAATTATTGGTTTTGATATAGATTGGAAACCTGAGACGGGAATGTTAAACATTATAAAGCAAAGCAGGCAGTAAAGACTGCCTTTTTTTATTAAAGGTTTTTTTAGGTTTTAGGCGAAATATATAAACTGGAAACATCTTTGATGTTTTTTTCGTCTAAATCTTTGAATACCCGAAAGGGGGGAGAAACCTGGTGAGCAAAGGCGAAACCTATCTCGTGCAGAAATGTCAGCAGGGGGATGTAGAAGCTTTTGAGGTAATTCTCAAGATGTATGAAAAGCGAATATACAACTTTGCTTATAGAATGTTGGGTGATAAAGAAGATGCGATGGATATTACTCAGGAGGTTTTTATAAAAGCCTACAAATCGGTGAATGCATTTAAGGGGAATTCCTCCTTTTCTACATGGTTGTTTAAGATTGCCAAAAATGTGTGTATAGATTATTTGAGGAAAAACGGTAAAGTCAGGATATTTTCTCTGGATAAGACAATAAAAATGGATGGGGGAGAAATCAAAAAGGAAACTCCTGATACTTCCAATCTTCCTGAGGAAATAGTGAAAAGGAAGGAAATACAACATGTTGTGCATCAGGCTATTGCCAGGCTTCCAGAAAAATACAAAGAGGCTATAATTTTGAGAGATCTTCAGGATTTTTCTTACAAAGAAATTGCAGATATCTTGAATTGTAATATAGGCACAGTGAAATCAAGAATTAGCAGGGGGAGGAAAGAGTTAAAGAACATTCTATTGTATGAAATGAAACATTTTCCTCTGACTTTCGTCTAATATTTAAGAAGGGAGGGAGAAAAATGGAATGTGAAAAGTTTTTAGAACAGATATCCCTGTATATAGATGGCGAGCTGGATGAAGATTCAAAACAGCAGTTTGAAAAACACATAAATGTGTGCCAGGAATGTCGTAAGGAGTATTACAATACCTTAAAGACAGTCGATTTGTGTAAAAACTTGGATGAAGTTGAACCTCCCGGTAAGTTAAGTAAAAACATTATGAATGCTGTTATACAAGAAAATAAAAAGAATAAAGGACTTTTATATTTTAATATTAAGAAACGATGGAAGGTTTTTACGGGCATTGCTGCAGTAATTTTGTTGATGTTCGTTGTTACAATTAATACCCTTTTAACCCCTTTGGGGAGTAGTTTTAAGGGAGGAATAAAGGGAGAATTCCAGATGGCGGATTTTCAACAGGAAGCAGTATCCCAGGAGGAGGTTTTAGAATCTAAACGTAATATTTCAGATTATGATTTTAAAGGCCCTGCTGAAGAGAGCCATCCACAATCAACTGCTGTTCAGAATATATCAAGAAAAATCATTAAAAAAGCTCAGTTGAACATAACTGTAGAGGATTTTGATGGAGCATATGAACAGATAATAGTTTTAACCAAGGAAACGGGAGGATATATAGAAGATTCACGGATTACAAAGGATAAGACCGGCAAGATGGGACATGTTGCTGCTAGAGTACCTCGCAGTCATTTTGAAGAGTTTATTATGAAAGTGGAGAACCTGGGAGAGGTCACTAATAAAGCGATAACCGGCAATGATATTACAACCCAGTATTTTGATACTCAGGCAAGGGTTAACAATTTCAAGAAACAGGAACAGAGGCTGCTGGAGATACTGGAAAAAGCCAAAACGGTGGAAGAAATACTTAAAATAGAGAATGAATTGAATCGTATAAGGTATGAGATAGAAAGGCTTACAGGCCAGTTAAAACAATGGGATAATTTGGTAGAGCTTTCCACTGTTAACATCTATTTGCGTCAGACCCAAACACCTCAGAAGAAGATCAAACCATTATCCTTTAAGGATATATACAAGCAAGCTGTAGAAGCGTTTATCAGAACTGTTAACAATATTCTGATTTTTACAGGCAAGATGATAGTATTTTTTGGTGGTGCAATTCCTATAATCGTTGTTTTGGTCATCCCATTGCTGGTTGTATTCCTTGTGCTGAAAAGAAGAGGGTTAGGGTGATTTTATGAGGGTTGGAAAATACTTTTATGCTGGATTAATAATATTGTTGTGTGCAGCATCGTTAGTTCTGTTTGGTTTTCGATGGCATGTACCGGTGGAGGATTTTTTTGGTCAGCCGTACTCTATAGGTGAAGATGGAAAGGTCAAAATCGATGGTCATGAGCCATCCAGTGAAGCTCATGTAATGCAACAGGAAGACGGACAACAGTTTGTTCAATCATCGGAAGAGTTGGATATCCGGGGAACAAAAAAACGAATTCTAAGTGTTTATGGAGAAGGAATAGCCCGCTCCAAGCCGGATTTTGGTGTGTTGAAAATAAATATAACTGCTAAAGGCAAAACTTCATACGAAGCACTCCAGAACAACAACTGGGTACAGGAGAGGATGCTTAGATTTTTAAAAAATAGGAAGATTTCAAAGGATCAGGTAAGCACAGAAGGGTTTAAATTATATAAGGAAGAAGAAGGATTTGTTCTGAAAAATGACTTATCACTTAGAGTTGATGTTGTAGATATTGGTAAATTAATAGATGGCCTTATAACTGCTGGAGTAAGTTCTATAAAAGCTATAGAATTCGGTATAGAGGATTATGAACTGCTGTTAAAAGAATCCATTAAAAAGGCCGTTTTGAATGCGCAATCTAAAGCTGAAGCACTGCTGACACCACTAGAAATGGAATTGGGTAATGTAGAAAGCGTAAAAGTCATAGAAGTACAAAAAGTACCTGCCGATATCGGCAGTGCGTACCAAATTACCGGTGAGGGTTACATGAAAGGCTGCATCATTTTGCCTAAAGAAATTGTTATTAAAACAAGGATTGAAACTCGATTTGAGTACTAGTGCATAATGGCGACAAATGTCGCCATTTGTTATGTTCGCCCGGCATGTCTG
>DFNM01000154.1 GCA_002376045.1 Firmicutes bacterium UBA3567
GTCTATTTCGGTTGATGGCGGTGGTGTGAGAGGACGGTAAATGAATTAATCATTTACCTCCTACTCGATTAATTACTAACATTTTTAGCAAGTCAGCAACTTTGGAAGCTCTAGAACAGCTGTTATCTTGGAAATTTTCTTAATATTATGGTATTATAAAAAGCATTAGGTGGACATTTCGCTTCAGGGGGGGGTGCATGGATGGGTATTACTGTGCGGGAAGCCTTAAACATCGGTGGGCTTAAGGGTGCCAGAGTTATTGCAGGCAGGGAAGGAATTGAACGGAAAATCGAATACGTTACTGTAATGGAAGTGCCTGATATTATCCAGTGGCTTAAAGGTAAGGAACTGATTTTAACCAGCGGGTTCGCCTTTACCAAGGAAGAAATCGATCAGGCCAAATTGATCTCCCAGCTCGCAGCAAAGGGGAGTGCTGCCATAGCTATAAAATCTCAACGCTTCTTTGATACAATACCGCAGGTGATGATTGAAGCAGCGAACCAAAACAAGCTGCCTTTGATTGAGTTTGATCGAGACGTGCCTTACCTGGATATAATTAATCCCATAATGATCGAAATCATCAACAAAGACAGTGCCAAGTTTGAAGACATCCATCGAAAACTTACGGAAATCGCTGCTAACAGTAGGGAACTGAACCAGACGGTTAAAAGGGTGGCTGCCTTGATAAAAAACCCTGTGGCTGTAGTGAGCAAAGATGGCAGAGTTCTGGCTGCAGACCAAGCTAAAAGGTTCCAATCTTCTTCTATTAACAAATGCATAGGGAAAGAGGATACCTTGGTGAAGGAACCCAGAAAAATCAAAGCAGACAAGGAATACTACGTATTCCCGTTGATGGCTGAGGGAACGGTTGAAGGTTACCTGATTATTGCTCAGGTAAAAAACAGCATAGATGAAGTTGTGCTAATGGAAGTAAAAAATCACCTTACGGTTATTATCCTGGAATTGATTAGACGTAAGACACTGTACGATTTGAAGAGAAGTTTGAGGAACTGTTTTATCGAGGATTTGTTGCTGGGGCACATAAAATCAGAAGCAGTGGCAAAACAGAGGGCCGGTATGTTTGAAATACCTGTTGATTACTATAAAGCTGTTGTGGTAGTGGATACGAACATGGATGAGGAGAACCTGATTAAAGTAACTGAAAGGCTGGAGAAATCCTTGATTAGAAAGGGTTATACAGGTATATTCACCTTGTTTGAAAACAGGATTGTGATTTTGCTAATCTTGCAGGATTTTGACTACAAAAAGCTCCGGGATTTTCTGGGGGAATTAAAAAAGGCTGCGGATTTTTTGTACGGCAATCCTGTTTCTATCGGTGTGGGAGAAATTTTTCCGCGTTTTTTGGATACCCAGCTCAGCTATCATCAGGCTGTAGAAGCACTGGAATTTGGTTGCAAAGTCTGGGGTAAAGATGCCTGCACAATGTTTTCTGATATTGGTGTGTATAGGTTACTCTATTCCTTTCCGGAACATCACAACATGGAAAACTATCTACCAAAGGGATTAAAGATTTTAAAGGAGTATGACCAGGGGAACGCTACGGAACTGGCAAAAACCCTGGAGGTATTCCTGAAAAACGCAGGAAATTCCAGGAAAACGGCAGATGAACTCTTTATTCATTACAAGACTCTGAAGTACAGGTTAAAACGAATTGAAGAAATAACCGGTCTGGATTTAAGCTCGGGAGAAGTCAGGCTGGAACTTCATCTGGGGTTAAAAATAATGGAGGTTTTGAACCGAAGGAGAAAGGAATAGCATTTTATCATGTTTGGATAAATGGCTCACCTTCTAATTCTTCTTTTATTGCAAAGGTCAGGTGTTTTTAGTTGTAGAATTTATGCTGCAGCATATATCAGAAGCTTTGAAAAGGGAGGTGGGCATAATACCGGTTTCCAAACACAGATTGATGAAACACCTGGATGAGCTGGCTCGAATTGGTAGCAATGGAGAAGAGGGAATTACCCGTCTAGCTTTCACCCGGGAAGATCTACAGGCGCGAGAACGGGTTATTAACTGGGCAGAAGAGATGGGTCTGGATGTCAGAATAGACGATATAAGCAACGTTTTTGCCAGACGCAAAGGAAGCCGTGCTTACCCGGTAGTAATGGTGGGATCACACATTGATTCGGTAACAAATGGAGGGTCTTTTGATGGAAGTGTGGGGGTTGTTGCAGCAATGGAAGTCATAAGAGCTCTTGAAGAAGACGGGATCAATACTGATTTGCCTGTGGAATTGGTGGTGTTTGCCTGTGAAGAATCAAGCCGATTTGGGTGTTCCCTGGTTGGGAGCAAATATCTGACGGGTTGTCTTAAAAAAGAGGAGCTCGCACGCTATGTGGATAATAATGGAGTAAGCATTTTGGATGCCCTTGCTGGATGTAAATTCAATAAAAAATACTGTTTATCAAACGGGGTGTTTGAAAAAGAAAAGATCAAGGCCTTTATTGAGCTTCACATTGAACAATTCGATACATTAAAGGAAAAGGGTTTGCCCATTGGAATTGTGGACACGATAGCAGCTCCAACCCGGTTCAGGATTACAGTGAAAGGGGTATCCTCTCATTCAGGGGCAACACCCATGTTTGCCAGGCGTGATGCTCTAACGGCTGCTTCCGAATTGGTGCTTGCCATTGAGGGGTTGGGTCGAGCTGAAGCCGAGAAGCATACCGTTGCCACCGTCGGGAAAATTGAGGTAAAACCGGGAAACGTGAATGTTGTTCCAGGAAACACAACAATGCTTGTAGATATCCGGGGTGTGGATTACAACAGCAAACACAGGGTTTTGAAAGGGATGGAAGATTTTATAGCATTCCTCACTAAGGAGAGGAAGGGTATCAGCATAGAACTTGAAACATTATCGGATGAACAACCTGTGAACATGGCCCCTGAAATCATCCGACTGGCTCAGGAAACCTGTTCGAAGATGAAGGTTGAGTTTCAGGTAATGTACAGCTTTGCTGGCCATGATGCCATGGCTATGGCAAAAGCCGTTCCCACAGGCCTTATTTTGATTCGCAATGTCAGCGGCATCAGCCACAGCCCCAAAGAATGGGTTGATTCAGAAGACATTTATACCGGCACACGGGTGTTGTACGAAATGGTAAAACAACTTGCTTTGCTTTAAAGGGGCAATTTATCTTTTTTGGATAAACAAGAACCCTTTCTTTTTAGAGAATATGTGAAAAGGATAACTAATTAATGTGTCTAATTATTATACTTATATCTAGAGGGGAGTGTGGTTAAAATTAAAACCTTGATCAAAGATGGGATGGTGGTGGATCCTGCAAACAATTTACGAAAAACAACAAATATATTAATAAATGGAAATACCGTTGAAAAAATCCATCCAAAAATAAATCCCCGGGAAGCCGATGTTGTTATAAATGCAGAGGATAAACTGGTTGTTCCCGGTCTCATAGATCTGCATGTACATCTTCGGGACCCGGGTCAGACCCACAAAGAAGATTTGGCTACCGGCACAATGGCGGCAGCCCATGGTGGATTCACCAGTGTTGCCTGTATGCCCAACACCACACCTGTACTGGATACCCCTGAGAGGGTAAAAACGCTGGTGCAGCGTTTGAAAAAGGAAGCCCATGTAAATGTTTTTCCTGTTGCTGCAGTTACAAAGGGGTTAGAGGGAGAGGTTGTTACAGATTTTGAGGGTTTAAAAGCAGCAGGAGCTGTAGCTTTTTCCGATGACGGAAAGGTTGTGCAGCGTGCCTCTATAATGCATGAAGCCCTTAAAAGAGCCGAGGCGCTCTCACTTCCCATCTGTCAGCACGCAGAAGATGCATCCCTTTCCTGCGGGACGGTAATAAATGAAGGGGAAGTTGCCGAAAAGCTGGGTGTAAAGGGGGATCCCGATATTTCAGAAAGCGTAATTATAGCCCGGGACATTGTGCTGGCAGCCCGCACTGGTGGTCATGTCCATGTGGGCCACATCAGCACCGAACGGGGAGTCACTTTAGTGCGCAGGGCTAAACAGATGGGCATAAAAGTGACTGCAGAAGTAACCCCTCATCACCTGCTGTTAACGGATGAGTATGTGCTGAAAGCTGGCCCCAATGCAAAGATGAGACCTCCTTTAAGAACTCAGCGGGATGTAGAAGCCCTTAGACAGGCCCTGGCAGATGGTATTATAGACTGTATTGCGACGGATCATGCCCCTCATGCAGCAGAGGAGAAGAATGTTGATTTGGCCGATGCTGCCAATGGAATTGTAGGTTTAGAAACAGCCCTGGGGCTTGTATTGACTCATTTAGTAGGAGAGAAGGTATTGAGTCTGGAAGATGCGATTGCTGCTATGACGTATAAACCGGCTTCCATTTTAGGGTTGGACAAGGGTATGCTGGCAGTAGGAAAGGATGCTGATATAACGGTAATAGATTTGAACAAAAAATGGACTGTAGACCCCGAAGCCTTCTTCTCTAAAAGCAGAAATACGCCTTTTAGCGGCTGGCAGCTGACAGGTAAGCCCGTGCTGACCATGGTTGGCGGAAAAGTGGTATGGTCTGATGAATCCATAAACATAGAGGTGGTAAATAGTGATAAAGTCAGTTAAGGCAGAGATTGTAGAAAACAAACCCATAGCCCCTGAGTTTTTCAGAATGACTTTAAAGGCTGAAACCCTGGCTTCAGAGGGTTTGCCGGGGCAGTTTGTTATGGTTAAAGTTTCTCCAAACTTAGAACCCTTTTTACGCCGACCAATAAGCCTGCATCAGATAAACAGAGAGGAAGCTACCGTTTCCCTGCTATATCAGGTGGTTGGTAAAGGCACCAGGTTGATGTCGGAAACCCAAAAAGGGAAGGTAATTGAACTCCTTGGGCCTTTGGGTAAGGGGTTTACATGGTCAGATTCAGACAGGGTAGTTGCCCTTGTGGGTGGAGGTTGTGGTACTGCTCCTCTGGTTGCCCTTGCCCACAGCTTGTTGGAAGACAAAAAAGAAGTTCACGTGTTGTTGGGCGCCCAAACAAAGGAGAAGTTGGTGTGTGAAGAGGATTTTATCAGCATGGGAGCAAAGGTGAAGGTGGCTACAGATGATGGGTCTTACGGGCATCACGGCTTTGTAACGGATTTGCTGAAAAACCTGATACATGATGTGGCTCTCGATATGGTATACAGTTGTGGGCCTTTACCCATGACAAAAGAGGTGGTCAAACTTACTCAGGAGGCATCCATACCCTGCCAGATATCTCTGGAAGAACGTATGGGATGCGGAATCGGAGCATGCATAGGATGTGTGTGCAAGGTTAGGACCAAGGACGGGGCATTTACCTATAAGAAGGTATGCAAGGATGGCCCTGTTTTCAAAGGGGAAGAGGTGATGTTTGATGACTAATTTAGCGGTAGAAGTGGCCGGAATCAAACTTAAAAATCCCGTTTTGACAGCTTCAGGAACTTTTGGATTTGGCCGGGAATTTGCCGAGCTGTATGATTTAAACCTGCTGGGTGGTGTCATGGTTAAGGGAACCACCCTTAATCCCAGGTTAGGCAATCCTCCTCCCCGTATTGCGGAAACTCCTGCAGGGATGTTGAACAGTGTGGGCCTCCAGAACCCGGGAGTTGATTATGTTATACGAGAAGAAATTCCATGGCTGAGGCAATTCGATGTGGCTGTGATCGTGAATGTTTCGGGCCACTCCTTTGATGAGTATGCAGAAATAGCCGCACGCCTTGATGGTGTTCCTGGGGTGGATGGCCTTGAGATTAACATCTCCTGCCCCAATGTAAAAGGGGGTGGGATGGCTTTTGGAACAGACCCTAAAATGGCAGCAGAAGTAATTAAAAGAGTCAGGTCAAGAACTCAATTACCTGTTATAGCCAAGCTGTCTCCCAATGTGACGGATATAACGGAAATTGCCAGGGCAGTGGAAGCCGAGGGAGCCGATGCTGTTTCCCTGATAAACACAGTGCTGGGAATGGCCATCGATATCAAAACCCGCCGCCCTGTGCTGGCCAACATAGTTGGTGGACTGTCCGGACCTGCTATCAAACCCATAGCCCTTAGAATGGTTTGGCAGGTAGCACAGACAGTAAACATTCCCATTATCGGTATGGGAGGGATAACTACTGCAGAGGATGCTGTAGAGTTCTTGCTGGCGGGAGCTACAGCCGTTGCTATTGGTGCAGGGAACTTCTGTAACCCCATGACGGCACCGGAAGTAATTAAGGGTTTAAAAAATTGGTTGTCTCAAGAGAAAATTGATGATGTTCGGGAATTGATTGGAGGCTTGAAAACTTAGAGCATTCTCTAAACCAGCTATCTCATTTTTAATTGATAACTGAAGGGAGTTTTGTCCTTGTTTTTGGTCAAAAATGGTTGTTTTATCTCATGTGACAAATCGGGAACTGTGCTTCCAAAAGCAAACATGATAATCAAAAATGACCGAATTGTAGAGGTCACTACAAGGGAAATAATTTCGGAAGAAGGCTTCAGTAAGGTGATCGATGCAACGGGTAAAATTATCATACCTGGACTTGTTAATGCACATATCCATTCCTATGCCAATTTTGTAAAGGGCATTCTGGAAAACCTTCCTCTAGAAATGTGGATGGTTTACATTTTTACACAGGGCCGTTGTATGGAGCCCGAAGATATTTATTACAATACCCTGTTGGGCTGCATAGAGATGCTTAAAACGGGTACTACTGCCTGTGTAGACCATTTGGCACAAGGATTTGATGGCTTAGAAGCTGCAATGCAAGCATATTACGATGCTGGAATGCGCGGGACCATTGCCCCCATGATTAGTGATAAGCTGTATTACGAAACATTGCCACTGGAGAAAGAAAAAGTGCCTGAAGAGATGAAAAAAGGTAATCCACCTGATGCAGAAGAGTTGATAGACAACACGGTAAAATTGTTTAAGAAATGGGATGGTAAAGATGGCCGCCTGAGAGTTGCTTTTGGCCCATCAGGGCCGCAGCGTTGTAGTGATGAATTGTTAGCAGCCTGTGCACGCCTGGCAGAAGAATATGATACTGGTTTTCATTCACATGTCCTCGAGACTAGTATCCAGGCTGAGACAGCCGATTTCTTGTATGGCAAGCTGATGATTAAGCACCTTGATGAGTTGGGGTGTTTGAATGAACGCGCTTCTCTCGTGCATGGTGTATGGCTTACCGATACAGAGGCTCAAATAGCAGCTGATAGGGGAGCCATAGTGGTCCATAATCCTGCTAGCAACTTGATGCTTGGAAGCGGAATAGCACCGATAAACCGTTACCGAGACCTGGGTTTAGATATTGCCATAGGGACGGATGGAGCTAACTGTGGAGGAAACCTCAACATGTTTGAAGCTATGAAACTGACGGCAATCCTTCACAAAGTTTCAAAACCGAAAAAACCGGAAAAATGGCTTACTGCCAAAGAAGTGTTACGAATGGCTACTTACAATGGTGCCAAAGTAGCGTTGATTGAGAAGGAAGTTGGTTCCCTGGAAAAAGGCAAAAAAGCAGATTTTGTCATTCTGAATCCCCTTAAATCTCCTGCTATGATTCCGGTACAAAACCCCTTATGGCAAATTGTTTACAGCGAAAATGGCTTAAGTGTAGAGACAGTTGTGATTAATGGTCAAGTAGTTTTGGACAAAGGTGAGGTTACCATGTTTGATGAGGAAAAAGTTTACAGGGAGGCAGAAAAAAGGGCGACTCGAGTTGTTGAACGAAGTTTGGCTTATAAGGAAATAGACGATAAACAGGTTGCTTTTATTAAAAAAGCCTTGTTTGAAAACTTCTAGTAAATAAAAGGGGGCGGGATAGGTTTGCAGCAGACAGCAGGAACCATAGTTTGGAACGAACATCAGATGGAGGATGTATGGCTTCTAACAATTGAGGTTCCACGAATTGCACAAAGAATCAAACCGGGGCAATTTGTCCAGGTAAAAGTGAATAATTTATTAGACCCTTTTTTAAGACGACCCTTTAGTTTATACAGGACATTCAGGGATGAAGGCAAGCTACAACTTCTTTACAAGGTAGTGGGGAAGGGAACCCGATTGATGACGACTTTAAAAGAAGGAACATCCATAGATTTGATTGGTCCCTTAGGCAGGGGATTTACTTTACCCCATCATGCTGAGAAAATAGCTGTTGTAGGCAGAGGTATAGGGACTGCACCACTGGTAGCTCTGGCGGATGAGGCCTCCAATAAAGGTGTGGAAGTGTATTGCTTTTTGAGTGCTGAAGAAAAACACAAGCTTGTCGGTTTAAAAGAATTTAAGGAAATGGGATGTGAACTTTATCTTCACGCGGATACCGAGGATAACGTGAAGATGGTGACTGATTATCTGAAAAAGCTGTTACCCGCTACACAGTTTGATGGAGTTTATGTATGTGGTTCAAAGAGATTGACAAGAGAGGTACACAACCTGTCTAAGAAATACGGTTTTATGTCCCAGGTTTCTCTGGAGCAAATAATGGCATGCGGTCATGGAGACTGTCATGGCTGTGTGGTGGAACTTTATCAGGATAAAGAGCGGTCGAAAAAATGCTACAAACGGGTGTGTAAGGAAGGCCCTGTTTTTGAAACATGGGAGGTGGTGGGTGTTTATGCCTAATTTATGTGTAAACATTGCCGGAATAAAAATGAAAAATCCCTTTACTGTAGGGTCTGGCACCTTTGGAAATGATGGGGAATTCGAAAAGTTTTTTCCAATAGAATTACTGGGGGCATTGACACCCAAAACCATCAGGTCCTACGAATGGCCCGGAAATCCTCCTCCAAGGCTTGCAGAAGCTGCTGCAGGGTTATTGAGTTCAGTAGGTATTCCCAGCAAGAGCTGGGAGCGCTTTGTAAAAGAAGATGTTCCAGTATTAAAGAAGATACCCATTCCCGTTATCCAGAGTGTGATTGGAAGAACAGAGGAAGAGTATGTTGAGATTGTTAAGAAATGTTCGGATCTGGGAGTTTTTGCTGGCATTGAGTTGAATTTATCATGCCCCAACCTCAAACAGGGCGGATTGTCCTTTGGGAGTGACCCACAAGCCTCAGAAAGCCTTATCAAAAAAGTTAGGAAACAGACAAAACTCCCTTTAATTGCTAAATTGCCACCGGATTATTCTAATATAGTAAATGTTGCAAAAGCAGTAGAGAGTGCTGGAGCTGATGCCATTGCTATGATTAATGCACCTAGGGCAATGGCCATTGATTATAAAACAAGGAAACCCGTTTTAGGGAACAAGGTGGGTGCCCTGTCAGGACCGGCCATTAAGCCTATAGCCGTTTACCTAGTCTGGGAAGTATACAAGGCGGTAAGTATACCGATTATAGGGATGGGCGGCATAGTGGATTTCAGGGATGTAATAGAGTTTATGTCAGCTGGAGCCAGGGCCGTTGCTTTCGGTACCATAAATTTCATAGATACTCAGGCCATTCCTAGGGCCCTGAAGGATTTGGAGAATTATCTCATTGAAAACAACATAGATGATGTTAATGAAATAGTGGGTTGTGCTCACTGTTAGTAATAGAAAGGGTGTATTCCAAACATTTCAGATGGATCAGGGAATCAAACAAAAACAGAGGGGGTGGAAAGGTGGCAAACAAAATTGTAGCTGAAATAGAAAAGGGTATAAATGAAAAAGACCTTGTAGATTTGGCCCTTCGATTGGTGCGAAAACCCAGTCCACAAACGGATAAATTGGAATATGATCCCCAGATAAAGGCTTTTATTAGTAAGATTGTAGTTGATGAATTGAAAGCCCGTAATATTGAAAACATCGACCTTGATGCCATGGGCAATCTGGTGTGCCGTGTGGGCAACCCCAATGGCGGGAAAAAAGTTTTCTTTCTGGCGTATGCCATGACCCATCCCGCCTCATCTATGGTTGATCCTTTTAAAGGTGAAATCATTGAAGTTAACGGGAAAAAAGCCATCCGCGGGCGAGGAATTTCAGAACAAAAGGGATCATTGACGGCAATGATTGCAGCTTTAGATTTTGTAAACCACCATCGAGAACAGCTTGATGGAGAGTTGGTATTTGCAGTGAGTCTGGCAGGAGAAACAGGCCGCCATGATGCTATTGATAGTATCCGCAAATTTACTGGATTAAAAGCAGATTTTGGGGTAGTAGGTATTGGTACAGATAACGGTATTTGCCAGGGAAATAAAGGTCGAGTGGATGTTGAAATTATTGTATACGGCAAATCATGTCATAGCAGCACTCCCGAGAAAGGGATAAATGCAATAGAAGGGGCATGCGAGATAATAAAGAAGCTTAAAGAGATTGAGCTTGAAGGCAATCATCCAAAACTTGGAAAACCAACTCTTGTTTCAACTTCTATCAAGAGTTTCCCGGATGCGACTCACACGATTCAGAACGAATGCCATATAATTTATGACCGCCGTTTGCTTCCGGGAGATGATCCGGAAGCAGCAGTTGAACAAATTCGTCAGGCAATAGGTGATATTTCTCCTTATAAGGTTGAAGTTCATCGGGGCTCGGTAACATTGCCTTCAGAGGTTCCCGGCGATTCCGTTGTAGTTGTTGGTTTGAAGGAAGCAATTCGAGAGGTTTACGGAAAAAGCGCAAAAATATTTTATTCAAACAGTGCTATTGATGCCGGTTACTTGAATAAACATAACATTCCAGCTGTCATGTTTGGACCCGGAAACATGGAGTTTTGGCATACCGATAATGAGATACTTTTGATAGAAGATTTGCTGAAGGGCGCTTATATTTACACTTATTTGAGTATAAAATATTTGAAAAAGTAGATTGGATTTTATTGGTATACAGAGGGAGTGGAGGAGATGACTAACAAATCTATTTTGGTCATTGACGTGGAAAAGTGTACAGGTTGCAGGCTTTGTGAAACAGTGTGTTCATTAGACCATGAAGGGGTTGTTGCTCCTAAGGAGACCAGGATATCGGTGATTAAGAAAGAAGAAACCGGTGCTGACATACCTGTTGTTTGTCAACAGTGCGAACGGCCCTTGTGTATGGAAGTTTGTCCTTCACTTGCTATCAGTCGTGATGAAAGAACGGGAACTGTAAATATTGATGAATCTAGATGTATTGGCTGTAGCATGTGTTTCATGGCTTGTCCCATTGGTGGAATAACCATCACCAAAGAAAAAAAGATGAAAAAATGTGATTTATGTGGAGGAAAACCTCTTTGTGCCGATCATTGCCCTACAAAAGCAATTGAATTTTTACCAGTTACTAAGGTTACAGAACAAAAGAGACGTAAAGGAATAAGAAAGATGCTAACTCTCCTTAACTATTAATAACTTTGGGGGTATTGATATGAAAAGGTTTGCCTATGGAAAGGTGCTATACATTGATCTAACTACAGGTGAATATGAAGTCAAACCTATTGAACAAGAAGAAATAAAGAGGTATTTGGGTGGAAGAGGTTTAAACGGAAAGCTACTATATGATTTAATCTCCGGGAAGGAAGATCCATTGTCCCCTGAAAACCCATTGATTTTTGGAGTTGGACTGCTTACGGGTACACCCATCCCGAGTTCAAGCCGATATACAGTAACATCCCTTTCGCCCTTAACTGGTGGTTTTGGTGATGGAAACTCAGGAGGATTTTTTGGACCAGAAATGCGTTTTGCTGGCTATAGCCACATTGTTATTACTGGGCGGGCAAAAAAGCCGGTTTACCTCTATATTGAAGATGATAAAGTAGAAATTAAAAGCGCGGTGCACTTGTGGGGAAAAGATACATGGGAAACCGATGCCCTTATCAAAGAAGAAATGGGGGACTCTGAATTACAAATTGCTTGTATTGGTCCTGCAGGGGAAAATATGGCTAAGATTGCATGCATCATTAACAACTTAACCAGAGCTATTGGTAGGTCGGGCATGGGTGCGGTAATGGGCTCTAAAAACCTTAAAGCAGTTGCAATAAGGGGCTCTGGAAAAGTAAGAGTTGCTTCTAAGGAAAAAGTATTTAAAGTTTTAAAAGATTTTCGTGAGTTAATAAAAAGCGATATGTCCTTTAAATTGTTTAGCAAATATGGTACACCAGGACTGGTAGATGTTTATAACTCTAGAGGAGTTTTTCCTGTAAAAAACTTCCAAGAATCATGGCTTCCTGATGCGGAGAGTATTAGTGGAGAAGTTTTTATCAAAAAATATGCTAAGAAAGCTAAGGCGTGTTATAATTGCATGGTACATTGTAGCCATTTTTATGAACTAAAGGATTCACATAAAGAAGAAGGTTTGGAATTTGAGTCGATAGGGGCTCTGGGCCCGCGTATTGGCATAACCGATTACCCTACAATTCTAAAAGCGAATCATTTGTGTAATCGCTACGGATTGGATACTATAGGAGCAGGTGATGTTATTGGCTTTATTACGGAGGTTTTTGAAAGAGGTTTTGTTTCTAAAGAAGAGGTTGAAGGACTAGATTTGTGTTGGGGAAATAGTGAATTGGTTCCGGTACTCCTTAAGAAGATTTCTCACCGGGAGGGAATTGGAGATTTATTGGCTGAAGGTTCCTATAGAGCTGCTTTAAAGATAGGCCGTAATACAGAATACTATGCAATGCATGTTAAGGGCCAGGCTATAATCTCTGCTGATCCTAGAGGACTTCGAGGATGGGGATTGGGATATGCTGTAGCCAGTAGAGGGGCTGATCATTTAAGAGCATACCCTGTAGTTGAATACTGTTTTACTCCAGAGAAGGCTGAGGAAATTTGGGGTATTCGTGAAGCTGTAGACAGAACAGCCTATGCTGGAAAAGGAAAATTAGTTAAGTGGTGTGAGGATGTGAGGGCATTGGCTGATTCCTTGGGGATCTGTAAATTTATAACTCGAACAGCGTATTTGTTGCCTCAACAACTGAACCAACTGATTGAAGCTATAACTGGTGTTTCCTTCAATGCCGATGAATTGATGAAGATTGGAGAAAGGATAAATAATACCGAAAAATTAATTAATATCCGGAGAGGTTTTAGCCGAAAAGATGATGCTCTTCCCGAGCGACTTAAAAAAGAACCCATTCCTGAAGGCCCATCTGCTGGAATGACTATCGATATAACCGATATATTGAATGAGTACTATCAAGAAAGAGGTTGGGATTTAAAAACCAGTCATCCAACTCCTCAAAAACTTGCAGAATTGGGGCTGAAATAAATGGTTAAAGTGCAATATATAGGCCCTATAAGAAAATTTGTAGAGGAAACTGTAGTAGATTATAATGTGGATACTCCTATTTCTATACAAGAATTAATAGATTATCTTGTAAAAAAATATGGAGACAAATTCAAACAAGAAATATTTACCAAAGCGGGAGATGCTTTTTTCTATCAAATTTTAATTAATGGTCAAAACATATATAAATTGGAAGGATATCAAAGTAAAGTCAATGATGGGGATATGGTGTTAATTTCAGTTCCCCTGAGTGGAGGTTGATGAACACTGGATAGGTGGTGTAAAAATGAAGTATGTAATTGTAGGCAATAGTGCTGCTGCGGTCAGGGCTGTGGAAGGTATAAGAAATGTAGACAAAACGTCACCAATTACGATAATTAGTCGAGAAGAATATACAGCGTATTCGCCCATTTTAACTACCTATCTGATTGCAGACCAGATTAAGATCAAAGATATGGTTTACCGGGATTATGATTGGTATGAAAAATTAAAAGTAGACCTAGTTTTAAATACTACCATTGCTAAAGTTGATAGTGTCTCCAAGAAAGTAATCGCAAGTGATGGTAAAAGTTGGTCCTATGATAAATTACTGATTGCAACAGGGGCTTCTCCCTTTTTCCCCAACATTCAGGGTGTTGATTTAAGAGGTGTTTTTGGAATACGCACTTTAAAAGATGCTTTAGAAATTAAAAAAATGCTTCCTGGAGTAGAAAAAGCGGTAGTTATAGGAGGAGGTCTGGTAAGCTGTAAGGCAGCTGAAGCCCTTAGGAAAAAAGGAATCCAAGTAGAAATGGTAATAAGTTCAAAACAACTTCTTTCCAAAATGCTGGATAAAGAATTGGCCTCTACAGTCCAAAAACGGGTAGAAAAAGCTGGTATTAACCTGAGAATGGGCAGGGACGTAACTTTAATTGAAGGCCAGCAAAAGGTAGAAGGAGTAAGATTGGATTCAGGAGAGATTATAACCTGTCAGATGGTAGTAGTTGGAAAAGGAGTGCGGCCTAATGTTGGTCTGGTTGATTCCCGCCAAATAAAGATAGATAAAGGTATTTTAGTTGATTCTTTCCTCCAGACAAGTTCCCCGGATGTTTATGCGGCAGGCGATGTTGCACAGGTTAATGATATGTTAACTGAGAAACAGGAAGTTAATGCTATTTGGCCTGAGGCTTTAGAACAAGGTTATATTGCTGGATTGAATATGGCGGGGGAATCAGTGGTTTACCCTGGAAGTATTAAACGTAATACTTTAAATCTATTTGGCCTTAATGTGGCTTCTATAGGTTTTTCTCAAGTCTGTAAAGATAACCAAAAGGCTTATTTTTTAAGAAAGGGTAGAGAATCATACTGGCATTTGATTATGGAAAATGGATATCTAGTTGGTGCAACAGCAGTAGGAGATATCAAGGGGATTGGTGTTTTGGCTTCATTTATTAAACGAAGAAAAAAACTTAATAAATCTTATAAAATGTTGAATCCTTCAATATTTATCCATCCAGAATATTTGGGTGTTTGAACAATATTTTTAAGGAGGTGATAATCTAAAACAATAGAATGTCTTTGATCAACAAGTGGTTTTATGGGGGGACAAAAATTTATTAAAAAGGAGGAAGATTTAATGAAAAAGGTAAGTAAAGTTGTTGTTTTTATAATTGTATTAACTTTGGTAGCTTTATTTGTAGGGGGATGTGCTTCAAAATCTGAAAATGAAAATAATCAACCTTCAGAACAAGTAAGCGAAAGCAATCAAAAACAATACACGATTAAGATTACCCACGTTTTAAGTGATAAACATCACTATACAAAAGGTGCTAAAAAATTTAAAGAAATTATTGAAGAAAAATCCAATGGTCGAATTAAGGTAGAAATCTATCCCAATGCACAACTTGGAGGAGAACGTACCGTTTTAGAAGGTTTACAAATGGGAACCATTGAAATGGGTATTATTACTTCTGGTGCATTGAGTGGTTTTGTACCGGAATTTGCAGTGCTGGATTTAGGTTACCTGTTCCGGGATAATGATGAAGCAATGAAAGTATTGAATGGTCCTGTGGGCCAGGAGCTTTCCCAAAAAATGGTTGATATTGGTATTCGGAATTTAGGTTTTATTAATTACGCTTTCCGTAGTGTCTACGGTAAGAAACCTATTCAAACAATCGATGATCTTAAGGGAGTAAAGATCAGAACAATGGAAAACCCTGCTCACCAGGCATTATTTAAAGCTCTTGGTGCAAGCCCTGTTCCAATGGCCTGGCCTGAACTATATACGGGTTTGCAGCAGGGGACTATAGATGCAGCGGAAAACTCACCTGATGTTTTGTATGCCTCTAAACACTACGAGGTTGCTAAACACTATTCACTAACAGAACACGTTTTCAATGTGGTAATGTATATGATAAGCGAAAAATTCTATCAAACACTTCCTGAAGACTTACAAAACATGGTAGCTGATGCAGCAAAACAAGCAATTGAATATGAGAACGGTGTAATTAGAAATGATATAAATAATGCTCTTAGTGAACTGAAGAAAGTTGGCGTTGAGATTTATGAAATCCAGAATAAAGAACCTTTCTACGAAGCTGCCAAGCAAAGTTGGGAAGAAGTGATTAAAGATATTCCTAATGGTGAAGAATATTTAAACAAAATTCTTAAAGCCGAAGGTCGCAACAAGTAGTTAAGTGAGGAACAAGTATAAAGTTTGCAACGGTAGCATTTGATGGAAAATGGAGTATCACATGGTTATCCCATAAGTTTTTATTCTTTCATGCAGGATTCCCCATGGTAGAGTCAGTTATTAGAGATGTAAAAGGGAATCCTGCATGAAAAATTGAAAGCCTATAACTATAAAAACACATTGAACAAGAAGGTGATATAGTGAAAGTTAAAAAGAAACTAGATAAAATAATAGATTCAATATCGATTTTTATATTGGTAGCTATGGTTTTTTTTACTTTTTTACAAGTGGTTGGTCGTTATATATTTCGACATCCTCCCTCCTGGACTGAAGAAGTTGCCCGTTACTTGTCGGTTTGGTTGACCTTCTTGGGAGCAGCCATAGCTTTTCGGACTTGGGAACATTTGGGTGTGGATTTTTTTGTTAACAGAATGCCAGATTCGATCCAAAAAGTTGTTATGTTTTTTATCAATTTAATTTTAAGTATTATTTTAATATTGTTAGTTTGGAAAGGTTATAATATGACACTTTTTGCTGTGCGCCAATTATCCCCTGCTATGCGAATCCCTATGGCAATTCCTTACGCAGCTATCCCCGTGGGTTGTAGTTTGATGCTTTTAGAAGTGTTACTGAATTTTGTTAGGATTAAAAAAGGAGAGGAGGCTCATTAATTGACCCTATTAATATTGTTGCTGCTTATATTACTATTTTTGAATATGCCTATTGCTTTTGCTCTAACTACTGCTCCTACAGTGTACCTTCTTGTAACTGGTAAATTTCCACTGGATGTGCTGGTGCAGCAGATGTTTAATGGAGTAGATTCCTTTGTTTATCTAGCAGTACCTTTTTTTATACTTTCCGGAATGCTTATGACTCATGGGGGTATTTCACAAAGATTAATTGATTTTAGTTCCCAACTTCTTAATCAATTAACTGGAGGATTAGCCATGGCAGTGTCGCTTGCGTCAATGATTTTTGCTTCTTTATCCGGTTCGGGTCCTGCAACTACAGCTGCTATTGGAGGAGCAACACTTCCGGCCCTGGAAGAACAGGGTTATGGGAAAGAGTGGTCTACTGCCTTATTAGCAGCTTCAGGAACTATTGGTCCCATAATCCCTCCAAGTATTACTATGGTTATTTATGGTGGTATGGCTGAGACATCTATTGGAGCTCTTTTTTTGGCTGGAATAGTTCCAGGTATAATGGTAGGATTGGGTTTAATGGTAATTTCATATCTGCATGCAAAAAAAGTAGGGGTAAAGACTTATTCCAAACGAACCAATTTTAGTTCGATAATTAAATCCTTTAAAAATAGTATATGGGCTATGGGAATGCCAATTATAATAATAGGGGGAATAATGGGAGGTATTTTTACTCCTACAGAGGCAGCAGTTATTAGTGTGGTTTATGCTTTATTTATTTGCTTTTTTGTTTATCGTTCACTAAAATTGAAAGACCTGCCACAAATTTTTAAGCAATCTATTATAACAACAGCAGTGGTAATGATTATTGTAGCAAATGCTACCAGCTTTTCCTGGTTGCTTACAGCCGAACAGGGGCCTCAAAAACTAATAATGCTTTTTAAACAAATAACGGCTAATAAGTATTTGATCCTTTTTATGATTAACTTTTTGTTGTTTGTTTTAGGATGTTTTATTGATACCACCTCAGCTCTGGTAATGACTGTTCCTACCCTTTTACCGTTGGCTCAATCCATTGGTGTGTCTAGCCTACATTTGGGCATAATTATGTGTACTAATTTGGTTATTGGAATGGCAACCCCCCCCTTGGGTTTAACATTATTTACAGCCTGTTCTATCAGTAAAGTTCCAATTTCACGTATAATCAGGCCAATAATTCCCATGTTGGCAATTATGTTTTTGGTAACCCTTATAATAACCTATATCCCACAGATTGCCTTGTTTTTACCAGAGTTGCTAATGAATTAATTTTTCTCGCAACTACAAGTGTTCAGTTTTAACTGTAGTAGCGGCACGAGCTTCTGGATAGTTATTGATTGCGGGACAAGTGCCTCAGATGCTCACTAAAATTTCTGATGATTCCCCTGTTCTTCCCCAATTTAATTTATTGATTAAAAGCCCTTAAAAATAGGGGGTTTTTTGTTTGTTGGTAAAAAATTTATGGTTTGATTCTATGAAAGAGGTTATCGAGTATTTGTGGGGGAAAAACAGGGAGCGAAAGCCTTCAAGGATTATACACCTAAAGGAAGAGAGAAAGTAATTGCAGCCTTTACATATTCACACATGCCCTATAAGATCGACAGAATAAACAGCGACAGTGAACCTCCCAGCCTGGCAGAAATGACCCAAAAGGGAATTGAAACCCTATCAAGATACCCCAATGGTTTCTTTTTGATGGTAGAAGGTGGAAGAATAGACCATGCCTGTCATACCAAAGATCCTACGGGAGTCATTTATGATACCCTGGCTTTCGATAAAGCTGTGGAAAAAGCCTATGAATTCTACAAAAAACACCCAGAGGAAACTCTAATCGTTTTTGTGGGTGACCATGAAACAGGTGGTATGGGATTGGGAATTGGAAAGAACTACTTCCTCAAGCTGAAAGAGGTATGGATAGTGTCGATCAATACATACAGCCAAACCCCAATTAATACGCTGATTATGACCCGGTAGCCATAGAAGTAACTCATATATTATCGAAGAGAGCCAATTTACACTGAACCACCTATGCCCACTCTGCCACTGCCATCCCCATGTCTGCGATAGGTGTGGGTGCTTCCAACTTTAGCGGTTACAAAGACAATACAAAAATAGCGAAGACAATGGCGGAAGTTTTGAATTTTGACTTGAGCGAGTGAAAACAGAGCAGGGATTTTCCCGGCTATTTTCTGATTTTACAATAAATTGGAAGGAATAATGAGGTGTTGTAACATGAAAAAAGCATTTAAAGTTCTTATTGTGCTTGTAATGATAGGAGTAGTTATGGGATTGTTTTGTTATAATGCCGGGAAAAACATGGATAACAGTGTGTCGGAAGTTAAAGGGATTGTTTTGGAAATAGATGACTCCAATGTTATCGAAAGCGGAGTATCAAAAATAGGAAACCAGTTTCTGGTTGTCAGGATTCTGGCAGCCTTTGCAGGAACCCTGTGTGGGTTGTTTGTAACAATAGGTGTAACAATGTTTTTTGGCAATAAATTTGAGTTATACTGAATGACGGCACCCTTTATAGGAACATTACTGTTCAGCGGTTATTCACATTTGAATATCAGAGAAATATTTTATGGATCTATTCTAATAGGAGCTTTGGGAGCTGCCATGGATATTGCTATGGATGTTGCTGCATCCATGGAAGAGATCAAACTGAAAAAACCTGATATAAAAATCACAGAATTGATTTAATCAGGATTTAATGTTGGGAGAGCGGTAATAGGAACAATGACCACTACCCTGTTGCTTACATATTCCGAAGGTTATTTGACCCTTTTAATGCTTTTTATGACAAAAAACTCCAGTTTCATAAGGAATAAATTTAAAACTGGTAGCAGCGGAAGTCATGAGGACACTGGTAGGAAGCATATGCCTAGTGCTGATAAAAGCACTGTGCTCGTTGGGAATGTAAGAAGGGTAAGGGGAATAATAATGTCAAACCTTAAGTCAGATACTGTTTTTGATGAAGTTTCCAATTCGGAGTTTTTAAAGGGAAGGAACTGCAGTGAAAGATTTTTTCAGTGGCGACAGAATTGTAATAGGCAGTGATTCTGATAGAGCGACCCAAACCTTGAAGGCCCTGTATGCTCCCTTAAACACCAAAATCCTGGTTATTGAACCTAAGAGTGCTGAAATGATCAAGTATGCTTCAAGTACCTTTTTGGCCCCAAGATATCCTTTATTAATGATATTTCAAATATATGTAAAGAGATGGGAGCAGATGTCAGAGAGGTTGCCAGGGGCGTAGGAATGCACAGCAGAATTGGAGACAAGTTTTTGAATGCAGGGGTGGGTTTCGGTGGAGGCCGTTTTCCCAAAGATTTAAAGGGGCTCATAAAGTAACTGAGAAAACAGGCTACAGCACACGGCTTATACAGCAGGCGCTGGAAGCCAATGATGCTAAAAAAATGAAACCCGTTGCCATTCTCCGCTGCAGATTCAGGGATTTAAAGGGCATCCATGTGGGGGTGCTGGGGCTTACCTTTAAACCCGGCATTGATAATACAAGACAGACACCAGTCGTTAATATAATTCCACTATTTTCAGATTTTAGACCACAGCAGCTTCTGGTTAATTGTGTATAAGAATTTTGAAAATTTTGGGTACGGGTCAAACCCTAATCAGCATAGGATATATAAAAGAAAGTTTTGTATATCCTCGTGTTCGGGTTGGAGGTTGATGATGCCCTGTTTTATGTGTAATGGCAATGCTGACAATGGTATTATCCTTATGGGTAAACAGATATGTTGTTTGTGTGAGGAGGAAATTGTTTCTACAAGCATTTATAGTTACCGCTACTTTTATCATCTGGAGAGGATAAAGGACTTATGGATGGAGTATTTAGAATCTGGTAAAAACTGAAGATGCCCTTGTTTTTTTTTGTCCTTTTTCATGGTAAAATTGTACCATAAAGCATCAGGAGGA
The DNA here is from genome assembly GCA_002376045.1 of Firmicutes bacterium UBA3567. GTDB lineage: Bacteria > Bacillota > Thermosediminibacteria > Koleobacterales > UBA3567 > UBA3567. The sequence goes on from DFNM01000154.1 coordinate 20,420, forward strand.
GAATCAGAATGTGGTGGATGCCTCACATGTTTGAAAATTTTAACTGGATATGGATCATTCCCCTGATAAACCTTTTAGTCTGGGGTGGTGGTCTGGTTCTGTTTGTTGTTTTGATTGTGAAGCTGATCAATAGGGATAGAAATAGAATGAATATCCGGAGAGAAACTCCCATGGATATATTGAAAAGACGTTATGCTGCGGGAGAAATCTCTCAGGACGAATACCTTAGAATAAAGAGAGAACTGGAAGAGTAGTGTATCCTTTTTCCATACCCTGTAGGGCCTGCTACAGGGTTAAGTTTTACCTGCTTGTTTACAGACAGGTAACACAACCGATTCGGTTTTTTGTTCCAAATATGATATAATCAACTTGGAATGTTGTAAGCTTTAGATGAAAAGCGCCAGCTAATAATACAACTGGAGGATGGTTTGATGAAGGGAAAGTTTATTACCTTTGAAGGTATCGATGGTTCGGGGAAAACCTCCCAGATGGAAGCTGTAGTGGAATACCTAAGGAGTCGGGGTATTTTTCCAGTAATCACTAGAGAACCGGGAGGAACGAAAATAGGGGAAATAATCAGAGATGTTCTGCTGGATACCCGGAATAGGGAAATGCTACCAGAGACAGAAGCCCTGTTGTATGCGGCATCCAGGGCTCAACATGTTAAGGAGGTAATACTGCCCGCCCTGATGAAGGGGAAATGGGTTGTGTGTGATCGATTTCTTGATGCAAGCCTGGCATATCAGGGGGTTGCTCGAGACATTGGTATTCAAAGGATTAATGAGATAAACCGTCTTGCAACAGGGGGTATAAAACCCCATTTAACCCTGCTGCTGGATGTGAAACCAGAGATGGCAGCGGAGAGAAAAGGTTTCCGGAAAAGCGATCGTTTGGAAAGGGAAGGATTAGCTTTCTATGAAAAGGTGAGACAGGGTTATTTGATGCTGGCGAAAGTTGAGCCGCAGCGCATAAAAGTAATTGATGGTGGGAAAAGCTTTGAAATGGTTAAAGAAGAGATCACTAATGTATTGGAGGAGTTTTTAAGCAAGGCTGGAGGTCAGAAAAAATGAAATTAATTCTGGCTATTGTTCAGGATCAGGATGCTCCCAAACTTATTGATCGACTCATGAAATCCAATTACGGGGTAACAAAGCTTGCATCGACCGGTGGATTTTTGAGAAGCGGTAACACTACTCTGATGATTGGGGTTGAAAAGGACAATACCGAAGATGTTATCGATATCATCAAGAGTGTGTGCCGCAGCCGCAAGGAGATGGTTACCCCTTTGCCCATGGGAGGACCGGGAGATTCGTATGTGGGGTACCCTGTAGAAGTGACGGTTGGAGGAGCAACAGTATTTGTATTAAACGTGGAAAGGTTTGAAAAAGTTTAAAGGGAGAGGAATACTATGAAGATTACCGAAATCTCTTCAAAGCTGCCTGGTGCAGTGGTTAAGGACAGGGAAAAAATTCAGGGAGAAGTGAACTTCTTAGAGACACTCGATGATGCCGCTGAATCTATACAAAAAGCAAACCTCAAAAAAATACTTGCTAATATTGATAGGCAGGGTATGGCTTTAAAATCTTCTCCTACCCTTGAAAACCTTGTAAAATACAAAAAACTGGTAAAATTGTTTCTGGATGAAGCAGTTAAAACAGCATACATGAGATTTGAAGACAGGTCTTGGAACTACAGAGGAAGATACAAGATCTATGTTTTGATTAAAAAAACCAATTTGAAACTCATAGAGCTTACAGAAGCCGTTCTGGATAAAGAGCAACCCAACATCAACCTGGTAGCAAAGCTCGATGAAATAAGGGGTCTTCTGATTGATCTGTATAGATAAACAGGAGGATGTATGCAATGGGATTTGATGAAATTGTGGGTCAATCCAGAGCAAAAAAATTTCTGATAAATTCTCTCAAAAAAAACAGGGTTGGTCATGCATATCTTTTTGTAGGGCCTGAAGGAACAGGAAAGATGTTGACAGCTAGAACCTTCGCCATGGGGTTAAACTGCAGTGCCAATACAGCAGTAAAACCCTGTGACCGCTGTTTAAGCTGTAAAAGGATCCAGAAGGGAATTTATCCTGATATAAAAATCATAGAACCTCAGGGGAGTTCTATCAGGATAGAACAGATTCGGGAACTCCAACGGGAAGCTGTTACACGGCCTTATGAAGGAAGGAAAAAGGTGTTTATCATCGACCAGGGGGACAAAATGACTGTTGAAGCCGGAAACTGCCTGTTAAAGACCTTTGAAGAGCCCCCTGAATATGTTGTGATTATTATATTAACCATTAACGAAAACATGATCCTGCCAACCCTCCTTTCCAGGGCTCAAATTGTGACCTTTGATCCCTTACCACTGGGCGAAATAGAGAAATACCTTTACGATAGATTGAAGGGTTCTGATGACCACATCAAGCTGTATGCTGCCTTTTCCGAAGGAAGTATTGGAAGAGCCCTTCAAATAGCTGAATCTGATGAATTTACCGAACTGCGGGAGGAAATCATAAAACTAATACAAAAAGTTTCATCATGCAGCATGAAAGATGTCTTCAAAATATCGGAAGCCCTTCAAAAAAAAGATATGGATATGAATAACCTTTTAGATTTCTTTTTGTATTGGTATAGAGATGTTCTCATTACCAAAACAGACAGCAGCTTTGCAGGTATCGTAAACTATGATAAAAAACAGGAACTGTTTGACGAAAGCCGGATTTTAGATTATTACAGCTTGTTAACAATATTAAAAACCATCCAGGACACCCAAAAAGCCCTTCAAGCTCAGGCTAACAAGGCCCTTACTCTGGATGTTATGCTGATGGAGATTAAGGGGGTATATGAAAATGTACACGGTAGTAGGGGTAAGATTTAAGAAAGCCGGTAAAATATATTATTTCGATCCTGATGATATTCCTTTACAAAAAGGTGATAATGTAATCGTTGAAACCGCTAGAGGCATTGAATTTGGAGAGGTTGTGGTTGGACCGAAAGAAGTAAAGGAAGAGGAAATAGTTCTTCCTCTCAAAAAAGTTATCAGGAAAGCGACAGCAAAAGACCAGCAGAAAGTCGAGGAAAACATGGAAAAGGCCAAAAAGGCCTCGGAAATATGTCTGGAAAAGATAAAAAAACACGGCCTGGAAATGAAGTTGGTTGATGTAGAATACACTTTTGATAACAACAAAATCATATTTTATTTTACTGCCGATGGTAGAGTGGATTTTAGAGAACTAGTTAAAGACCTGGCATCTGTGTTCAGGACCAGGATAGAATTGAGGCAGATCGGTGTAAGGGATGAAGCGAAAATGATCGGTGGTTTGGGCCCTTGTGGGAGAGCCCTCTGCTGTAAAACTTTTTTGGGGGATTTCGATCCTGTATCGATAAGAATGGCCAAAAAACAAAATCTGACGTTGAATCCATGCAAAATTTCAGGCCTGTGCGGCAGGCTTATGTGTTGTTTGAGGTTTGAATGCGATATGTATGAAGGTGTTAAAGAAGAACTTCCCCATGCTGGTTCAAAAGTTATTACAGATGAAGGCGCAGAGGAAGTGGAGAATGTAAACAGTGTTAAGGAGGATATCTTGGTTAAATTTGATGAGGATGAAATCAAAGAATTAGCTGCAGAAGAGGATGATGAAACTGAAAAGCAAAAACAAAAGGATTGACTTTCAAATAAATAGTGGTTATAATTTTCTTGAAAAACTGTAAAAATAAGCGAGGTGAAGAAGATGTTCTTTTGGGATTACACCATGGTTATAATATTACCCGCTCTGTTTCTCGCTATGTATGCTCAGACCAAGGTTCATGGGACATTTAACAAGTATTTAAGGGTTCCGGCCCAGAGCGGTTTGACAGGTGCTCAGGTGGCCAGGGCTCTTCTTGATAGATATAATTTACATGATGTCAGGATAGAAATGATTAACACCGGACAGCTTTCCGACCATTATGACCCCAGGAGCAAAACTCTGAGGTTATCGCCGGATGTGTATAACGGCAGAACCCTGGCATCCTTGGGTGTGGCTGCCCATGAAACGGGGCATGCCATTCAACACGATGTGGGCTATTTACCCCTTGCATTGAGAAACTCCATAGTCCCTGTGGCAAATATCGGTTCACAGGCTGCTTTTCCCTTGTTCTTTTTGGGTTTTCTGTTTGGCTCCGAGAACATGATGTATATAGGCATATTTGCTTTTGCCGCAGCGGTGCTTTTCCAGATTATTACACTACCTGTGGAGTTTAATGCCAGCAACAGAGCCATTGAAGCCCTGGAATCAGAGGGCTTTATCACAAGAAGCGAAGTCGTTCCTGTCAAGAAAGTGCTCTCAGCAGCAGCCCTCACGTATGTTGCAGCCACTTTGATGGCGGTGCTGCAGCTTGTAAGACTTCTGGTTTTGGCTGGGATGAGAAGAGATGAATGAAATGGCCCTTGAAGGGCCAATTTTTTTTAATACAGAGGCAGAATGGATGCTTTTTAATAAAGGAAAACAGGGAAATAAGAAGAATACCATAAAAAAGGGGGTGTTTTGATGAAAAAGTTGATGCTGTTTTTGTTCATGATAATAGTTATGTTGAGCGGATGCACCAGTGGAGATCAAACAAATCCACCAGTTCAGAATGAAGGAGAAACACTGCAACCTGTTGAGGATACTCAGAAACCACAACAACAGAAGGATAAAGGTGTGCTTTTTGACGAATTTGTGGTTTATAACGGGATAGGGGATGATGTTTTAGGGTATCCTGTAGGAATACATGTAGATGAACACAACAACATATATGTTATAGATATTTTTTCCGTAAGGGGGATGATAAAGAGATTCAGCCTCCAGGGGGAGTTTATTGATAAATTTGGGTCCAAAACTGATGGTCTACAAATGCCCATTGATTTGACTACTGATTCCCAGGGAAACGTGTATGTAGCAGATTTAGATTCCCGCAGCATTCATGTTTTCGATTCTCGGGGAAATTATGAACGAGCAATAGAATTTACTGGAGAGGATACCAACTTTATTCCCAGGAACATAGAGGTATTGAAGGATGGTAAGCTTGTTATTCTGAATTTTGATGAGGTTCTAATAATGACCACTGATGGTGAAATTGTCAGGAGATTTGGTGGAAGCGGGACAAAACCGGGGCAGTTCGGTGCAGAAGGTTCGGAATTTTATCTGGGGCCCAATGGCCTTGCAGTAGATCAGGATGACAACATTTATGTAGCTGATACCTTAAACAAACGGATACAGGTATTTAGTAGAGAGGGCAGGCTTTTGAAGGTAATAGACAATGATGATGTTGAAGGTGTGTTCACTCAGCTGCTTCATATAGAAGTTGATTCAAACAAAAACATATATGTGACAGATTCAGAGTTGTACCACGTGTTGAAAATAAACCAGCAGGGTAAGATGATAGACAGAATTGGTGGGATGGGCAACAAGGAAGGCAGTTTTGGAACCATCGGTTCCCGATACGGCAATTACGGCCCTACAGCTTTAAGCATCGGCAATGATGACCTCCTGTATGTTATAGATGTTTACAACCATAGAGTAGAGTGTTTCGATTCAAAAGGAGAGTTTCTGTATGTTTTGGGGAGACAGGAAACCCCTGAAGCTTTTATATACCCCAGGAATGTGGATGTAGATAGCAATAATTCCATTTATATTGTGGGTGGAGATGCTTTTATGGAGGACCCCTTAAATTTTAAAGTTTTAAGACTGGATTCTGATGGCAGTTTCATAACTGAGTATATCAGCGGATACAACTCCGGAGAATTCGTGAACCCTCAGGACATCTTCAGTTTTAAGGATTACGTGTATGTCCTGGATCTGGATATGGTTCAAAAATTCCTAAACGGTAGCTTTGATATCAGTTTTGGAGGAAGAGGCAAAGAAGCGGGATATTTTGGATTGCTGGACCTCTATGGTATAGTAAAGGGACCTTCTGCCATCTTCGTTGATGATGAAGGAGATGTATATGTAGCGGATAAATACAACAACAGGGTTCAGAAGTTTGATTCTGCTGGCCGCTTTTTGATGGAGATTAAGGTTCCAAAACCTCAGGAACTTTTCATAAAAGATAACAGCATGTTCGTGTTGAGTGCTGTAGATGGGACAATATACAGGTATGATGTGAAGGGAAAACTTTTTGACAAGTTTATAAACACTGAAGAAGTTGGAATCGAGTTTGGAATAATACAGGAAGGCAGTGATATGGAAGGCCCTCAGGGACTTGCCATCGATGCCCTGGGCAATGTGTATGTTTCAGATACCTTCAACAACAGGATTGTTGTGTTTTCCCCGGAAGGGGAGCTGGAAAAAGTTATAGAGACCTTTGGAGAGGGAGAAACTTTTAATGAACCCAGGGGTCTGGCTCTGGATAGAGAAGGAAACCTTTATGTTGCTGATTTTGGAAACCACCGTATAGTAAAGCTTATAAAATAAAGGAGGCTTGCAGCTTGGAAAGGATCGATGACCTGGAGTGTAATGGTCTGAAAATCATACAGAACCCAGAGTATTACTGCTTTTCCATAGATGCCGTTTTGCTGGCCAATTTTGCTGGAGATATAAAGGGAGACATGGTTATAGACCTGGGTACAGGGACGGGTGTGATTCCGCTGCTTTTATCCGCCAAAACCAAGGCAAAAAAAATCGTCGGCATAGAGATACAGAAACACCTTTCAGACATGGCTGAGAGGAGTGTCAAACTCAATGGTCTGGAAGATAGGATACGAATTTACAACATGGATTTGAAGCAAGCTCCCCTGAACTTCGGGCCTGAGAGTTTCGATGCCGTTGTTACCAATCCTCCATACATTGAGAAGGGGGCGGGATTCATAAACAAGACATCAAGCAAAGCAGTAGCCAAACATGAAATAAAATGCAGCCTGGATGATGTGCTTCTAGCAGCGTGCAAACTTCTTAAACTGAAGGGGAACTTTTATATGATCCATAGAGCCAGCCGGTTATCGGAAGTGATCGCTAAAATGAAAACATACAAAATTGAACCCAAGGTATTGAGGGCCATTCAACCTGCCCCTGACAAAAATGCAAACCTGTTTCTTGTTAAAGGGATAAAAGGTGGGGGGTATGGCATTGAAGTTATGCCCCCTCTCGTTGTGTATGAAAAAAAAGGTCAATACACCAGGGAGGTACTCCAGATTTACGGCAAGGAGGAATCCAGTACGTAATGGATACAAACAGCGGCAAGCTCTTTTTGTGTGCTACACCTATAGGGAATCTTGAAGATATAACCCTAAGGGTGTTGAGAATATTAAAAGAAGTTGATGTTATTGCTGCTGAAGACACAAAACACACAAAAAAGTTGCTAAACCATTTTAAAATAAACACCCCTTTAACGAGTTACCATAGATACAACAAAGAAAAAAAGGGTAGGAAGCTAATCGAAATGATGCAAAAGGGCAAAAACATCGCCCTGGTCTCTGATGCGGGAACTCCTGGAATATCAGACCCCGGGGAAGAACTGGTAAAACACGCTTCCAGTGAAGGAATTGCAGTGATTCCTGTTCCGGGCCCCTCTGCCCTTGTTACAGCTTTGGCCGTTTCAGGCCTTCCAACAAAAAAATTTGTTTTTGAAGGGTTTCTTCCGAGGAAAGCAAAGGAGAGAGAAAAGCTCCTGCAGGAACTTGAAGGAGAGGGAAGGACCCTTGTTTTTTACGAAGCGCCACATCGGGTAAAAAAATCTTTGGAGGATTTGAGAAAACACATGGGTAACAGAAAAATTTGTATAGCCCGTGAACTGACTAAGCAGCATGAGGAAATCTTTAGAGGAAATATAGAAGAAGCTTTAGAAAAATTTCAAAAAAACACTCCTTTAGGGGAGTTTGTCTTTGTTGTTGAAGGCAACCAAAACCCCAGAAACCAAAAATCAATCTGGAATGAATTAACGGTAAAGGAACACCTCCTGATTTATATTAACCGAGGATTGTCGAAAAAACAGGCCATTGCAAGAGTAGCCCGGGAAAGAAACCTGTCTAAAAGGGAAGTTTATGATGTGGCGATAGATTTAAAAGAATAACGAGGAACCTACTTTTTTATATTATTATATGACTATCCCGTTTTCAGTATTATTCATTAAGCTTACAGACGTTAAATGGTGCACTAGAGAGGCTGGATATAATCAAAAAGAGCATTACAGGTTTTTGTCCGGCACTCGACTTAATGTGTGTCTTGCGGGTAGCAACAATATTCCTGTATTACGATACGTAATTCTCAAATTTAATTCAATAAAAACGGTTCTTCTCCATCTTAGTTGAGTTAAATGCCATGCAAACCTAATCCGGTTAATAGTTAAATCATTATGGCCTTCTCCCAGGTTCTGTCAAGGGCGGGCGAAGCCCGTTCACTTTACCCTTGACTGGCCGAACGGAATAACTACAATTACCCGGGCCCGGTTATAACGTAAAAGTGACATTTTCTCAGAACAATTCTATAGTGATAATATCACAGATTAATAACAAAGTTTTACAAAAAACCTTGACAACAAAATTGAATTTAAGTAGAATATAAATCACACTATAGATTTTATAGGAGTTAAAAGCGTTGAAGGGGAATAGTAGGAAAAGTTTTGGTATATAGAGAGCGGAATCCACAGGCTGAAAGATTCCGTTACTTAAAACTTTCCGAACCCGCCCTGGAGCTACCGGAGATAATCCGTGTCGGGGATTCCTGCCGTTAAAAATGGAAGGGTATACCAGCAAGGGTGTACCTTAAGAGGCGGGCCGTTTTGGCCAAAAAAGGTGGTACCGCGAAAAGATAACCCTTTCGTCCTTTAGTGGATGAAAGGTTTTTTTGTTATCAAGTTTTAGTATCTTAACTGGAGGGATATCAAAATGTTGGATATGAAAAAAATCGGTATAATAGGAGCAGGCTCAATGTCCCATGCATTGATAAAAGGTCTTATCAACTCGAAAGTGAATATAGCCAGTGAACACATTTTGGTAACCAATAAGAACAAAATCCACAGGCTGCACTACCTTAAAGAAACCTATGGAGTTAATATTACAGGTTCCAATAAAAAAGTTGCTTTAGAGTCGGATATAATCATTATTGCTGTAAAACCTAATGATGTAAAAGATGTTCTTAATGATATCGGGAGTGTTTTAACACAAAACCAGCTATTGATTTCTGTGGCAGCGGGTATAACAACGGAATATATAGAAAAAAATTTGGAAAACAGGGTGGCAGTAATAAGGGCTATGCCCAATACTTCATGCCATGTAAACGAATCTGCCACCGCACTGGCTGAAGGCAAATGGTGCAAAACAAAACACCTAGAGATGGCGACTGAGATATTTTCATCGGTGGGACGGGTTCTGAAAGTGAAAGAGAGCGCTATCGATGCCATAACAGGTCTGAGCGGAAGCGGGCCGGCTTATGTTTACCTTTTGATGGAAGGCCTTATTGAAGCAGGGATTGTATCGGGTTTAAGCCGAAAAGAATCCTTTGACCTTGCTGTTCAAACCGTCCTGGGAGCTGCTAAAATGGCGCGGGAAACAGGGGAAGAACCTACACTGCTGCGGAAAAAAGTAACTTCACCGAATGGCACTACAGAAGCAGGCATCAAGGTCCTTGAACAGAAAGGATTCAAAGAAAGCCTGATTTTAGCAGTACAGAATGCTGCCAACCGTTCAAAAGAACTCTCAAAAATGATAGAATGATGAAAATTTGATTAACAATTAGGCACATTTCACACCCTTAAATGCTTTTTGTTCGTATTTTTTGGTTTTGCTAAACAATTTCGCAAGAGGCGTGAAAGCTGTTAAATATTGTACAGTGCCATCCTATCGCCTCTTAAAAAAGAGAGTTAACCCACCAATAAAGGGATTAACTCTCTTTTTTTAATACAGCTGACCCCTTATAATTATTATGTTAACCTGCATTTTTAATTTCGTTTAAACACTTGGAGCAGATGTTTTTGTTTTTGATAATGAAAACATCTTCTGCACTTCCACAGAAAATACATGCAGGTTGATATTTTTTAAGGATTATTTTGTCTGAATCGACATAGATTTCCAAAGAATCTTTCTTGGCAATATCAAGAGTTCGCCTTAATTCTATAGGTATTACCACCCTCCCTAATTCATCAACTTTTCTAACTATTCCTGTAGATTTCATCAATTTCGCCCCCTTATTACAAATTTCGACACCCTTAAGAAAAGCATACCAGATATTCCAATAAAAGTCAACGACAAAAATGAATATATTTTTATTTTTTTGTATACGAAATGACCTAAACTTAAGCCGATATCCTTGTTAAATTGATTAAATAAGCAGTTTTAACCGCCTTTTATAGTGTTGATCTTCTGGGAATAAAAACCACCAGAAGGTTCAGAGTTTCCCTGTTGTTGCAGTTATGACAGGGCTAGTATTTGCTTTGTGGATTCGACTTTTCAAAAATAAAAATCGATAATATTGTAATATTGGTGTGGTAGGAAATGGAGATCAATCCGGTATTGAAGGGTGGTGTGACTTCTTTTTATACACTTTTACTGCAGAAGACAGCCACCGCTACGGTTCCCCCAACTGTGAAGTTGCTGGTAAGCTGGGGGCTTTAATGGGAGCATATCATTTATTAAGTATCAATGGCGGTATGGGTAAATTGATTTCAGGTATAGGAGGAGCACCGGGAGCAAAAGCTTTGGTTATAGGAGCCGGAATTGTGGGAGAAGCGGCAACAGAAGTGTTAACCGCTTTAGGAGCGCAAGTTACTGTGATGGATATAAATACTTGGAACCTCAAGACAATTGAAGCATAGATTTCCACAAATAGACACTGCCTTTTCCAATCAGTATAACATCAAAAAATTGCTTCCCGGTGTTGATATTGTGTTCAATTGTGTTAAATGGCCGAAACACAGAACAGATCACCTGGTAACACGAGGAATGCTCAAACAGATGAAGAAGGGTTCAGTGATTGTAGAAAAATAAGAAAAAACATCCATGCTGTTTATAAGAGCGAATGGAGCAGCATAAAGAATTATGCACTTACTACTATCACCGGAACTGAAGCATGAATTTTGAAACGTAGAACTAACAAGGCTTGCAGGAATAATAAAGCAAAAACTTTTCGTGGTATTTTCCGCATAAAATCGCGAAAGATAAAGGATTTTGAGCATTGTTCATGCTTCACCTCTGTGCTATCACAGTAAAACTTGACAATACAAAATAAATTTTGTATAGTTTTACTATAGCAAAAGTTTGCACACAATATAAATATAAAAGCTGTGAAGGGGAGAGTAAGTGTTGGAACTGTCTGAAGAGAGCCGGAATGAGGTGAGAGCCGGTGACAGTAAAGGCACTGAAGATGGCCCTAGAGCTGTGCAGTTGAAAAGAAGCGGAGCTTCCGATTAAACTGTGCCGGGAAGGCTGCCGTTAAACCAGCTGTGGTATACCAATGAGACCCATATCAGATATGGGTGAAATAGGGTGGTACCGCGTGGAATACAACCTCGCCCCTTTTTGAGGAGCGGGGTTTTTTAAATTCAAAAAAGGAGGGTAAAACATGTCTGGAAACAAGACCTTTTACATTACAACTCCCATATACTATCCCAGTGATAAGCTTCACATTGGGCATTCCTACACTACGGTGGCTGCGGATGCCATGGCGAGGTTTAAAAAGCTGACGGGATATGACGTGTTTTTCTTGACAGGCACCGATGAGCATGGTCAAAAGATACAGAGGATTGCTCAGGAAAATGGCATGTCTCCCAAAGAATATGTGGATAAAATAGTGGAGTGGATCAAGGATCTTTGGAAAACACTAGATATTTCCTATGATGATTTTATCAGGACAACGGAAGAAAGACACAAAAAATGTGTGCAGCAGATATTCAAACAGCTCTACGAGCAAGGGGATATATACAAAGGAGAGTATAAGGGATGGTACTGCACACCCTGCGAATCCTTCTGGACCGAGAGGCAGTTGAAAGATGGTAAGTGTCCCGACTGTGGAAGGGATGTAGAGATAATCAAGGAAGAAGCCTATTTTTTCAAGCTTTCCAAGTATCAAGACAGGATTCTAAAATACATACAGGAAAGCGACTTTATTCAACCTGAGTCACGAAAAAACGAAATGATCAATTTCATAAAACCCGGGCTTGAAGACCTGTGTGTTTCACGGACCAGTTTTGACTGGGGTATAGAAGTACCCTTTGATCCTGAACATGTGGTGTATGTATGGATCGATGCCCTGTCAAATTATATATCTGCCCTAGGTTATAAATCAGAAGACGAATCGAAATTCAAAAAATACTGGCCTGCTGATGTGCACCTGGTGGGGAAAGAGATTGTAAGATTTCATACAATAATATGGCCTATCATGTTGATGGCCCTTGGTCTTCCCCTACCCCAAAAAGTATTCGGCCATGGGTGGCTTATCCTCGAAGGGGGTAAAATGTCTAAATCCAAGGGCAATGTCGTAGATCCCAAAATTCTGGTAGACAGGTATGGAGTAGATGTTATAAGGTATTTCCTGCTCCGAGAAATACCCTTTGGAGCAGATGGAGTTTTTTCCAATGAAGCCCTTATCCAGCGAATCAATTTTGATCTGGCAAACGACCTGGGAAATCTTGTAAACAGAACCCTTACCATGGTGGAAAAGTACTTTGATGGAATAATTCCAGAACCCACTACCCCGGAAGAGCTGGATGAAGCATTGAAACAACTGGCACTGGCCGTTCCTGCCAGAGTTGAGGGATACATGGACCAGCTGAAGTTTTCCGATGCCCTTTCTGAAATATGGAAGCTTGTTGGCAGGACAAACAAGTACATTGATGAAACAATGCCATGGGTGCTTGCCAGAGATGCTGATAAGAAGGACAGGCTGGCTACAGTGCTGTATAACCTGCTGGAGTCAATAAGGTTTATAGCCGTTCTGATCAAACCCTTTATGCCCAATACACCGGGCAAAATATTCAGGCAGATGGGAGTAGCCGATGAAAAGCTGGGAACCTGGGAGAGCATCCACACCTGGGGTAAACTTCCTTCCGGGATTAAAATCGATAAAGGAGATCCGATCTTCCCCAGAGTTGAAATGGAAAAAGAAAAACCCCAGGAAAAAGCGCCGCAACAAGAAAAGCAACAGCAAGACAAGGACATGATTTCCATAGAGGATTTTGCTAAAATGGATTTAAGGGTAGCCAGAATAATCGAAGCAGAAAAAATCGAGGGCTCTGACAAACTTCTAAAACTTCAGCTTGAAGTGGGAAATGAGAAGAAACAGGTTGTATCCGGAATAGCCGCCCATTATACCCCCCAGCAACTCATTGGCAAGAAGGTAATTTACATTGCCAATTTAAAACCTGCTAAGCTGTTCGGAGTCAAATCAGAAGGAATGATCCTGGCAGCCTCAGATAAGGGGGATAAGAAGCTTAGCCTTTTAACCATTGACAGGGATTTGGAATCCGGACTAAAAGTTACGTAAGGGGTGATATCTTGCTCATAGATACCCATGCACACCTGGATGTTGATCGATTCCATCGGGATAGAGATGAAGTTGTAAAAAGGGCTCAGGAAAAGGGTGTGGAGAAAATCATAAATGTGGGTTTTGACGGTCCATCGTCTGAAATGGCAGTAAAACTCGCTGAAAAATATGACATGGTGTATACTGCTGTGGGGATACATCCCCACGATGCAAAGAAGGCCGATGATGACACATATGAACTTCTGTATAACCTGACGAAAAGAGACAAGGTGGTAGCACTGGGGGAAATGGGGCTTGACTATTACAGGAATCTTTCCCCCAGAGAGCTTCAACAGGAAGTGTTTAAAACTCAGATAAGTCTGGCTAAGGAAGTGGACTTACCCATTGTGATCCATGACAGGGATGCCCACGGAGATACATTAAAAATTATTAAACAAGAAAGAGCAAGCCTTGTAGGTGGAGTTTTACACTGTTTTTCTGGGAGCAGTGAAATGGCGCTGGAATGCATAAAAATGGGTTTCTATATATCCTTTGCGGGCCCGGTGACATATCCCAATGCCAGAAGACTCATAAAAGTCGTAGAGGATGTTCCCCTTGAGAGGATGCTTGTTGAAACGGATTGTCCCTGGCTTTCTCCAGAACCTCAAAGGGGAAAGAGGAATGAACCCGCTTATGTTCAATATGTAGCGGAGAAAATTGCCGAGATCAAGAACATGCCTCTGGAGGAAGTGATTCGGATCACAACAAAAAATGCGAAAGATGTCTTTAGGCTGCCGTAAAAAAATCCCCCTTCCCGTTTTTTGGGAAGGGGTTTTGTAATATAAAGAGGATTTTGATTTCAAATGTGGAACAATTAAAAATAAAACTAAAACTGAAAAGTAAAAACAAATTGTATTTGATAGAGAATATTATATAGAAAGGGAAAAGCAGTAATAATGGCTGATTAAAAAAATGCAAAAAATATAGAACAACATATACTGTGGCTGGTTTGTTTTGATGAGGGATACAGCAAAAGTGATTTGAGTTATAGAGGTTTTTGGGAGTGTTTACATTGATGGATTTGTTAAACAGAATGGAAAAACAGGGCTACATCCGAAAAGCAAGGAATGAGTATTTTAATATGGTGATCCCTGCCCTTTACAGGATCTATAACGAAGTTTTTGATGGTGAAGCCTTCACTCTATTTGTAAAACACTTCAATAGTCATAAGTAGAGCAAGTATGGTGCAGCCTTTAATTTCAGCTTAAAAAAAGGATATGAAAGTATACACTTATTGTGGTAAAATACCCTTATGAAGTTATGGCAGAAGAGGTGATTATGGTGATTGTATACAGATTAGAGAACAATCTTTACCTGAATATAACGAACAGGTGTACCAATGATTGTTGTTTCTGCTTAAGAAATATAGAACCATGTATAGTGGGCTGCAACCTTTGGCTTGATAGGGAACCTGCAGCCCGGAAAGTAATTGAGACTATAGGGGATCCCACGCCTTATGATGAGATTGTATTTTGCGGTTATGGGGAACCCTTAACACGGTTAGAGGTGGTAAAGAAAGTGTGTAAATACGTTAAAAGCTTTGATAAAAAAACGAGAATCGATACCAATGGGCAGGCCAACCTCATATACAATAGAAACATTGTTCCTGAACTTAAAGGGCTGGTAGACTCTATCTCCATCAGCTTGAATGCCGAGAATGCTGAAAAGTATAATAAGCTCTGCAGGTCAGAATTTGGCGAGAAAGCTTTTGATGGGGTTGTTGAATTCGCCCGGGAGTGTGTAAAACATATTCCTGAGGTTACCCTTACTGTTGTTGACCTGCCAGAGATTGATGTGGACAAGTGCAGGAAAATAGCGGCGGAAATAGGTGCCCGTTTTCGAGTAAGGCCTCTGTTAAAGAAGTAATTAATAATAATTCCCGTGCTTTTTGGTTATACTGTTTAAGTGGATACAACCCGCTTTAGGAGGGCTATATATGGATGAAGATGTTACAAAACAGAGTGGAAAGCCGTTGAATTTACCCCTGTTGATTATAATCCCCCTTACGGTATTCGTGATTTTTGCGATAACCCTTTACGTGTGGATGGAAAAACAGGTTACTATTAATGACGATGGAAAGCTTATTACTGTGAAAACAATGCAGCCAACAGTTGCCAGGGTACTGGAAGAAAACAACATAACCATCAACCCTGAAGATATGGTGAAACCAGGTTTAGAGGAAAAGGTTAAAGAAGAAATGGAAATCCTGATAAAACGGGCTTTTCCTGTTGCTATTAAGGTAGATGGTAAAAACCTCACCATTAAAACAACGGACACTATTGTTATGTCGGTGCTTAAACAAGCGGGGATTAAGCTTAATCCCAGGGATAGAGTTCAACCGGGCCTCGATTCAAAGGTATATCCAGGTATGGAGATCAAAGTTATCCGAGTGACTGTGGAATACATCACGGAAAAAGAAAGAATATACTATCATCTTATCAGGAGAAAAAATGACAAACTGGACAAAGGCGTTACAAGGGTCGTTCAGCAGGGGCATGAAGGTGTTAAAGAAGTCACATACAAGGTAATCTATGAAGATGGTATAGAAGTCAAAAGGGAAAAGCTGCAGGAAAAGGTATTAAAAGAAAAACAGGATAAGATAGTGGAATACGGAACACGAGACTCTTTCGTAAACTCAAGGGGTGAAAGGATTCGGTTCACGAAGGCATTGACCGTGATTGCTACAGCATATGATTCAGGTTATTCTTCCACAGGGAAAAGACCAGGGGATCCGGGTTATGGTATAACCTACACAGGAATACCTGCTAGAAGAGGAGTAGTGGCAGTAGATCCCAGAGTTATTCCCCTGGGAACCAGACTATATGTAGAGGGCTACGGATATGCCCTGGCAGCCGATATAGGGAGTGCTATAAAGGGCAACAGAATAGACCTGTATTATGAATCATATGAAGAAGCAATGAGGTATGGCCGAAAAAAAGTAAAGGTGTATATCCTTGCTGATCAAAATTAAATTATAAGGTTCTTCTTCATTTTAGCTGAGTTAAATGTCATGTGAGCCCAATCCGGTCAATTGTTTAACTGTTATAGCTTTCTCCAGAACTGTCAAGACATACATGCTGCACCGGCCGCATCAATAAAAATTTCAAGCCGTATTTGGAATCCTTGGGATATAAAGTCAAACTGAACCCTATAGATGCTTAATCCAATTTTTTTTCAAAATCCAAGCAGAAACTGGCAAAACCTAAGTTCAAATAACCGTTTGTCTTAGGCCTACTTTATTATTGTCTTTTTACCATAAACTGTTTTCAGTGGTATAAAACTTTTCAGCAATTTGATATAATGGACTGGTGTGAATGGATGATAAACTCACTTCTCCCACAACTATCAAAAAAATAATACAGCATTTTGGTTTTAGGTTTTCCCGCAGTCTGGGTCAGAATTTTTTAATAGACGAAAACATACTCAATAAAATTGTAGAGGCTGCTGAATTGAAGAAAGATGATGTGGTTTTAGAAGTGGGCCCTGGTTTAGGCACCATGACGAGAAAACTAGCTTCTAGAGCCGCAAAGGTGGTAGGTGTTGAAATAGATAAATCCCTTATCCCTATTCTGACTTATACCCTAAAAACCTGCAACAATGTTGAGATCATAAACGATGATTTTTTAAAATTGTCTTTAAACAATCTTATAGATACGTCTTTTAAGGGCCGAAACATTAAAGTCTTAGCAAACCTGCCGTATTATATTACAAATCCCATAATCTTGAAACTGCTGGAAAACCATGAGTCCATAGAGCTGATGGTCTTTCTGGTGCAAAAAGAGGTTGCGGAGCGAATAACAGCCGGGCCGGGTTCCAGAGATTATGGGGTGCTTTCGGTAATTGTGCAGTTTTTTTGTGAAGCCCGTTTGGTCTCTGCTGTTCCGCGAACCGTTTTCATGCCCAAGCCCAAAATCGATTCGGCTATACTAAAGCTGATACCCTACAAAAAAATTTTATATGATGTTGGGAAAGAAAGCTTTTTTAAAGTAGTAAAGGCCAGTTTCGCTTACCGTCGAAAAACTATTTACAACTCCCTCAAAAAATCTCAGGGACAAAATCTAAGTCCTCAAAAGATCAAAGAAATTCTACAAACAGCAGGAATAGATGAGACGCGAAGGGCTGAACACCTCAGTATCAAAGAGTTTGCCAGGCTGGCAAAAGCTTTTGAGGGTTGCCTTTTGTGAGAATATAAATTATACTTTGTATTAGAATGTTTTTAAAAGGGTTGAACTTCATGAAAATAGCCTTTATCAGTCCATCTAAAGGCAGATTGTCTTTAGATGAAGTCTTTGAAGACATTAAAGCATATATACTTGAAAAACCAAAATTCAGATACAAGCTGATAATCGGAACGGATTCACACCTCAGAGAAGATGTTTGTTTTGTTACGGCTATAATCGTTCACCGCATAGGGAAAGGAGCCCGTTACTACTACCGCCGTATTTACAAGCAGAACATCATAAATCTTCGGCAGCGAATTTTTACAGAAACATCTCTATCCCTGGAAATAATGGACCTCCTGAAGCCAGAGCTTGATAGGATGAAGCATCTCAACATGGATATAGAGGTGCATGTGGATATAGGGGAGAAAGGAGACACCAAGGAACTGATTAAAGAAGTGGTTGGCTGGGTAATGGGAAGCGGATACACTATCAAGATCAAACCGGAGGCTTCAGGAGCTTCAAAAGTTGCTGATAAATACACGAAATAGAGGCTTAAAAATGACCTGTGTTCAGGTCATTTTTTTGCAT
>DFNM01000155.1 GCA_002376045.1 Firmicutes bacterium UBA3567
CTTCAGATACAATCCTAATTAGGTTTACGAAAACAAAAACTGCGGGTGATAGCGTGAATAATGAGGAAATAATAAGAAAAAAGATTTCTCAGAAAAAACCTGGGCCCGAAGACCATTATAATTTATTTTCCGTGTTTCTTCCCCTTGTAGAGGTTGACAAACAACTTCATGTATTGTTTGAAGTCAGGGCTGAAAACCTAGATGAACAACCGGGGGAAATATGTTTTCCCGGCGGCAGAATAGAAAAAGGAGAAACGCCTTTAGAATCTGCTGTAAGAGAAACGCTTGAGGAATTAAGGATCTCTCACAACCAGGTTCGGATTTTTGGTCCCCTTAATTACATTATCACTCCCTACAACATAATAATTTATCCCTTTGCTGGCAGATTAATTGATGTAGATGTAAACAAAATAAACTTTAACAGAGATGAGGTTTCAGAGGTTTTTACCGTTCCGCTAGAGTATCTTTTGCGTCACAAACCCCAGGTGTATTTTGTGGATGTTAGGAATGAACCAAGACGGGATTTTCCCTTTTCACTGATTCGGAATGGGAAAAACTACAGGTGGAAAACCGGAAGTTATCCCGTACTGTTCTACACATATGGCAGGCACACGATATGGGGTTTGACGGCCAGGATTTTAAAGATTTTTTTGGATACAATAAGCGGCTAAAATCCATGTCAACAACTTGAGAAAATGTTACCCTGTTTCTATTTATTGTGACAAGGCTTTATGGATAAGGAAGAATCGCATGTATTGATTTGGACGATATAGAAACTATCTGAATTTTATTGTATAATAAAAAAGTGTAAATATTTTCAAAAGGTTACTCCTCCAAATCTTTTTGTGGATTTAGCTAAGGCAGTGTAATCCGACACTTCCTTAATCATTCTCCATCTTGCTATTATATAAAAGATGAAGATATAGATTTTCTGATAGTTTAAGATGTTAATGGGGTGCGAAATATAAGATATAAATGAATATGAAAAAGTGAGGTTATTGCTATGAAGAGCAGAAGAAGCTTTATCTTATTAACGATAATATTTTCTGTTTTGGTCGCAACATCTTGCACTCCAAAAGAATCAGATATATCAGAGGGGTTACCCCCTTTACATAAGAAAAAAATAGGTGAAACAAATGGACTATCATATCGGGAAAAACTGCTGCTAGGTTTTGTTATGAGGGAGATGTTGTCACCTTACGGTGGTATATATACTAATTATAATAAGAACGGAGTATTTGAGTATGGTGTCAAAGGCCGGGAAGTGCTCTCCGAATCGGTAGGCTTAATGATGTATTATGCTGTGCTCAGGGGAAACAAAGAGATTTTCGATATACAATATAAATTTCTTACTGAAGGCATGATGACGAAAGAGGGGTTTATTCCCTGGAAGGTTGAGGAAGATGGAACACCGTCTTCTTATAGCAGTGCAACAATTGATGATATCAGAATAGCTTATTCGCTTATCAGAGCCCACCAATTGTGGAGAGATAGGAAATACCTATATACTGCTAGGAAAATTGCTGACAATATAATGAAATATGAGGTTTATAACAACAATTTAGTTGATTGTTATAATTGGGAATATGGGACAAAGAGCAACACTATTAAGCTTTCATATATTGATATTAAAGGATTAAAGGCTCTTGCCCGGTATCAACCGAGATTACTGACGGTAGCAGACATGGGATTAGATTTACTGGAAAAGTCACGTTATTCTTCCCGATATCCATTTCGCAAGATAATATATAATTATGAGAAAAAGACCTTTGAAAATGAAACTACCATCAACCTGATAGATACATTATATGTTTCAATTCATTTGTCAGAGGCAGGGATAGAACAAAAGGAGATGCTGGATTGGATGAGGAAGGAAATCAGCCAAAGGGATAAAATATACGGGCGATATCATCCGATTAAAGGCCAACCAGTGGTAGATTTTGAATCTGCAGCAGTTTATGCTTTAGGAGTGCAGCTTTGCCTTAGAGAAGGAGATAAAGAACTGGCAAACGAGCTTATGGAAAGGCTTTTAACGCTTCAGGATATGAGGGAGGATACTCCTGCCTACGGTGGTTTTGTTGACTTGCTTAAAGGCAACGGCCATTCCTTCGATAATCTACAGGCTCTTATAGCGATGGCTTTATTGTATAGATAGGGAGGGGAAAATGGAGATGAGAAATACCAAAAGGCTAATAGATGGAGGAATAATATTAACCCTTACAATTTTTGTTATTATAGTTACAGTTATATTCATTTCATACCAACAATTACCTATTAATACATATATCCTTTTTGCTTTAAATACTCTATTAATTGCTTTGGCATACTGGTTGGGGCTTGTGAGAGGACTTATTGCGGGCATGGTTGCAGTTTTTTTTTACGGTACCTATCTTATGTACGGTGCAGTTACAAAAGGGCCAATGATGGAGATAAGCTACCAACAGATTGTTTGGCTGTTCCTCTTTCCTTTTAGTTCATACATTTCTGGTAAGCTTTCTGAAACAATAAAGGAAGCGGTGGAAAGATCAGAAAAATATATTAAAGATATGGAAGAACTTGTGCTGTTAGACAAGGAAACCGGTTTTAGCAATGCAAAAAAGTTTTACCTTGACCTTTCTGAAGAAATAAGCAAGTCTAAAAGGTATGGGACTCCTCTTAGCATAATGCTGATTAAAATACAATACTTTGACGAACTCAGGTCGATTTATGGAGATACGGTCTGCAGCAATGTGATTATCAATATAAGTAAAAAGATAGCAGAGCATACTAGGGATATTGATAAAAAAGCGAGGCTGGAGAAGGATAAATTTGCCCTCATACTGTCAAATACAGATGAAAAAGGGGCGCTGGTTCTTAAGGAGAGGCTGACAAACTTTCTGGAAAATTTGGAAATAAGCGATGGGAAAGATAGAAGACAACTAAAGTTTAGTTTTAAAATCGGGATTGCACAGCTAGAAGATAAAGAAAAAGATGCTATTGCCTTCAAAGAAAGGGCTGAGAGAGAACTGGAGTATGATGTGGGATGAAAAGGGCAGCTTTTCTACTAATATTTGTAATGATACTAACGGGATCCAAGCTTGCTTGTGCATATGAAGAAAAGCCTAAACCGGTGCTGGTGGTATATGATAATCCTAATCTGCTTAACAGGGACTATTTTGGGCTTGATAATGACTTTTCGGTTCTATTATCTGAACAGCTGGGTCATTTTAACACAGCGGTAGAAACCATAAAAGAAAAGGAATACAAAAAAGGGATGCTGGAGAACTATCAGTTTATCTTTTATCTGTCTTTGAGGGAAAAGGATTCTGTTAATTCACAACTGCTGCAGGATATGGCAAATACTACCAGAACAGTGGTTTGGTATGGGAAAGACATAGCTGAATTGTTAAATGTTAATAAGAATATTCCCTTAGAATTTCTCGGAATATCAAAAAGCTACAATCTTGTTACTTACAAAGGAATTACTTTCGATTTAGGAAAGGATTGTGGACCAAACCTGCTGGTAGAGCCTTTAAGAGAGGGTGTAACTACATACGGTGAGGTCAGCAACGGCAGACATGTTTATCCTTTGATAGTTAACTGGAAGAACTATTGGTACATGTCCGGATTGGATACATCTGGTATAAAGTATCTTGTATTTAGTGATGTGCTACATGAAATATTTGGGGAAGCACATAACGAAGTCAGGAAGGTGTATTTGAGAATAGAAGATGTGAGCGTTTTAAGGTCTCCAAAACGTCTCAGGGAAATAGCGGATTATCTTTATAGTAGAAAGGTGCCATTTATAATTGTTCTGATCCCGGCTTACATTAATCCCAACAGTGGGGCTGGAGCATCTATTACAGATTATCCGGAACTTGTTGAAGCGGTTAAATACATGGTAGAACGGGGAGGCACGGTGGCACTCCATGGATACACCCATCAGCACTACAAAAGTGAAACAGGGGAGGGGTTTGAGTTTTGGGATGCTTTTGAAGACAGACCCCTTAATGTGAATTATGCTGATTATATTAGAGATAGAGTAATAAAAGGGATTGAGGTTTGCCTGGAGAACGGCTTGTATCCTCTGGCCTTTATACCACCCCACTATGCGATGGCCCAGGAAGGTTATGCAGAACTAAAGAAATACTTTTCCACTGTAATTGGTCAGATACAAACTACTGACAGGTGGTTTGCTACTGAGGCACCGCCATATGAGATCAAAAATACCAAACGCTTTAATCGACTCCTGCCGGAGTCCCTTGGATATGTGGGTGAGGGTGGTAGTAATGATGTGAAAAAGATATTAGTCAATGCGACAAAATTGCTTGTGGTGAGGGATGCTACTACAGGAGTTTTCTTTCACAGTTATATGGATATAGAATATCTAAAGCAGATTGTAGAAGGCCTTAAATCTTTAGGATATGTTTTCGGAGATTTGGGAAGAGAAGATAACTGGGTAAAAGCAGGAAATTACAGCATAAAAAGCAATGGAGGCAATATTGTATATGAGGGACCTTTGCTGCAAAAAGAAAAAGCATCAGAGGTTCAGAAAGAAGAAAGAGTGCCTGTTTTATACAGCATAATCGAGGTTGTTTTTACTCTTTTAGCTGTTTTGGTAGCTGTTAATGTCGTGAGGCTTGTTTATATCTATTTTAAAGTCAGGAACAGACAGAAAAAAAGTTTATTCGAGGAGAAGGAGTAATTATGGATCTTACTTTGATGGATATGTTATTCTTGTATGCATTAATCTCTATATGGATTATGCTGTTATACCATATTTTACTGACTTTTAGCGGATACAAATACCATGATGAAATTTATAAGGATCCTGGTGCAGTGTTTTCAACGTTAAAAGAATACCCTTTTGTATCTATACTGGTACCTGCCCACAATGAAGAAAAAGTAATAGAACGTAGTGTTAAAGCAATAATGAACATGGATTACCCCCAGGATAGATTCGAACTTATTGTAATAAATGACTGTTCTTCTGATAGAACGGGAGAAATATTGCAGGAGCTGCTGCAAGAGTATAACAATCTGAAGGTGATTACAGTTTTACCTCCTGAAGGTGGAAGAGGGAAGGCTGCTGCCCTGAACAGAGGATTGGAAGAAGCCAGAGGAGAATATATAGCAGTATACGATGCTGATAATACTCCAGAAAGAATGGCCCTAAGGTATCTTGTGGCAGCTATAGTTCAGGACCCGCAGCTGGCTTGCGTTGTAGGCAAATTTAGAACCAGGAATAAAGATAAAAATATTCTTACACGGTTTATAAACATAGAAACCCTTGGCTTTCAATGGATTTCTCAGGCAGGAAGATGGAAGCTTTTCAATATTTCTACCATTCCGGGGACCAATTATATTATCAGAAAAAACGTCATAGACAGATTGGGAGGTTGGAACGAAAAGGCTATTACAGAAGATACAGAATTGAGCGTAAGGGTATATGAGCTGGGCTACAGGGAAGATTCCGAGTTCAGTTTGCAAATATACGGGTTGGGCTATAAAATAAAGTTTTTCCCTCTAGCGGTCACATGGGAACAGGAACCTGAAACTTGGAAGGTATGGTTTAAGCAGAGGACTAGATGGGTAAGAGGGAATATATACGTTATTGGGAAGTATTTATTCAAATTGCTGTCTATGAAAAGAAAAGTGGTTGCGCTAGATATATTCTACTTTTTTTCTATATACTTTCTATTCCTTTCTTCTGTAATAATTTCGGATATAATATTTATTATTGTAATCCTAGATATATCCCATTTGACTTTGCAAGGCCCCTTTTTTGTATTATGGATACTTGCGTATGTATTATTCGTTACAGAAATGGCAATAGCAATAAACCTAGAAAAAGGCGAAGGCAATATTAAGAATATACTGCTTATCGCTATAATGTATTTTACATATTGCCAGATGTGGATAGTACTAACCTTGAGAAGCTTTCTTTTATCCTTTAAGGACAAGCTCCTGGGAATAAAAACGGTAAAATGGTATAAGACTGAAAGATTCTAGAAGTGAGTATGGGGGTAATATCATGAAAAAAAGAATTGCAAAAAATGGAATCATAACAATTGTTTTAGTGTTTCTACTTTCAATAACATCAAATGTGTACGCTATTGAAGTATATACCAATCAGGTAGGGAAGTTTAATTATTACAGTAATGCCATTAAGCTTAAAAGGAGTTTAGAGA